>NZ_ANOH01000220.1 GCF_000346505.1 Aporhodopirellula sallentina SM41
GTTGCTTTTCCCTGTCGCGTTGCTTTTCCCTGCCGCGTTGCTTTCGCAGCCGAGGTGCTTTTTCGCTCGAGCTATTTTTCTCGATCGAATTGTTTTCGGCTGAGCNGTTTTTTTCGGCTGAGCGGTTTCTTTCGGCTATGCAAAGCTGGTTCGAACCGATCGCGAACACGGTCATCAACAATGCGGCCGCCAGGGGAACGTGGAAACGCGTTGGTCGCAGGGTGAAACGCAGATGGGAGGCCATGGAATCGAAATGTTTAGTGGAGGATCGCATCGGGGAGTTTGGCGATTTGGGGATAGACGGGAGGCAGGATGTGAGTGGCAACGCGCGAGGACGCTGCGGTGATCGGGCGGCAGAGTTGCTCGACCGGCAGAGTGAATCCGCCGGATGGGGGTGATCCGCCGAGAGGGATCGACTGGTGGGAGTTAGGTGGGGAGAACGGATTCGGTGGGCGTTGGGATCGCCGGGAGGAATTTGGGTGGTCATCTGCCGGTGGCAGATGTCAGATCGAAGGGCCGTGGAGCCGGCTAGTTTGGTCACAACGAGCGGGATATGGAAGAGCGGTCGGGACGCAAATCGGGCGGATCATGCGGATCGGAAAAGGAGGGGCGATTGGGTTGTGACGAACGTCCCCCCGGATGGGCTGTTGTGTTCTTGTTTTCTTCATGAAAGCATGAATTTGCTTGACGAAATCGTCCTGCAGTCTTAGGTTCAGGGACTCTTCTTAATCACGGAATAACGGCAAGGAGGACTGCCATCATGGCTACTGTCTTCACCGGTGCGTCGGCAAACGAGGCGACCAACGGTACCGATTCGCAATCGCATGCTCGCGGAGAAGCGGCGGCGTATTGGTTCGTAAACGCGGCGTTCCTTCAGGAGATCAAGGACAGCAATCCTCATTTATGGCATGAGGTGCATCGTCTTCGAACGCTCTGCGAGCTCGAGCCGAGCGATTTGGAGAAGCCGCAGGCAACGATCCGGGAGTTGGTCGGTTGTCTCGATGAGCTTCGTGATCTGCTCGCGTTGCAATTTGCTCTCGAGGAGTCGTACGGGTTGATCTCGGCGGGTTCGGACGCGGCCCAGCGGATTGCGGCTTCGCTCTCGATCGCTGAGCAAAGCGACGCCGAGCATGAACGGCAGCGAATGGTTCGTAACGTGACGGACCAACATCGTTGCTTGTATCTTCAATTAATCGACTTGGTAGAACAGGCCGAAGAACTACAATACAGAGGATGCGACGTCGACTGTTTGCGGATGATGACGACGTCGATCGAGCGGTTCTCACGCGACCTCACGGCGCACGAAAGATTGGAAGCGGAGTTGATCCGTTTGCACGACAGTCGGGCTCGGAGCGGTGGGCCAGATGAGTAAGTGGACCGGGTGAGCAAGTGGACCAGATGAGTAAGTGGGCCAGATGAGTTAAGTAGTTCGGGCGATTATGTGGGTCGGGCGAATAAAAAAGCGTGTTGGTGAGTGCTGCGATCTGCTGCTCGCCGATGCGACGGAAACCTTAAGGAGTTAGGAATATGTTGGGTGATTCACGTACCAAGCCAATGGAAATTCTGTTGGTGGAAGACGGTTTGGTAGACGCTCGTATCACCATTCATGCTCTGCGTCGCAGTGGCGTGCATCATCGGTTGACGTTGGTGCGGACGGTGCATGAGGCGATCCTTTTCATGAAACGCACCGGGATCTTTGCTCGTGCTCCGCGTTTGGATTTGTTGCTGCTCGATATGATTTTGCCCGATGGCACGGGGCTCGATGTTCTCGAGGAAATGCTGGAGATTCACCCTGATTCGGCGCGGATCACGACGGTTGTCCTGACGGCACTCGAGGACGATACCTACCGCCAACGTTGCGACGAACTCGGCGTTTACGACTACATTCAAAAGCCGGTCAGTGAAGAAGAGTTCTTGCGGGTCGTCCGTGACCACAAGAAGTTGATGATTCACCTGCAGCAGGTGGCTGTGGCGACCGCCGATCAAGAAGCGCAGGGGTCGAGCGTTTCATCTTCATAGAGTCTTTTACAGGAAACGTCGTTGATGCTGAATCGTTGCTTGCTAAGTGCCGTTGTTTTTGTGATCGCAGCGGGCATCTGCGGAGAGTCGTTGGCGGAAACGGATACGGCGACGGTTAAGAAGAAGACGATTCAACCGCTCGGGCCGATTGAGCGTTTTGCAACGGGGTTCCAGTTCACCGAAGGCCCCGCGGTGATGTCGGACGGCAAGCTTTACTTTACCGACATTCCCAACAACGCGATTCAGAGTTTCGACTCCAGCGGCTTTTTGAGCCTTTTCACCGGGGAGTCCAACCACGCAAATGGTTTGTGGCCCCTTTCGGATGACAAGCTGCTCGCGTGCGAGATGGACGGCGCGGTGGTTCGGTACAATCTCGCCGATGGTTCCCGCGAAGTGTTGGTTGATGAGTATGAGGGGGTGCGCTTCAACGCGTGTAACGACCTCGTCGTCGATCGTTTGGGCGGTATCTATTTCACCGATCCGCACTATCGGGCTCCGACACCGTTGCCGCAAAAAGTGAGAGCCGTCTATTACCTCTCGAGTGAAGGCGAGGTCAGACGATTGACCGGTGACCTCAACGCACCCAACGGGATCGGGTTGTCGCTCGACGAAAAGACGCTGTACGTCATTCCGAGCATGCAGAGTGAAATGTTGGCGTTCGATATCGACGAGCCCGGCAAATTGTCGAACCAGCGTGAGTTCTGCGTTCTCGAACAACCCGAAGGTGTGCAGGGGACCGGTGGCGACGGGATGGCCGTGGATGTTGAGGGGAATTTGTACATCACGACTCATTTAGGTGTGCAAATTTTCAGCCCGTCCGGAGAGGCCCTCGGAACGGTTGCTTTCCCGGAGCGTTCGTGCAACGTGACCTTCGGCGGCGACGATTTCAAGACAATGATCGTGACGGCACAAACGTCTGTTTACGTCGTACCAATGCCTATCGCGGGTAGTCGTCGGGGGATGTAGCCATCGCTGCGGTCGTTCAATCATGTTGATTTGCGTTTTTGCCCGCCGATGATTGGAATCGGAGGGATGTTTGCCGGCCGACTAGGATGTACGTGCTGGAAAACCGTGAACGAACTGGGGTGCGTTTCAGTAGAACGTACGGACAGAACATCAAACGTTGGAGAAATTCGAATGCGATCAAACCATCTTCCCACTCACTCATTTTGGTTCGGGTCGCTCGCGACAATTTGTTTGGCAGTTGCGACTGCGGTGACGAGCGGGTTCGGAATGCAGGCTCGCGCGGCCGACGAGGGCGATGAGACGAGTGAAGTCGCCGCGGTGGAAACAGCACCGGATGAGGCCGCGACAGAGGAGTCGGCCGTTGCCGAGGAGCCAGCGGAAGATTCCAAGCCGGAGAAGTCGGACGAGCAGGCGGTCAAGTTCGGGAGTTACAACCCGCTGAATCAATTCGAGCGGTACGTGATTTTGCAGAAGGGAACCGAACGTCCTAGCAACGCGGGATACACGATGAACAAACGCGAGGGGACGTATATCTGTCGTCGGTGCAACGCGAAGCTGTATCTGAGCAAAGATAAGTTTGAGAGTCATTGTGGATGGCCGAGTTTTGATGACGAGATCAAAGGGGCGATCACTCGTCAAACGGATGCCGATGGTGTTCGGATCGAAATCCTGTGCAAGAACTGTGGCGGTCACCTCGGTCACGTTTTCATGGGTGAACGGATGACCGAGAAGAACACGCGTCATTGCGTCAACTCGACGTCGATGCGGTTCATCCCGAAAGGCAAGAAGGTTCCGCCGAAGATCCGCCCAGCGAGTGAGCGTTCGACGAGTGAACGTTCGGCATCGGTAAAGTAGCCGGTAGTGGATCTTGTTAAAGATCCTGCTGCATGAGGGGCTCCCACAAGCCGTTGACTACCCTCGGTCGGTTTGTATCCCGGAAAGTATCTGAACCGAACCATCCGCCCAGAGGGCGATACATCGCGTTTTTGTGTCGGCCTCCGGCGTATCCGATTGAGACTATTTCAGCAGTTTCCATTGGGGGTGAAGCCAAGCTTTGCTCTCCATTTCGGCGTTGGCCGCCACGTTCGACGGCCGGCTGATTGCGAAGACGCCTTCAGCGCATAGAAGCTTGTGGGTGGCAGTTCGTTTGTGGGTAGCGGGCAGCTTTTGAATGATCCTGCTGCGTGAGGATCTTTGACAAGATCGGCTACCCCGGATAGTGGAGCGGGGGTTATGAATGAACCTCCTGCCGGTTGATACGGCAGTTAGTGGGATTTGGTACAGTATCGTGGTGTGTGTCGCCGCGAACTCGTGTCTCGATGGGTTGAGCCGGAGCGGTGGCGAAGGACGGTCTGAAGCGGATAGACGGTCTAGGATTCCGAGCCTGAGTTTGAGGGGGCCGCCGCGATGTCTGATGAGCTTTTCTTTTGGCAGCATGAACGCGAGGAGTCCGAAGCTTCCGCAGCCGAGTCGCTGCGGGCAAACGATCGGGCGAACGCCGTTGGTGTCGGCGAACGGGATGCCGACCGAACCGGTTGCCGCGAGAGTGTCTCGGGCGAGAACAGTGCTGAGGATCGAGAGAGCGGAATGTTAGAGTTCGACTCGGCGATCGATCCGGGGCTGCGGGATCGGCTGCAGTTGTGTTTGTTGCCCGGTCTTGGACCTCGGGGGCTGACGATGTTGCTCGAGGAATTTGGCACGGCGGGGCGGGTGCTCGCTGCAGAGAAATCGGCGCTCGAACGAGTCGTGGGGATCGGACCGAAGCTCGCTCACGTGATCCGAACGGCGAGCGATCATATCGACGTCGACTCGGTGGTCCGTTGGTGCCGCGAGAATCACGTCGGGGTTCTGCAGCCCGGGGCGAGTGGATACCCGCCCGCGATTGCTGACCTGGAAGACGCCCCGCCGATTTTGTTCAGCCGCGGGCAGGCGGTCGAGGCGGATCGTTTCGCAGTGGCCATTGTCGGCACGCGGCACGCCACGCCGTACGGATTGCAGCAGGCACGGCGGCTCGCTCGTGACCTCGCCGCGGCGTCGGTGACCATCGTGAGCGGGTTGGCTCGGGGCGTGGACACGGCGGCTCATCGAGCGGCTTTGGAGGTCGGTGGGCGTACGGTCGCGTTCCTCGGCGGCGGACTCGGGCAGATGTATCCGCCGGAGAACAAGGCTTTGGCAGACGAAATCGCAACGTCCGGGGCGGTGATCAGCGAGTATGCTCCGATGGCGAAGCCTCGCGGCGGGATGTTTCCGCAACGCAATCGTCTGATTGCCGCGGCGGGGTTGGCGACTTTGGTGATCGAGGCTCCCGAGCGTAGCGGTTCGCTGATCACGGCGAGATTGGCGTCGGAATTGGGACGCGGGGTGGGGGCGTTGCCGGGGCCGGTCAACAGCCGAGCCTCTCAGGGGTGTCACCGGTTGATTCGCGACGGTGGGACTTTGGTGACCAACGCGGATGATGTGCTCGAATTGCTCGGTCCGATCGGTCAGCCGATTACTCAGTGCGTTGAATCGGAGGCGAATCGGAACGATCGAGAGGTTCGCCACGGCCGCGAGGTCACGCTCAACGATGTCGAGAGGGCGGTTCTGGATCGGATTTCGCCGACCGGGACATCTCTCGACGAGGTCACCGTGGAGTGTGAATTGTCCGCCGCCCGGGTGTCTGCCGTGGTCAGCGTGTTGGAGATGAAACGGCTCATCCGCCGGCTGAGCAGCCAATATGTGGCCCGTGTTTGAGGCCGATGAGATGTCAAGTCATCTTGACCTTTAAATTCCATCGGCGATACCCTTTGCAGTTTGTGGTTCCCCTCCCGCCCCCTCCCTCCGTCCGCAGGTCAAGGCACCCAACGTTAGTGTCGGCTTCGCGGGTTTATGTAGGCTTCTCTGATGAGTTCGAGTCCGTTCGAGATTTTTCGACGCAACCTCAAGCCGATGATGGTCTTTTTGACCCTCTTGGCTCTGTTTTCTTTCGTTGTTTTGCCCGCCTTGGACACGTACATGCGTCGTGGCGGTGGGATGAATTCCGACCCGGTCGCGGCGACGTTTGACGGTGTGGAATTGACCCGAGCACGGGTTGCACGGACGACTCAAAATCACGCGGCGGTGGTGCGTTTTCTCAGCGAATTGGCTGGTGAAACGATCAATCGTGGCGGCGTCCCGCAAACTCCCGGGTTCCAATATGACGAGCAATCGGGCCAGATCCAGTCGCTCGGCATCGATTCCAATCCCGGTGAAGAGGCCACCGTCAACACGCTGCGTTTCTACAACGAGGCACAAAAAGCCGGCTTCGAACTTGACGATGCGGCGATCGGCAACTGGCTGACTCGGTTCACTGACGGAACGGTTTCGGACGGCGAAATGATTGCGATGTTGCTGCGTAGCAGCGGCAACCAACTCGGTCAGCAGCATCTCTACGAGCAGTTGCGGATGCATTTGTTGGCCGATTTGTACCAGCGAAGTTCGTTGGTTGGGCTGACCAACGGCCAAATTCCCGTGGTCACACCGCTCGGCCAGTGGGAGAATTTCCTGAAGTTGAACCGCAAAGCGACGGTGAACGCCTACGGCGTGCTCGTGAGCGAGTATTTGGACCAGACCGATGACAATCCCAGTGAATCGGACATCAAAGATGTCTTTGAAGAGGGGAAAGAGCGTCTGAGCTATCCGGGAAGTCAATCGCCACTGCCCGCGTTCGCTCAGCCCGATTCGGCGGTGATCGAATGGGTCGCTGCGGACCTGCAATCGTTCATCGATGCCGAGAAAGCGAAGCTCAGCGAAGAAGAAATTCGTGCCGAATACGAACGCCGTATCGCAGGTGGCGATTTCCAATTGCCCGTTGAATCAGAAGAACCTGTCGAATCTGAAGAAGAGGCTCCCGCCGAAAACGACGCGGAGGAAGCGACTGAACCGGCCGCAGAAGCTAGCGACGAATCAGGCGAAGAAGCCAGCGACGAATCGGTGGAAGAGTCCGAAGCGGCCGACGAAGGTGAGTCCGAAGCACCGGCGGCAGAGGATTCCTCGTCGAATTCTAGCCTCGACAATTCCGTCCGTTTGGTGATGTTCCAAGAAGAGTCGGCTGGTGCCGAGGAAGAACCCGCCGCCGCAGAGGAATCTGCCAAGGAAGAAGCTCCAGTGGAGGAGGAAACCACTGTCGAGGAAACGGCCGAGGAAACCCCTGCTGAAGAAACTCCTGCCGAGGAAGAGTCGGCGGAAGAAGAGTCTGCTCAGGACAGTGAGGAGATGGCCGATGAGGCCGAAACGGCAACGGAGGACTCCGAAGAAGCCGATGGTCTGGAAATGGCCGATGACGCCGAGGAAACCACTAGCCTCGAATTGGACGACGAGCCAGAGACCCGTCCGCAATCGTTCGAAGAAGTTCGCGACGAAATCGCGACGGACATGGTGGTCGAATCTGCTCGGAACGCTCTTGATCGTGCGATCACCGAAGCGAACAAGCGGATGCGTCTCTATTTCAGCCAACGTGCCGTTCACGAAAGCAACGTGTCGGTGGGTGTCCAAAAAGAAGAAGACGCGCCGAAGCGTTTGGACCTGAAGGAGATGGCGAAGGAACTCGGAATGGAATACGGTTCCACCGATGGTGACTTGGTCAACCGCGTCAGCGTGGAAGACGTTGGTCCCGGAGCCTCCTACGGGCTCGGTACCGGATTCAACCGTCGCGGCCCACCGTTCAGTGCCATGATGTTTGGAGCCCCGATGCAGGACGGAACGGTTTTGCCACCGCAACCGGAATTCTCGCCATTGCGATCGGTCGATCTGGAACGGGGTGTCAGTTACATCAGTTGGAAAACGGAAGACGTTCCTTCCTCGGTTCCAGAATTGGACGATGTCCGCGACGAAGTGATTTTGTACATCCGAACGCGGGAAGCGAGAGAGCTCGCTAAGAAAGCCGCTGAAGAGCTCGCAGCGACCGCGGGCGAAGGCGACAAAGCGTTGTCGGAGATCATCCCCGAGGACAAGAAAGAGAACCTGATCGAAAACGTCGGCCCGTTCAGTTGGCTCGAACAACTCGGGTTCATGCAAACCGTCATCGCCGAGGTTCCCCAGCTCGATGCGGTGGGCGACGAGTTCATGCAAGCGGTTTTCACGACCGAGTTGGGTGAGTACGGCGTGGCATCAAACGACGCCCAAAGCGTGTACTACGTGGTAACACCGACCGAGTTTCAACCGGACGTTGAGGAACTGCGAGAACAGTTCCGCCAACCACAACAGCGTTTCATGGCTCAACTGTTGGGCAACCAGGACGCACGAAACATCGTGCGTGGCTTCTACGAATCGGTGGACGAGCGAACAGGTTTCGAGTTGCGTTTGTCGGACGACGAATAGTCGAAAGTTTGAGCCGGAACACCGAAACACGATCGGTGTTGGTGCGGTGAACGATTGACCGGCATCAAGATGTCGGCCGGAACAAAACGAAAAAGGGCGAGGCAGCATGTTGCTGTCTCGCCCTTTTTGCATTGTTGTTAGCTCTCTTTGTGGGTAGTGGACGAGTGGGTAGAGGACGAGGCGACGAGTCCTTGACGCGCTAGTCACGCAAGGGGATTCCTTGCGTCATCCACTACGATTCCACCCGAAAGCCACGCTGCAGGGGAATGCTAGAGCGTTTTCAAATCGTTCTAGCTGACCTTTTCGGCTCGGGCGACTTCGCGTGACTCGCGGCTAAGCAGAGCGTTGGCCTGATCGTCGTTGACGAACTGCTCCGCCTTCGGATCCCACTCGAGTTCTCGGCCGAGCATGAGCGTCAGGTTGCACAGGTGGCACGAGGTCATCGTGCGGTGGTGGGACCAAACGTCGGAGATCGGCATTCCGCCTTCTTCGATGCAGGCGAAGAAGTTGGCCATGTGATTGCCGGGCTTTTTGCCTTTGCACAGTTCCACGATTTTCTCGTCGAGTTCCTTGCGATCTTCGTCGGTCAGGGCGTCCATCGGACGTCCTTGGATCTTGCCGCGGTTGACAAAAATCCGACCTTTGTCGCCTTCGAAGAGGATGCCGTTTCCAAAGTCGACGTTGTCACCTTCGCGTTTGTAGTGATGGTTCACGCTCAGGGTCGCACCGTCGGCGTACTCCAAGTTGACGTGGAATTTCGTCGCGGCGTTGTAGCCGTTGGGCAGCGAAGCGTCACCGCTGAAGAACGATTTCCAATTGAAGTCGTCGGGGACGATTGGGGTGAAATCGCCTTCGCCGGAAATCTTGACCGGGCCGGTTTCGCCGGGAGCAATTGCCCACTGGGCGATATCGATGTGGTGGGCACCCCAGTCGGTCATCTTGCCGCCGGAGTATTCGAGATACCAACGGAAGAAACGGCGTCGTTCTTCGCTGTATTTGGCCTCGGGGGCTGGGCCGACCCACAAATCCCAATCGATGTCTTCAGGAGCGGTCGTGTTTTCGAACGGGCCGCCTGTTGGTGCACCACCGATGGCCACGTAGGCGTTGACGTTATCGCCGAGGCGACCTGTTTGCACCATAGCGATGGCGGTCAGGAAGCGGGTCTTGTCGCTGCGTTGTTGGGTGCCGACCTGGAAGACCTTGCCGGTTTCCTCGACGACTTTGCGGATCTCTTTGCCCTCGTCGATGGTCAGGGTGAGAGGTTTTTCGCAGTAGACGTGGGCACCGGCTCGCAGTGCATCGATCGCGATTTGTGCGTGCCAGTGGTCGGGGGTTCCGATCGTCACGACGTCAGGTTTTTCGGTTTCCAACAGATCGCGGTAGTCGCGATAGGTGGTGAGTTTTCCGCCAAAGGATTCGTTGAATTCAGCAGCGTGTTTATCGTCGACGTCGCAAACGGCGATCATGTTGGCGAAGCCGGCGGCTTGGCGAGCGATGGCTCCACCGCGGTTGTATCGGCCTCGGCTGCCCCCCACTCCAATGGCAGCGAGCCGTAGTTTCTTCGAACTCGATTCGTTCGATTGATCGGCTGCCGATACCGTTCCGGCGAGGGTCAGTGCCGAGCCGGCTGCGGCGCCGGTGCGTAGGAAATCTCTGCGGTTAGCGTTCATCAGACGTTCCGTGGGGTTGGAAGGAGGAAAACGTTGAGCGGGAAGAAAGGGGTAACAGGTCAGACGAAAAATCGTGGTTCACGATTCTACTGGATATCATCTTCGATGCTGCTGATCTTGAACGTCCATGCGAAATCACAGGGCATCCGCGAGGGGTTCAGCGACGGCATGTCGATGACGACGTTGTTCCCTTTTTGTGTCCATGGCAGTTCACCTTCGTGGCCGAGCATCGTGACGACGGCATCGGGTGAAGCCTTGATGTTGTTGAGTGTTAATTGGCCGTCGGGGAAGACAGCACAGATCGCGTAGAGAGTTTCGCCTTTTCGGGTGAAGACGGCTTCTTTGCGAGCTTTGCCTTCGTCCGGGTTTTTCATCAGTTTGTTGACGTCGTATTTTACCCGATAGTTGCCTTTGCCGAGCTCTTCTTCTTGCCCGGTGGTCCATTGGCAGGTCTGCGAGTGCGTTGTGGTGTCATAGATGGCTTCGCCGTTGACGGACAGCCATTGCCCGATTTCGGCGAGTCGTTCTTCCATCAGTGGCGGGATGCGACCGTCGGCGGTCGGGCCGATGTCGAGCAGGAAGTTGCCGCCGCGGGAAACGATGTCAATCAACATCAGGACGAGCGATTCGCTGCTGTTGTAGTCCTCGAATCGCTCGGTGCGGCTGTATCCGAACGAGTGAGCCATGCCGCGGTTTTCCTCCCACGGGTTCTCGGCGTTGGGCAGTCCGGCACCGTATTCGGTGGTGTAGTATCCGCCGTGTTTGTGCCGGTCGCCTTTGCCCCACCGGTCGTTGATAACGACTTCCTCTTTGCAGGGAGATTCGTTGAACAACCAGGTCAACATTTCGGAGGTTCGCCATGTCGCGGCGGGATGATCCCATTCGCCGTCGGTGAAGATGACGGCGGGGTGATAGCGATTGACCATGTCCTTGAATTGCGGGATCAAGTGTTTGTCGACAAACAGGTCAACGTCCGCGGTGTAGAGAGGGTTGAACCATTCGTAGATCGAATAGTAGAGCCCCATTTTGACGTCGGTCTTGCGGACCGCTTCGGTGAGTTCGCCGACGAGATCGCGACCCGGTCCCGAGTTCGTGCTGTTCCAGGGACGGCCCCAGGCGAGGTCCGCTTCCTCGCTCGGCCAGAGGCAATACCCGTCGTGGTGTTTGGAGGTCAAAACGACGTATTTCGCGCCGGACTCTTCGAACGCCTTGGCCCATTGGTCCGCGTCGAACAACTCGCACGTGAACATCGGAACGAAGTCAGGGTAGGTGAATCGTTCGCCGTAGACGCGGTTGTGAAACTTTTTGACGATTTTGTGTGAGCGTCGTTTGGGGTTGGCGAGATCCATCCAGTACCACTCCGAGTAACGCCCCACTTCGGAGAACGCGGGAACGGAATAGGGGCCCCAGTGGATGAAGATGCCGAACTTTGCGTCACGCCACCACTGAGGAGTCGGGCGGGCATCGATCGCCTTCCAGGCATCGGCTTCGCGTTGGGCAGATTGCGACTCAGTTTCGACCGAAGCGGTTTGTTGGGCGTTGGCGGCGCAAACGCAAAAAAGGGACAGTGTCAAAAGACAGAGTTGTGGAACTCGATTTAGCACGGTGGTACTCAGGCGAGGATGTTCGGGTAAACGCGAAATAGGAAAGCCAGTTGGACGAAGAGTGATGTGGAGTCAAGTCCATTGATTCAGCTTCGGGGATTCAACTCCATTGCTCTGCCATCGACCGGTTCGCGGTTGGGAAGGAACCCCGGTGTGTTGGTGGGAATAACCGCTTGGCCGGTGCGATCAGCGTTGGCCGGTAGAGCGGCGCCTTGTTGGCGGGATGGAAACGGTGGGCTTTCCAGGTATGGGGTACAGGTGGAGTATACTCGCTGATTCGTGCTGAGGGACCGCGGCGAACGCGGGCCAGACGATTTTACGTCTATGGATTGAGCCGATTGCGTGGCGGTCTTATTTAGTGCAGCGATACACGAACGCCGGAGGAACGTTGCGCCAAACCGTGGGGCTGCGGTGCACCTCGGAAAAGCTCTCACGTAGCTTCTTTGAAAACCGCATGCCTGCCGGCAGCACGACGCCTTGCCAGTAAGCGAACGTGGCAAATTGTCCGCCGGGACGCAGCACGTCGAGGGTCGCGTCGAGGATGCTGCGTTGCAGCGATTCGGGAAACGAGGCCCATGGCAGGCCGCAGATGATTGCGTCGACCTGATCGATTCCGGCGTTTTGGCACAAGCGGACAACGTCGTCAGCGGATTCCTCGAGAACGTCCACGCTGGGGCAACGCTTGCGAGTCAGTTCGGCCAAGTCCGCGGAACGTTCGATTGCGAAAAATTTTGCGTCCGGGTGCAAACGCTGTACGATCCCTTCGGTAAAGACACCAGTGCCCGGGCCATACTCCACGATGCCTCGGGCGTTGTCCCAGTCAAACCATTCGACCATCGTTTTGACCAAGCCCGGACTGCTCGGCATGATCGCCCCGACCGCGGTCGGGTTGCGGGCGAAGTTCTTCAGGAACGTCCACGTCGCCGAGGCTCCTCCATCGGACGATCCGGAGGGCGGCTGGCTCGCCGAGGGGACGTCCGATTCGGCGGAATGCTTGGAAATGGCTCGGATTCTCGAAAGCAGAGTCGGTGCGTGAAACTCGTCGGATGTTTTGCCGATGAGCGAGCCGATGATAACTCATTTGGCCTGCGAGGTGGACGCTGCTTTGTTATCGATGCCCCGACGGTCTGTCGAGGCTCGGAGGAGGCTCGGAGGAGGCTCGGAGGAGGCTCGGTCGGCACTCAGTCGAGCTCGGGTTCTTCGACGTCCACGTTCAGCCCCTTGAGAACCTCGTTGAGTTTTTTCTCGAGGTCGTCGAGCTGTTCGAGGGCCTCATCTTGGCGGCGTTCGAGATCCGCGAGCAATTGACCGGGGGCGTTTTCTTCGGGTTCGGAAAGGAACGTAGGAAACATCGCGTTGCTCAGCGGGAAAGCGTTCGTTGGGTCTCGAATTCCGACACCGGTGCCACCACATGGTGCGTTTCATCGAAGCCGGAGCCGGGGGAAGCCTCCTGATGGGCCGCCCGACGGTTATGACGATCGGCCGTTTGTGTGGCGATTCGCAGTGTCGGGCCGGTCGTAACGGTGGTTCGGAAAAGGGGAAATTTGCCGGTTGTCCGGCTGGCAACGGTCGTAGCGGTTTTGGTATCCCGGGAGCGTGAATGACCGGAAATGCCGGTTAATCGTTAAGAAATGGGCTCCCGAGCCGATCTGAACGCGGGCAACACCCGGTGAAGGTGCAGCGAACGTGAACGCGAGTTCGCACGACCGAAATGCGAGCCGATTGCACGACCCTCCAGGTAGTGGTCGTGTGATCAGCGTTTGCCCCTGCGCGGTCGCGGTTTTGGCGACCACGATCGGGATGATTTGCGTCCAGTCGGGATGTCGGGGCATCGTCAAATTCGGCGAGAGCCGGCAGACCGTGGCGGCACGCCGTTTGTCACGTCAGGGGCTCAAAGCGGCTCGCGAAGGCGAATGGATGGTCGCCGAAACGTTGTTTAGCGAGTCGCTCGACGTTTCCGACAACAATGACGCCGCTCATCGAGGTCTCGCCGACACGCTCTGGCAGCGGGGCAGACGCAACGACGCGATCGAACATCTCAAGCAGGCCGTGCAGCTCAGTGCGGGCGACCCGAAGCACCTGCAACGGCTCGGACGGATGTATCTTGAGCTGGGCCGTGTCGACGAAGCCGCCCGGCAGTGCGAGATCGCGTTGCAGTCAGATCGGGAATGGGCCGCGCTCTGGGCATTATGGGGAGATTGTGAAAACGCGCAGGGCCGCCCCGATGCGGCGCTCGCGGCGTATCACCGGGCTCTGTCGCTGCAGCCGGACTACCCATACGTGCAATTGCAGACGGCCGAGATCTATCATCAACAGAAACGACATGACCGGCTGCTCGCCACGCTGGACCGGCTAAACGAGTCCAGTGCTTCGCAGATGGTAAACCAGACCGATGGCGGGATCGTTCCGGGCCGTGCCGACCTGCTGCGCGGGCTGGCGATGCGAGAACTCGGCCGGATCGAGGAGTCCAATCGCTATCTGATCGCCGCGGCGGAGAAGAACCCTGCCGACGTGACCGCTCGACTGCAACTCGCCGCGGCCTCAATCGCCGACGGGGATCCCGCCTCGGCGCAGGCTTGGCTCGCCCAGGCAATGCGAGTCGATCCTGAAGCGGTGGCTGCCTCGGGATGGGTTCGCAGTGGCATCGATACCACGGAAGTTGCCAACAGCATGATTCCGTCGGCGATGGATGACCCGATGTCGGGCGTGCGGACGGCCGGCGGCACGAACCCCTATGGTTCTGCGTCCTCTTATGGGAATGGGTCGGCGTACCAATTGCCGCCCGATTTCGAGGTGCCGACGTCTCGATCGCGGATGGCGGTCGGCCCGGTCGAAACCGAGAATCGCTGAGCCTCATCGCGGCCGCCGGAGCTGTGAAATTGCTTGCTCGCGAGGGGCGTTTGGGGCAACCACCCACATGCCCGGTTGTGAGTGTGCGGTCGAAAGAGGATTCTATCGAGTGACAGAAACAGTGGGCGGGGTGACCGCTGGCGATCGCATTGGTCGATCGCTGGAGGAAAGTCCGGGCTCCGCAGGGCAGGATGGTCGATAACGTCGACCGGCCGTGAGGTTAGGGAAAGTGCAGCAGAAAGCAGACCGCCGAACGGTTTGGGGTGACCCCTTTGGGAGTTGCTTCAAACGCGTGGTAAGGGTGAAACGGTGCGGTAAGAGCGCACCAGCGACCGGGGTGACTCGGTCGGCTCGGTAAACCCCATCCGGAGCTAGACCAAACAGGGTGCATTCACGAGGCGGCCCGTCTCGTTATCGACATCCGGGTAGGTTGCAATTGAGGCGGCGAGCAATCGTCGTGCACAGATAAATGGTCACCGGCAACAAACGTTGTCACAAAACCCGGCTTACAAGCCCGCTGGATCTGTCGCTTTATCCACTTTTGGCTTTTTCGACACTTGATCGCCAACACGTATTCAAGACCGTCGACCAACACCAAGGCGTCAGCAACGCAACTGCCCGAACCATGACGATCTCGCGAGCCGACGAACGTTATCTTCGCCAATCTCAGTTCGATCCGATCGGAACGGAGGGGCAGGCTCGTATCGAAAAAGCACGAGTGGCGGTTCTCGGGTGTGGCGCACTCGGCAGCGTCGCGGCGGAATTGCTCGCTCGTGCCGGTGTCGGCATGATCCGATTGATCGATCGCGATCTCGTCGAGTGGAGCAATCTGCAGCGGCAGAGTTTGTACACCGAGGTGGATGCGAAAACCGCCGCTGCCAAAGCCGAAGCCGCCGCCTCGCATCTTCGAGCAATCAACTCGTCTATTGAAATCGACGAACGCGTGGTTGATATCTCGTCGAACAACATCGCGGCGAATCTCGAGAACGTCGATATTGTGATGGATGCCACCGACAACTTCTCGGCTCGCTTGCTGCTGAACGACTGGTCGATTCAGACGGGCACTCCTTGGGTGCATGGCGGATGTATCGGCGCAGGGGGACAGGTGCGTTTGTTTGACGGTGGGACGCCCTGTTTTCGATGTCTGTTGCCGCAACCACCATTACCCGGCGAGACTGCCACCTGTGACACGGCCGGCGTGATCGGTCCGGCGACGCATCTGATCGCGAGCCTGCAGGCCTGTGAAGCGATCAAGTGGATCTCCGGAAATCGTTTTGACGTTCGCGATGAAGTCCTGTCGGTGGATCTGTGGCACAACCAAATTCGGACGATCCGGTTGTCTCCTGCCGAGAATTGCCGAGCCTGCGTGGGACAGAAATTTGATTTTCTGAACGCTTCGGCGACGGAGGAGAGTTCTGCCGAAACGCTTTGTGGCCGCGACGCGGTGCAGATTGCCGGTGCCGGAGTTGCCGTCGACCTGGGACGCATGGCGCAGGCGTGGGAGTCCGTCGGCGAGGTGAAGATGTCCCGGTTTTTTGTGCGATTGTCGCTGCCCGAACAACGCGTGCTGACGCTGTTTCGGGACGGACGCGCGGTGATTAGTGGCGTTCGTGACATCCCACACGCCCGTTCGCTGTTCGACCGTTACGTCGGGTCGTAGCGGGCGTTTCTGCGGCGGCGTCGGCCGAAGCACGGACGATTTTGAGAATGCTCGATCAGCATCGACGCCAACGAGACATTGAAATTCCGCTAAGCTATCGGCATGTCCAACGTTACGCCCACCACCGATGAATCGCAGCCCACGTCCCCGTCGGTGGACGAGGCAGGCACGCTGCTTTCGCCTGCTCTTTTGCAGCGACTCGAAAGACTCGAGTTGGTGTCGCGGAAGATTTTTCGCGGGCGGATGAAAGGCGAGCGGATCAGTCGCCGCAAAGGCCAGAGCGTCGAGTTCGCGGACTTTCGCAACTACGTTCCCGGTGATGACCTGCGGCTGATTGATTGGAACCTCTACGCGCGATTGGATCAGTTGTTCTTAAAACTGTTTCAAGAAGAAGAGGACCTGCATTTTTATGCATTGATCGACACGAGTGCTTCGATGAAC
>NZ_ANOH01000221.1 GCF_000346505.1 Aporhodopirellula sallentina SM41
CGTGCGTTCGCGCGGGGTGTCCGTAGGAAACCGCGGCGAATGCCGATCGGCTGATTGGGGGCTCTCTTCGAAACCTACTAACGATGGACGCTGCGGGTGGTGACGACGAGGGTTCCGGCCATGTTGTCGTGTTCGGTGATGCCTTCGTTGGCGAACAGGGACCATAGGTCGCGGCGGGCGTACATGGCGCCGAGGAAGGGGATCATGCATTTCAGTTTCCAGCCGATGAACCGGAGAATCACGGTTTGGTGGAAACTGGCTCGGCGGATCGTTTGGGCGTCGACGATTGTCAGTCCGCAAATCATCTTGCCGAGGGTTTGCGACTTCCAGGCGAGCAGCCCGGCGTTGAGCACCAGCCCGACCGATCCTGCGATTGCCAGACCGACGAAGAAGAAGATCTCTGACGCAGTAATCGATTCGCTTTCTTCCGAAGGCGTTCCAAAGAGTGCAATCGAGATCAGGCTCAGGACCGGCGCGGCGACGAAGAACATGCCGACGCAGAGCAGCCAGTCGATGCAGTAGGCACCGAGACGCTGCGGCAGCGGGGCGAGTTCGGCTTTTTGTTTCGCCTCATTGACCGACATCCGTTTCTTGTCATCGTCCGAGACGTAGTCGTCGGTCCCGCCCTTGGTTGGCTTTTTTACTTTGGGCTGCGTGCCGGGTTTCGGCGGGACCGCGACCGGTTTGAGGTCGGTTTCGGTCAGTTCATCGAACATGCCCGCGTCGACGCCGAAGGCGTTGGTCGATACGGGGGCGGCGGGACGGGCCGCCGGCGTGCGTGTGACGGATTGGAGGCGAGATGCCGTTGGGGCGTGAGAGGTGGTGGCACCAGCGGCAGCCATCGCGGGAGCGGCGGGTCGTGCGGCAGGTGTTTTCGCAGCGGCGGCGGGCTTTGCCGCGGGGACACGCATTTGTTTCCCGCACGGGCACTTGATGACTTTGCCGGCGGCGGAGTCAGGAATTTTCAGCGTGCGGGCGCACCCCGGACATTTCAGTTGCACGTGGACTCACCCTCGGCGAAAGAGAAACGGAAGAGACTCGCAGTCTAACCGATCACACTGAAAAAGGCAGCAAAGAGGCCACAGGAAGCTGCAAAATCCGAGGAAGCAACAAAAAAGGCGGCACCCAAAGGATGCCGCCTGATGTTGAGTTTAAGCTGCGAAGCGTTTGTTAATATGCGTCATCGTCAAGGATGAACTCTGGCCATGGCACATCGCTAGCTTTGCCGCGAAGCGTTAAGAGTGCTTGGTAGACACGGTAGTCGATGTTTGAAGCAATAAAACGGGTGCCACCATCCGCCATGCCCGCGTTAACACCGTCAGTGTGCGCTGAGGACGGACGCGCGAGTTGAGCGGCGTTGCTTGACTCCATGCGGAGCACGAAGATGTCTTCCGAGACACCATCTTCTTTGCCGCCATTAATCTTGTACTTATTGGCTACCGCCGAAGGGACGATGGCAGAGCCGGTGCCCATTTGGTTCCAAACTGAGGCCATTCCTGTGCTTGCGGAGTCTGGGTCAGCGTAGTGCCAAACCATTCCTTGGGTGTAGCGTGACGCGGTAGGGTAACCAACTTCCGTCGCCGGCGACGTAGGGGTGATGCTGGTGGCATTGATGAAACCTGCACGGTTCCAAGGTAATGCCTGGACATTCTCGCTGAAGAGCATCGTGTTACCTTGTCCATCTTTGAAATCGTCTAAGCGGACTTTGGGACCGGTCGGCACGGAGTCTGTGTTCTCCGAATATTTTTGGTTGAATGCACCATTTGCCCGCTCCATCGATGCCGAGATTTCTGCAGCTGTTGGTCCGCCGGTACCGGCCTCGTAAGGGACCATTCCGTTGTTTGCAATGTAGCTGTTTCGAGCGTTTTCGGAGTCGCTATTGGGATTGCTTGGGCACTGCATGATGGCGAGATTCGGCGCCGCCAATTGGTGAAATCCAGCTCCTGCCGCACCCGATGTCGCGTCAAATTCGCCGCCGGCACCGTCAACGATAGGGTACCGATCCTCGGTCCAATGCTCGTAAGTTGGTTGAGCGTCTAGCCAAGGAAACAGGGCGACAGTCCAAGTTCCAAGCTTAACGTGTGCTGCAGGAGCGGTCGATGTCGGGTCAGAAGGATCAGCCGAAGCGGAGTAATAACCATATTTCTGCAAATATCCAGGCAGTTGGCCCTTGGCGTTTTCGTGTTGGATGGCGGCCAGTGCCAGGTTTTTTAACTGGGTCGAGCACTGGTTACGACGGGCGGTTTCCCGGGCGGCGTTGACGGCGGGGATGAGGAGGCCCATCAGGATGCCGATGATCGTGATGACCACCAACAATTCGACGAGCGTGAATCCGGAACGGTTTGATTTCATCTGTGGTGGATCCGATGCGTCTGGGAGAAGAAGGAAAAGGGGGGAGAGGTGATTTGCCAGGATGGAATATAACGCACGATCTCCTGTGACTCACGAGAGGATCTCGAAAGACTCACAAATGACCGGCAGCGTCCTGTACGTGCAGACACCCCTGTCGATTGATATTCGGTCCTGATTATAGGCCGATCAGGGTTCAAATTGCAACTGTTTCTTCTCATTGCGAACCGGCGATGGCCGTGATTCCCGCCGTAGACGCCCTCGCAACCGTTCGCTTGTGGTCAACCTGGCTCCCTAATCGCTCGACTTTTTCTCGGTTTATGCCACGTGAGGGGCACGGCCATCGAACATCGTTGCAACCTGGGAAGCCCGCAGAATCGCGAATTGCCAGCAAACCGAAGGCCAAATCGACTTGGCGTCGGATTTCACAGCGGTTCCGTACGATTTGCTGTCCCGGACGATCCGTTCGCAAGAGGGGTGACTGCTGTCTACCCAGGTGATTATTAGGGCGATCGGGCTAATGCGGTGATCATTCGGTCAGAGCGGAATGGTGCGTTGAGCTGGACATTTGGTTTTGAGAAAGGTTCGCAGTTGTGCGGTGATGGGTTTGAGGTGGGAAAAGGGAGAGGTGCCTTCTTTTTCGGTTGGGTGGTGTCTGGTGTTGTGTGCTGGGGTTAAACGCAATACCGTTC
>NZ_ANOH01000222.1 GCF_000346505.1 Aporhodopirellula sallentina SM41
GCAGTGTGAAGTCGACTTTGTCGAGCGTCCCGGCATGCCAACGAGCGGTCAAGCGTGCGATTGTGGACGCGATGCGGCGGGATCATGGAACCGAAACGCTTCCTGAGAACGGGCCGCAGTTCAAGATCGATGTCGCATTGCTCAAAGACACAGTAACGATCACGATCGACACGACCGGCCGTGGGCTGCATCGTCGGGGTTATCGCGCCCACGTGACGGCGGCTCCGCTGAAGGAGACTCTCGCCGCCGCGATGGTGATGCTGAGCTATTGGAAACGGGATCGACCGTTGGTTGACCCCTTTTGCGGCAGCGGAACGATCTTGATCGAAGCCGCAATGATTGGCCGGAACATGGCACCGGGGCAATCGAGAGAATTCGCGTTTGAGCATTGGCCGGACGCCCCGCGGCAAGCGATGCTGGACCTGCGGAGCGAGGCACTGCAAAACGTACTCGAACCGTTGCCACAGCGACTCCTCGGGGGTGACACTGATTTCCGTGTGCTGCGTTTTGCACGTGAAAATGCGGAGGCGGCGGGTGTGACCGCGGACGTGCACTTCGAGACTGCGGATGCCCGTGAATTGCAGAGCAAGCGACGTTTTGGTTGTTTGATCACGAACCCGCCTTATGGCATGCGGATCGGGCGGGACTGGGAAATCGAGGATCTGTACGCCGCGATTCCGGACGTGCTGCGTCACCTGCCGACGTGGTCGTTTTATTTCTTGACCGCCTACAACGGGTTCGAGCGAATCTTGGGGCGGAAGGCGGACCGGCGTCGCAAACTCTACAACGGTCGAATCGAATGCACCTACTATCAATTCCACGGTCCCAAACCGGTGATTGGGCAGTCGGGACGGTCTGAGTCAGCGACCGATGAAGGAAAGCCGACAGCCGACGCAGAACAAACCACCGGCGAAGAGGTGCCTGCGGCTCAGAAGATCGAGGCTCCGTCGTCGCCTGAGGAATCGCCTGTCGCGACCAAAGGTGCGAAACCGTATGTGCATGCGGTCGGCGAAGCGGCGTTTGGGGCGTTGCCCGAAAACGCGCAACACCAAGCCGAATTATTTGCGACACGTTTGCGAAAGCGAGCCAAGCATTTTCGCCGGATGATGACG
>NZ_ANOH01000223.1 GCF_000346505.1 Aporhodopirellula sallentina SM41
AACCGGACAATCCGCCGCGACGACGTCAGCGACGGTTTATCCAATACAGCATTCGTTTCCGAAAAACCAACGACCTACGATGACCTCGGTTGGCTCAGCGGCACGCGTGCCACGATCCGAAACGTCGGTGGCGGTATCGTCGAATCCGGTGATCCATTCGCGAAGGCTGCGCCCTCCGTGGTCGGATCCATCGGCAGCCGCCATCCCGCCGGCGTGCATCTTCTCATGGGGTCGGGCGAGACGCGATTCACGTCTAACCAAACGGATCAGCGTGTTCTGGAACAGATGGCAGACCGTCGTGACGGTCAATTACCGGGTCTGTTTCAGTCACTCGAAAGTCGTCGCCGAGAAAGCCTTCAATGATCCGGTCTCCGTTCAGAGATGGACAACCTGATTACGTTTTGCTGGGTTGGACGGCGGTCTGGTCACTGGTATGCACGTGCGCAATAGGCGGCATCCTGAATGGAAATTCTAGCAACGGTCTCAATGATCAGGCGCAAACCTTGCTGGGAATCACCATCGGTGGATTGTGTGCGACCTGGACGCTCGCGGGAACTTGGGCCGCGTTGATCCATCTTCCTTGGCAACGAAGCTTTACTGATCGCGTTGGCGCCCACCGCCAACAGATGCAGCCCCGCCTAATTGTCATTGCGGCGTGGCTGTGCAATTTGGTCCTACTCGTGGTGCTGGTCCGGCACGAACCCGCCCTCGCTCTGCAGGCGTTGTGCATTACTGGAATATCTGTCGTTGGTCCAATGATTGCATGGCAGTGGTCGCACCAACGAATTCACCGTAGCGAACTGCAACCGCCCGAGCGACGAAGCATTCGACAGATACTGGGGATCGCATTCACGGTGGCCGTTGCCATCGCATCATTCCAACTTGCAGAGCGTGGCCTCGGACGTTCGATCTCGACGACGACTTTGATCCTCACCATTGCGATCAGTTGGTTGTTGATGCTGATCGTTTTGCTGGGGCGATGGTGGGGCGTCATCCTATTCATCCTGCCGTCCGGATTCGCAGTGCGATTGGCCGTTGTTTCTCTCGTCGATCTACGCGCGCGAGACTCCGAAGCACAGATTCTTCGAGCGAGCGGAATCTTGATCGGGTTTTACTTCTTTGCAACGTTGTTGCTGTTCTTGATGCGTTCGAGCGGCCATCGTTGGTTCGGGTCGTCGAACCAATCGTTTACCAACCGTGATAGTGCGGCGTCGTCGAACGATATTGGCGAGGAGCCGAATATCGGTGCTGGTGAGTGACCGATCCCCTCAACTCCAACGGTTGGTTGCGTCGGTACCGTCCCGGAAAGTGGCTATCGAATTTGTGCTGGGCGCGAAACATGGGATCGTTGTGCATGTCTGGCGGTTCGAAACTGCCCGACGCATACGGATCATAAACGTATCCCATCGGAGATCCCGCACCGAAGCGAGTGGGATACATCGGCACGCCATACCCGTACCCATAACCGGATCGTGAAAAGCCTTGAGCCTGCACGTTGGCCGAGTCGTTGATGCACAACACAAATACGGTCAAAATTGCAGCGATGGAGAGCGTGTGACGAACCATGGGTATCTCCGCGATCGAGAGGACCGAGCAGCACGCCAATCGTGGCACTTCGGAAGTAAACGCTAGGTCACTCGTTCGGCGCAGTCTTGCTCACCCAGCCAAATCGCGATCGCTGTCATGCGAACCCAACTGGCAAAATCCACATACTCACTACAACCATTCTCTGATCTGTCGTCTAACCAACAATCGTCGACATGAAACTCGCGACGCCGATGCATATCGTGCGACCGAAGTCAGGCGGCATAGGCTACAGCTTCTTCTAATGACGCTCTAATTCTTTATGTCTTGGCATTGCGGGCACGCGTAAAGCTTGCGTGACGCCACGGGCGTTTGCGTGATCGCGCCGCCGCACCTCGGACATTCCGATTTGCCATAGATCCGAAATCTTTCTTTGTCGGCCAGTTTCGTGAGCGGCTTTCCTGCTTCCCTAGCAGTCACGCTGATGATGCGGCCGTGCTTGAGACTGACCTTCATCATCTTGGACAATGACCGCCAAAGGCGAGAGAACTCGTCGGGAGTCAGGTCTTTCCCAGCACGATTCGGATCGATCGCTGTTTCAAAGAGTATTTCGGCTCGAAGGATATTGCCGATGCCCGCGATAACGGATTGATCCAACAGCAGTCCGCCAATCGGCTTGTTGCTCTTTGAGATGTTCGCCAGGAAGTCTGCTCGCTTTCCCCCGGCCAGAGGATCGGGCCCGAGCTTGTCGACGATGGAAACACGTGTCTCTTCATCGATCACTCTGCACTGCGTCGGGCCGCGAAGATCGAGTGTTACCTCCGGTCCAACGATTCGCATCCGGACCTGACCTTTCGCAGGCGACGGTGGAGACGGTTCGCTGACAAAACTTCCGTACCGCCCCAGATGCACATGGACGATTCGCTCACCTTCAAACACGTAGAAGAGATGCTTACCGGCGGCATCGACTGATTCCAAAACACGCTCATTTACTTTACGCGCGTCGGTCGAAAAACGTCCTTGCGGACTGCTGACCTTCAGTGTCTTTCCCGCGAACAGTCTGGAGTGCTGAGAAGCCAGATAGTGCGTCTTATGGCCCTCAGGCATGGACGCACTCCAGACGAACGTGCTTCGAAATGATGTTCGTTCGATGCAAGCGTGTTCGTCTCACTTAACCGCATGATTGCGTGCGAAGACAAACCGTGTCAGGCAACCTGCCTTCACTGCGAACCGTCTCGATCGCTTCGTCGATCACTTGGTTGTAATAGTTCAATCTGGTTTCGGCGTGATCGAGCGACCCACCGAACGAACGATCCAGATCGAGATAGATCAGTGGAACAGGGATCTCCACGACGCTTAACCGTGCCGCGGCGGCCTCGACCCACAACTGCAACGGCATTGCGTAGCCGTCGTTGGTGATTCGCATCGCGCGAAGAGCATCGGCGCGATACGCCTTGAAACCGCAAAACGCGTCGGTCAGCGAGAACCCGAGTCGTTCATTCAAATCGGCCGTGATCCGCCGATTGATAAACATCCGCTCGGCAGGCGGCTCATCGTCGCCTTCGTATTTTTTCAGGTAACGACTGCCCGAAACAATGTCGGCCGTGCGAGCCGCTTCGATGAATCGCGGAATGCGATGCGGTTGGTGCTGACCGTCACAGTCCAACGTCACGACGCCCTCGTAGTTATTGTCGAGCGTAAATTGAAACGCACTCTGTAGCGCCGCTCCATAGCCACGATTCTGTGAGTGGTGCAGCACATCGATCTGCTCGGGTTGGGCCGCTCGGCGAGCATCGAGTTTCTCCGTCGTGCCGTCCGAACTGCCGTCATTCACAACGAGCACGCGATCGCTGTAGCGGAGAACTTGATCGAGCACATCGTCGACGTAGTTCACCTCATTGAAAACCGGCAATGCGGTAAGCCAACGCGACTTCATGCGGCGAGGATACTCGTTCGTGTTCGTGGCGTTATTGGGATCGCGATCAGGCATGAAAGTCCTTCGTAGATGAATCGAGGATCTCCCCACCGGGATGATCCGTCTGGTTCCATGGGAGCGGAAGACGCCGGTCATGGAACCGACCGTTCGGCATCGGAAAGTCCGTCTGTCACGTCGACAGATGCCGGACACACTATGTTATGGCCAGAGCAACCCGTGTTCCGCACTCGGAATTTTCGTGACCCCGGATTTCATTTCTCGAAAAAATCCGAATAAGCATGGAAAGTTGAGGTTGACGATTCTCGGCAACTTCGCCAAACTCCGCGACTTCTCCCGAGACGACCGCCTCCACAGGTTGGTGCAATGTCTCGCGAGACCACAAGTGGGAGAAGTGACCACTGAACCGATTGAGGCAAACTAGCCTATTTTTCGGTCAGGATTGAGTCGCTTCGCCGAACCACCCGACAACCTCAGTCGTGACCAATATGGCAAAACAATCCAAGCGGTATCGCGCCGCGCTTGCAAAGCAACCGAAAGAGTCCCAGCCGCTATCTCAAGCGGTCGAGACCCTCAAGACATACGACGCAACGAAGTTCGACCAAACCGTCGAAGTTCACATGCGTTTGGGTGTCGATCCCAACCAGGCGGACCAAATCATTCGTGGTTCGCTCGTTCTTCCACACGGTATCGGTAAGACGCAACGGGTCGTTGTGTTCGCGAAGGGCGACGCCGCCAAAGCAGCCGAAGAAGCCGGTGCTGACGAAGTCGGCCAGGAAGACTTGGCAAAGAAAATCAAAGATGGCTACACCGACTTTGATGTCTGCATCGCTGCTCCCGACATGATGGGACTCGTTGGTCCTCTCGGTCGTGTCCTCGGTCCTCGTGGCCTGATGCCTAGCCCGCGAGCAGGCACCGTGACTCCTGATGTCGGAAAAGTCGTCACCGAGTACAAGGCCGGTAAGGTCGAGTTCCGCAACGATAAAGGCGGAAACGTCCACGCGATGGTCGGCAAAATGAGCTTCGACGCGAAGAAACTCGAAGAAAACATTTCGACCTTTGTCGATTACATCGTCGGCCTCAAACCGCAGACGATCAAAGGGACATACGTCAAAGGCGTTGCCATTTGTGCAACGATGACCCCGAGCGTCCGAGTCCAGACCTAAGCAACGCCGCTTTCCGAACCCAACGCCCCTCGTCGGTCACTCTCGACTCAACGAGCAAGAACTGAAACCTCATGAGTTTTCAGCGCGTTTGGGGTTCACGCGAGCCGGAAACTAAATTTTTGCCCAACCGCGGTGAACGCGGAGTGAGTTTAGACAGCGAAAAAATCAAATGAGTAAATACGTTAAAGACTTGGTCACGCGTGACCTGAAGCGTCGACTCGAAGGGGTCTCCGATGCGGTGCTCGTTAGCTGCACTGGCATGGACGCGAACACGACCAACGAATTGCGCGGCGAACTCGGCGAAAAAGACATCCAAATGATGGTTGTCAAAAATTCGCTGGCTCGCCGAGCGACGGAAGGGTCATCGCTGGAACCGGCATTCGAAGGCGCTCGCGGCCAAGTCGCGTTGATGTGGGGTGCGAGCGATTTCGTCTCACTCGTCAAAGAAGCCGTTCGTCTCGACAAGGATGACGAGAAGTACAGCAAGTTCTCCGCGACCGGTGGTGTCATGGACGGAGAACGACTCGATCAGGAGGGTGTCAAAGCGATTAGCAAATGGCCTAGTCGTGAAGAACAAATCTCCATGCTCGTTGGTCAGATCCTCGGCCCTGGTGCAACGCTCAACGCAGCATTGCTCGGCCCTGGTCGAATGCTCAACAGCCAAATCAAGAGCAAGGGCGAAGACGACGAGTCGTAACGTCACCTTCATCAAACCCGAGCACTTTCCCAATCCAACTTTTCCGAATCACCTTTTTCGTTTTTGAGGTAGTTTGACATGTCCGAAGAAGCAACTGCGGTCGCCGAATACAGCGCCGAAGCAAAAGAACTGGGCGATAAGATCGCCAACATGACCCTGAAGCAAGCCAAAGAATTGAGCGACTACCTCAAGGATGAGCACGGCATCGAGCCTGCCGCCGGCGGTGGAGCTGTGATGGTAGCAGCAGGTGGCGAAGGTGGTGGCGAAGCCGCTGCTGAGCAAACCGAATTCGACGTCGTTCTCACCGCATTCGGCGACAAAAAGCTGAACGTTGTGAAGGTCGTCAAGAACCTGACCGGCGCTTCGCTCATGGAAGCCAAGAAGATGGTCGAAGGCGTTCCTGCGACCCTCAAAGAAGGTGTCTCGAAAGAGGAAGCCGAAAAGGTCAAGGCCGAAGTCGAAGAAGCCGGCGGATCCGTCGAACTCAAGTAGTTCACCCTGGTGGTTTCGGAAACCTAACGCAAACGTTCGCCGGATATGTCGTATCGGGCGAACGTTTTTGCTGCGCGGACCACGAATTGTTCGTTACCCACCGGTGCGCAGTCGCGTGATCCACGCTGGCAACCTCTTTCTGTGCAACGTTGCAGGAGAACCCCGCGTGCAGAGACACCACCCCGTGTTGTTTGCGCGGACCGTGGTTGTGCGATCGCTGCGCAATCCTTGCGATGTGCAACCACCCTCGCGCGTCGCGCTATCCGTAGCGTCGCTTACGTGACTCCTTGTCGCCACGTTTGGTCACCCAGTGAAATGCGATCGCGGCCAAGATCGCGCCTACCACAGCAAACGCCGCGATCTGCCCGATCGCTTGAACGCCCATCGGATCATCCGATGTGGGGCGTAGGTCTTCGATCACGCCTGCGATGATCAGTGGAGCAAACTGCTTGCCGCCGCGCTGCTTCATGAAGTCGGACTCATAACTCCACAACCGATAGAAGAATCCCTCAACGTGGATTGCTCGATTTACCGTTGTGACCAATGGACCATCGGCGCGATCTGATTGCTGCAGAAAGTCTGGCAACTCGCGTGTCACGATCGTGACGGGATACCGATTCTCCATCACGACGGGTTCACCATCGGGTACCTCGATTTGCAACTGGACCTTACCGAGGTCTCCGATTGCATCGATCTCATAGTAGGCGTCGCCTCCGATCTCGCGTCGACGTTGTTCCGATTGCACGGCGACTCGTGTGATCCGCACGGTTTCCACTCGCAAGCGGATCCATTGGCCGGTGAATGCGGTTGGGTTTTGCAGCAACTTGACCGGCAAAGCATCGGTCGCGTTCTCCCTCATTGCGAGCACCGATTTGTCGAAGTCTTCAGCTCCAGTCAGATGCTCGGCAACCTTCGCCGACGCACCGATCATCGGATAAAAGACGGGTGAGTCGGATTCGGACAGCGGTTTTCGATCGAGTAAGTCGACCTCCGCCAATCGCCCCAGATCAATCCCTTGCATCGCCAGAACATTCTCGGAAGGCGATGCCGGCTGCGCGGGTTGCCATCCCAAACGCCCCGCCACGTCCAGCAGCAAACTTGACTCGTTGCCGTCGCCTGGAAACCGAATGCGAACCGCGACACCACTGACGCGATCACCGGGACTCATCCTCTGCGAAGATCCCCGCGCAAAGACGAATCGTGGAAGACCGTCTACAGGTGACAAACGCAGCATCTCGACGCGGTCAATGCCGAGATACTCCTGCAGAGTCGAGCCGACCGTGAAGGTTTGTGACTCAAGGACGGTGTCGTCAACTGCAACGGCATCTCCAACAACGGGTTCATCGGCCGACTGTTCGAGCCGCTGTTTGAGAACCGTTTCGCTCAGCCGGTCCATGCGAAACACGAGTTTCGCAATTTCGTCGACGTTGACTCCGGGATTATCGAGCGACGGCCGAACATCTTCTACGATGCCCTCCATGCGTGAACGGTCGTAACCGGGCAGCAGATCCGAGAGTGATTGTCCGCTAGCAGAACTCGCCGCACTCATCGCCGCGAAGACGGTTGCGATTGTCATCCCCAACGTCACCTTTCTGCGATCGCGTCGCTGTCGAAGTTGACGGTTCAAGACCGACGTTCTCCAAAATACCCATACGCTGAACAAAACACCGATCACCGCAGACCCGACGACGATCCACACTAACGGAACTTCGTCGTCCGTTTGAATAGCTTCGCCATTGCTAGGTTCAGCCGCTCGAATCGCAGCACTGACCGTTGGATTTCCATTGGTGCGATAGGAACGGATGTGCCCAACGATGACGGGTGTCAATTCAGCCCCGGATGCCGATTGATAAGAAAGACGTTTGAGATACTCGCCCGCTACCTCCACCACTGGACGAGGACTCGAAACCGGGAAGACGACTTTGTTCGGATCCGATTGACTCGCCGATGCTTCCGTTTCCGAAGTTGGCGTTTGGTTCACCGCATGCGAATGAGTCAATGATTGCAGAGGGGTTGGTAGATCCGAAACTACCACCATCCAAGGCCGCCGACTGGCATCCTCCGGCATCAGCCAAAGGTTCCAGTACGAAGTGATGCCAAACTCTTTGCAACGATCATCCGAATCCGCGGGGGAAGAAATCTTTTCAATACGGACAACTTCGCCTTGGGCAACCAAACTTCTGCCGCGGTAGACCTCAGGTTGCTGCAATAATGGCAGTACGCCCGCAACGACCGGCACGGCTCGCTGGTGTTGGAGTGCTTGAAAACGAACGCCATTGGTCTGATGCATCCCGAGCGTGGAGTACAAACCGGCGCCATCGGCAGCCCGCCAAACCGTTCCGTCCTTCGCCAAACGAATCAATTTGTCCTGAATCATGACCGCCAGAATTGCCGCATCGGCTGGACGACCGACGAGAAGGGAATCGTCCAGTTTGGCCGGCAACAGCTCCCCGCGCAACCATGTCGCGAGCGCGAGTAACAGTTCGTCTTCCGGTGCAGAATCGACCCATTGTTCGAACCGCTGACGTATCTGTGACGTCAAATCATTGGATCCATCGCTCGCAACGGTGTTGAGGTCTGTTGGTCGACCGGTTGCATCGGCACTCTGTGTCGGGACTGAGGTGTTTGCAGACGGCGGAATCGTTCGGGCGACGTTCACCGCACCCGACTGAGAGGCCTCCGGAAAGAACGCTTGATAGATGCCCGGTCGTGCCGCTTGACGCATCACCACCACGACGAGCGCCAGCACGATGGACAACCGAATCACTCGACGCCATGACTGCGTCGGTCGGTGACGACTGCGCGTCCCGCGATAAAGGGATTCACCGTGAAGTTCACTGGGGATTCGCATCACTTCTGACCTACAAAAGGTTGAAAATCGCTGGGACTCGTCTTGGCAATCTACGTTCAGGTTCGCCGCCAAAAGGTTGCTTGCCCGCTACCTGCACTTTACTCTAGAGGAGTGCCGCTCGACATGGCGACATCCCATCGATCTCACTCTTCTGCAATTGCCCCAATGCTGCCATCCCGCCATTTGGCTCGCTTGAAAACGTCTGCACGAAACACACCGCGTCTGTGGGGTAGAGTTCGTCCCCTCGACCTCTGGTTCATGCTTGCGCTCCTAATCATGGGCACGCCCACGGCGAGGGGTGAGGGTGAACCTGCGGCGGACTTCGTCAATCAACTCCGAGCGGTTGGTTACTACGACATGGCACTCGCCTATCTCGACAGGCTCGATCAGTATCCCGGCGTCGATTCGGCATACGTCACTACCGTGCCGTTGGAAAAGGCGCAAACCTACATCGACTCCGCCGTCGCGGCTCGATCCGTGGACCGGCGCGACGAGTTGTTCTCGAATGCAGAAACGGAATTGCAAGCCTTTCTGAAAAATCATCCGAGCAACCCACGAGCCTCCGAAGCACGTTCGCAGTTGGGCAAATTGCGGATGTTCCGTGCGTCGCAGTTCATGACCGACGACGCCAATAGCACCAACCGTCGCAAGGCACGAGAGCTATATCAAGCCGCCGCGGATACATTCGACAGCATCATCGCCGACCTGAAAGGCAGGCTGCAGAAAATGCAAGGTGCAAAGATTGACCCAAAAAAGGAGCCGGAAAAAGCGGCTCGTCGCGACCAGTATCGTTTTGAGTTCTTGATGGCCCAACACAACGCCGGGGAAGCCCGGTTGATGTCGGCCGAGACATTCGAAGATCCGACGAAGGATGCCACCAAACAACTCAACGAAGCCTTACAGATCTACACTGATTTAAGTGAGAAGTACAACTCGTACGTTCAAGGTGCCAACGCGTATTACTCCCGTGGTCGCGTTGAAAAGACGCTCGGCAAACGTGACGAGGCGTACGGCAGCTTTTCACGGATGCTCGAACAAGCCGACGTTGATGAATTGCGTGAAGCTAAAATTGGCGCGGCAACCGAATTGATCGACCTCATTCTTTCCGAAGAAGAGAACGACTACCAGGAAGCGATCACAATCGGGACACCCATTCAACGTTCGTTACGTCCGAACGAAGAGAAATCGCAAGGTGCACAGAGCCTACGCGTAGCACTCGCGCGAGCGTATCTCGCCAAGAGCAAAGACAAGAAGAATACGAAAGCCAATGAACGCAAACGGGCGGTATCGGACGCCCGCAAATTGTTGCTGCAGGCGAAAAAGATTCCGGGATCACATGAAGAAGAAACAATCGGTTTGCTCGCTGACCTCGGTATCGACGCAGCGGCCACCGAAGAAACCGCTGAAATGCCGACGGCCGATGATCCAAAGAACTTCGAAGAGGCACTGGTTTCGGCTCGACAGGTTTTCCAAACCGTGCAAACAATTTCAGAACAAATCGATGCACTGAAAAAACAAGGCGGTCAGAAAGAACAGGTTCAGCCACTCGAGGACAGTATTTCGGCGGCTCGTCAAACCGGCATCGTCATTCTAAGCCGCGGGCTGTCGATGATCCGCCCGGACACGGACACCACCGCGATCAACGAAGCACGACAGTTTCTTGCTTACCTGTTGTTGCAAAACAAAAACTACCGTGACAGTTACGTCGTTGGCAGGTTCCTCTCTCAGTTCGCACCGGGATCCGAAACGGGACTCAGTGGCGGCCTAATCGCATTGAACTCGGCGCAACAAATCATCGCTACGGAAGGAACCGGCGGCGATTTCTGGGTCGAGGAAATCAAATCACTCGGTGATTACCTAGTGGAAAAGTGGCCAGACAACCCGAAAGCGGCTTCCGCCAAGGGCATTTCCATCGTCATGGCGATGGAGAAAGGTAACCTCGACGAAGCCAAACGCTTGATCGACGCGATGCCAAACGGCCCCGAGCAGGCGAAGTTCCGGCGTTTGCTTGGACAACTCTACTGGAACGATTCGCTCAAACTGCGTCGCGAAGACAAACCGCAAGAAGCCGACAAGTTGCTCGGTATCGCGTCCACGGAACTGACCGGCGGACTTGAGCAGATCTCTGGCGGCCTCGTTGATGAGGAAGCGATGAAAGCGGCAGTGATCTTGGCAAAGATTCACCTCAAACGTGATCAACCGAACGACGCAGTCAAAGCACTCGATCATCCTAAATACGGAGCGATCACGGTCCTCAAGAAATTGAGCGCACCTTCGGATGACTTTTTGTTCGATCTGTATCGCACTGAATTGCAGGCGGTTGTCGGCAAGATGACATCGTCGGGAGGCAACCAAGAAAAACTGCTCGAGCGTGCTTCCAAAACGATCGACAATTTGCAGAAGACTGCCGCCGACGCGGAAGGCAAGAAAAAGCTGGTTGGCACCTTTCGGGTATTGGCATCCGACATCCAAGAGCAAATCAAAAACGCGCCGCCCGCACGGCAGGAACAGTTGATCGATGCGTTCAACGTTTTCCTATCGAGGATCGCTACGATCGCGGACGACGACGTCACGCTGCTATGGGTTGGGCAAACCATGTTGGGCATGGCTGAGTCGGCCATTCCACCGGGACAAAACAAGGCTGGAGGACAAGCCGCCGAACTGCTGACAACCGCAATTGAGACGTTCAAAACGTTGAAACAAAAGCCGAACGCGTCCGACACGATACCGTTCATGTTGGGCAAGTCGTTGCGGTTGCAAGGCAAGTACTCAGCTTCTCTTAGCGAGTACCGCGAGATTCTGGCAAAGAAACCAACGATGATCGACGCTCAAGAAGAAGGCGCTCTTGCCTACGAACAGTGGGCGGCGACGTTGGCTCCCAAGTACCGTCCCAGCGCGTACAAAGCGGCATTGAGCGGAGGGAAGAAAGGCATCATCTGGGGTTGGGGAAAAATCAGTCAAATGACCCAACGAAACCCTGCCTTCCGCGATCGATTCTTTCGGGCTCGCTACCACGTCGCGCTATGCCGCTTCGAGCAAGGACAGGCGGCCGATGACAAACGTGTGATCCAGCAAGCCGCTCGGGACATCACGAGTCTTTCCGCTCTGTATCCCGAGATGGGTGGGGCCAATCAATACCGAGAGTTCAATGCACTTCTGAAGAAAATCCAAGTCGCACTGGGTGAGAATCCCGAGGGTCTTCCGCCGCCCGCCTAGCCGCGTTTGACAACAAACTCTCTTGGGTGAACCTTTTCATAAGGGACGCACCATCAAAATACGACCACATCCATTAACGATATTCAATTTCATGCTTCCTTCTCAACTTCGTTTTACCGCATCGTTCGCTGTCTTGCTTACGCTCGCGCTTGCAAACAGCGGGTTCGCTCAAACGGACCGTGTCTACCCGAATGACGGAGACGCCGTGATCGGCAAGGTGAAAGACATCACAAAGAATGAAGTCGTTATCACCGCGGGTGGAAAAGACCAAAACATCTCATCGAGCGACATCCGCAGAATCTTGTTCCAGGGTGACCCGGCGGAACTCACTCGCGCTCGCGAGTTGATCATGGACGGTCAATACGACCAAGCCTTCGATGAACTCAAACAACTCGACATCTCCAAGCTGCCACGACAATTCATCAAAGCTGACGCCCAATTCTATCTCGCGTTGTCCCAAGGACAGATGGCGTTGTCGGGGCAGGGCGATCTGAACAAATCTACCGCGGACGCGATTGAGTTTGCAAAAAACAACTCCAACTCATGGCACTTTTACCCCGCCATGAAATTGCTCGGGGACCTCGCCAAAGCACTCGGCAACTATGAGAAGGCGGCGCAGTTCTACGGGTACCTGCGTAGCGCTCCCTCCCGTAACCTTCAGATTGAATCGGTCTATCTCGGAGGCATGGTGAAACTCGCCCAAGATGACCTCTCGGGGGCCAGCAGTGATCTCGGTAAGGTTGCCGGCATCAAACCAAATAGTCCCGAGGAAAGTCGTTTGCAAACCTTGGCTAAAGCAGCACTCGCCGTGGTCGCCGCCAAACAGGGAAACGGCAAAGAAGCCATCGAGATGGTCAACAAGCTTATCGAGAAACTCAATCCGACCGACACGCAAACCGCAGCGACCATCTACAACGCACAGGGCGAGAGCTTCGCAGCGTTGGGTGATGACGAGGGGGCGTTACTAGCATACCTGCACACGCAATTGATGTATTCCATGCACGCCGCCGAACACTCGGAGGCACTCAAGAAACTGGTGGAGTTGTGGAACAAGGTTGGAAAGCCCGATCGCGCCGCTCAAGCTCGTGGGGAATTGCAACAACGCTATCCTGGTCTCGCCGGCTAGGCATTCCTCACGCGGTAAACTCAACCAAATCAACCCAGGTTAACTCTGCCTGGTTCGGGAATCTCACATGAGGTTAGAAACGCAGCTCGTTGATTTGCCCGTCTGGATGTGGAAGACCGAATCGACGTTTCGCAGGAGCGAAACCATGCCTGGGCACTGCAGCGTGGAATGGTACTCACGCTGCCGACGGGTCTCACACCATGATTGTGTCATATAAAAGCAAAAAGTGATATCAGACTGATTCATTCTGAGCGTCTTTTCGTCGCATCTCTCTTGCGATGATCGAGTGAAAACACCGGGTTAAACCTTACTTAACCGGCGCGTCTTCTCATGTTTTCGCTGCGACTTTACCGGTTGTTTCAATTCATGCGCATCGACCAACGCTTTAGCAAAAAATTGGTGAGCCTCGGCATCTTTTGGGCCATCAACAAATTTGTGAAGTCGATAAGTGAGTTTGTAAGCCACGCGTTTCATCGGAATCGATTCCGGCGATGCGTCGAGGCCATAACCACCTCGAAAGAACATATGGCCGGTCGCTTCGCCCCACACCGGTTACCAAGCCATCGTTCCCCCATGGCGGCGAGGTATTTTTCGCCTAATAAACCCATTAATAGGGAAGGAACTCAATCTAATGGTTTCTACATTCAGCCGCCGACGGCGAATGATTTTTGCAGCGTTGTCCTCCATGGCGGTCGCCGGAATCTCGGGCGACGCCGCTCGGGCGCAAGAGATCAGTGAACTCGGACTCCAGCCGGTAATTCTCCAAACCGCTGGGGCAGAGGAAGCACCTATCGCTGCCGAGGTTGCAGCGCAAGCAGAAGTCGCCGCGCCGATCGCGCCTGCTCCGATCTCGGAGCCGTACTACGTGGAGCAACCTGCTGTTTCGTACGCTCCTGCTTCAACGTGCAATTGTGCAGCCGTCGCTAAGAAGAAAGAAGCGGCGATGGGCAAGATGAAGAAGGCATACGCCGGCGTGTTCTACGCCAATGACTTCTCATACTTGAACGATCCTTACTACGATGGGCCGAGTTTCTTTGGCGATCACTTCAAGAACCTTCAAACGCCTTTGGGCAAGTTGGATCTCGGTGGTGAAACCCGGTATCGCTATCACAACGAGCGAAACCACCGCGGTGTTGGAATCACCGGACGTGATGACAACTTCTGGCTGTCCCGTACGCGTTTGTACGCCGACTGGGAAGTATGCGACAACATCCGCGTCTACGGTGAAATGCTGAACGCTGAATCGATGGGCGAACAGTTCGCACCGCGACCGATCGAAGAGCAAGACGCCGACATCCAAAACCTGTTCGTCGACCTGACTTTGTTCGACGGAGACCATGGCAAATTGACGACCCGCGTTGGTCGCCAAGAACTCGTCTATGGTGCTCAGCGAACGATCTCGCCTTTGGACTGGGCCAACACACGTCGTACGTTTGAAGGTATTCGGGGTCTGTACCAAAACGGTGACACCTCGATCGACGCCTTCTGGACCAACTTCGTTCCTGTCGATCCAGATGACGCCGACGAAGCCAACTACGACATTCAATTCTACGGTGCCTACGCGACTCAGAAAAACACTGCGTTGGGTACGATGGAAGCCTACTGGTTGGGTTCAGACAACAGTGACATCGGATTCAGCTACCAAACCGTTGGTAGCCGCGTCAGCGGTAAGACGGACGGTGGCATCCTCTACGACTTCGAAGGTGCCTACCAATTCGGTGAAGACGCGACCGCGTTCGACCACAACGCCGGATTCTTCACCGGTGGTCTCGGTCGCAAGATCGAAACCAACTTCCTCAGCCCAACCGTTTGGTTCTACTACGACTGGGCCTCAGGTGAAGACGATTTCGATCAAGTCGGACGAGCAGACGGCGGATACGATCACCTCTACCCATTGGCTCACAAGTACAACGGTTTCATGGACTTGTTCGGTCGACGCAACCTGCACGACATCAACGTGTTCTCACTGACGCCGTTGACCAAAAAGGTCTCGATGATCTTGTGGTATCACTACTTCCGATTGGATCAAGCGACAACGCCATACAGCGTAGTCATGACTCCTTACAACACCGCCACCCCAGCAAACTCGAAAGACCTTGGTAGCGAAATCGACGTTCTGTTCAACATCAACTTGAACGCTCGCAACAACGTCTTGCTCGGGTACTCGCACTTCGCTGGCGGCGACTACTACAAGGAGACAGCTGCTCCTGTCACGCTCGACGGCGACTACGATGCCGACTTCTTCTACTTCCAATACACGACCCGGTATTAATCCACCGAGTCGAGGTCTTTCCTCACCAAGGTAGATTGTCACAGAAGCGGCCGTCCGAACTTTTTCGGGCGGTCGCTTTTTTCGTATCCACGCGAACTCGGTGCTTAGGAAGCAGGCACGTCCTCCTCTTCTTTCGCTTCGCGTTTGAGTTCCATCACACGTTGGTTGTACGCGGCGATCGTCTCGCGACGTCGAAGCATCCCGAGCAAAACGCCTGGACGTGCACTGTCGATCACCGGCAGTTCGTCGAGATCGTGAGACGTGAACCGCAGAAGCGCGGTATTGAGATCATCATCCGGAGCGACCGACATGAAGTTGTCGGTCATCACGTCGCGGGCAACCGCCAATTTCCAAATACTCTCGTCGTACAGGTAGGCCCGCACGTCGTTGTCGCTGAAAATGCCCACGACTTTCTGATCGGCGTTGATGACCGGGAAGTAATGCTGGTTGCTGTATGCCAGTCGATGAACGATATCCTCGACGGTCATTCCTTCGGGGATCATCGTGACCTTGCGATCTCGTTGATAGATATCTTTGACCTGCAAGCCTTCCAAAACATCGACGATGAAGTCGCCACGGTGAGCCATCGAATCCATCCGCGTGGGTGCTTGTTTTTGATACAACCGAAATCGGTGGCTCATTACAAACGTGGAGGTGGAAACCAACATCGTCGGCAACAACAGTCCGTAGTCACCGGTCAACGCACGGACCATGATGATCGTGGAAATCGGTGCCCGCGCGATACCGGAAAAGAAACCCGCCATTCCCACAACAGCGAACGCTTCGGGCTCGGTAACGACATTCGGGAATGCGGATTGAAACGCCAAACCGACCGCCGCACCGGTGCATCCACCGATGACCATCGACGGACCGAAAACACCTCCGGAACCTCCCGACCCGATGGTCAGCGACGTGGTTACGATCTTTGCCAACGCGATCGTGATTAGCAGCGGAATGCCCAGGTTCGTCGCCGACGTCACGGCAACCTGCAGGCTGCCGTACCCCGTACCGAGCACACCGAGGACTGCCTGGTCCCCGTCATAGATGTGCAGCAACCCGATGCCGATCAATCCCGCCATTGCCGCTCCAATCGCGGGGCGCACGTGCGGCACGATCGGCAAATGATGGAACAACTTCTGCGTGCCATAGAACGCTTTGACATACATCACTCCGACGATGACGAGCACCAACGCCAACGCAACGTAAGCGATCAGTTCCAACGGAGACACAAAATTGTGCTGCAGTTGCGAACCGAAAATCGGAATAAACCTGATTTCGGTAGGAAGCGATTGCACATACACGCTGTACGCAACCACCGAAGCCGCCGCGGCGGGCACCAACACGTCCGCCTCGAGATCCGCGTCGCTGTAGAGAATCTCTGCCGCGAAAACCGCCCCTGCCAACGGCGCTCGGAAGATCGCCCCGATTCCGGCCCCCATCCCCGCAGCCAGCATGATGCGTCGTTCCCGGTTGGAGAGCTTCATCGTCGTGCCCAACCATGACCCAAATCCCGCACCGATCTGGGCAATCGGACCTTCGCGGCCACCCGAACCGCCGGTACCCAAGGTGATCGCGGAAGTGATGGTTTTGATCAGCGGGACGCGTGCCCGCATCTTGCCGCGTTTGTTATGGAAGGAGTCAATCGCGGCGTCGGTTCCATGACCTTCCGCTTCGGGGGCAAACGTGTAAACGATGACACCCGAAACCAACCCGCCGAGCGTCACCACCAACACCAGCATCCACGGCGAAAACGTGTGCTCGGCGTGATCAAACCGTGCGTGCTCGCCCGCCGCCTCGAGCGGGGTGTAGCCGGCAAACTGAGTCAATGTGAACCGAGTCACACTTTGGCCAACCACATCGAACGCAATCGCACCCAAGCCCGCAACGAGCCCGACCAGAGAGGCGAGCAAGATCCACTTGCCGAGCGAATGAAGTTCGTGATCCTTGACGAGTTTGCGAACGCTGTCCACGTGAACGGTAACTTTGCAGGGGATGGTGTTGAGAAGGAGCGCCGAACGTCGGGCACAACACGGTCGGGTCCAACGTTTGGCAATTCTTTGATCGGCAGAGCTCTTTGAGAGGCACTGCACTTCGAAAGACGCTGTACTTTTGAAAGACGCAGCACTTTGAAAGACGCTGCGATCAGTAAAAGGCAGTACGAAATTGCTGCACCTCGGCGAGCCCGACCGAACAGCCTAGCAGTATCCGTTCGGCTGGCTATCCGGGGATTCCCAATTGTTGTTTTAACGCCTCCGGTATTCCGATATCGATCAATTCCAGGTCACCAAGGTAGGGGTCAGCCTGGGGGTTCGTCATGCCAGTTTTCGGCGTCACGAACGTCAACGTGAGGTCGGCACGAAAGGTCGGGTCCGACGGCTCTCCGGTGTCACCGTCGAGCCCCGATGGAATATCGATTGCCACTCGGGTTGCCCCTTCGACACCGTCGGTGCCTGGCTCACGCGTCTCATTTGCCGCTCGAATCGCTTCCGCGAAAGGAGACCGCGGGGCACCTTTGGCACCCGTTCCCAAAAGTGCGTCGATGATCATCCCGCGGTGGGATCTGATTTTGGCCACCGCCGTCTCGGCATCGGCGGTCTCCATTGGAACACCATCGCTGAGTGCATCTTCGTAGCTCTGTTTGGCGTCGCCGGACAACCTATCCGGATCGACCAGAGAGATCACGGCGACATCAAAGCCCGCCTCCGACAGGCATTTGGCGATGACGTACCCGTCGCCTCCGTTGTTACCCGCCCCGGCTAAGATCAGCGTCGATGGGCCGTTTTCGGACAGTTCCCGCTGTACGCGATCGGCACATGCTCGGCCCGCGTTTCGCATCAGTTCGATGCCGGGGATCGAGAACTGTTCGATCGCGATCCGGTCCACCTCTCTCGACTGCGCGACGGAAAAAACCGGCCAATTTCGCTCGGTCGCCTCGGCGACAGGTATGGATCTTTTCGACATGTTCCACCTCGATTTCATTCTATGCAAAGTCGAGCACCTCTTTGGCGCACCGCTGCTCATGCGACGTGTCAGCAATACACGCGCCCTTCGCGACCGTACCGCGGATGATTAGCGATCTCGGCATGATCATCGCGATGCCAGGAGGACCAAATCCCGATTCCGGCCAGCACCGCGTCGAGCGCATCTCCACCGGGATTATTCATGATCACTTTACGTCGATACGGTGACATCTCAACGACGCCTGACAAACCGGCGAGGATCTGACGCCGGTTTTTGCGTCGCAGTTCGTCGGGCGGTTTGCCTCCCGGTTGTTTGTACTTTTGCCTCGGCAGGGACATTTGCCACAACGTCGACGAAGGACAAGCTTCCATGACGATCCGGTTCACATCCTCCGCAGCCACGTCGCCGCGATCGAGCCGAACGGAGTCAAACGGCAGGACCAGGGTATGTGCGTCGCCAGCGATCGCGCCCAAAACGTCCCGCATTCCGTGAAACGTTTGATAGATAATGCGGTAGTGATAACAGTCGAACGGGGTTCGGGTTTCTCGGTCGGTGAGGCGACGGATATGCATCGAATCACCCTGCTGCTGCGAAATTTGCACGAGGTGACGGCCATACGATTGAGCGTTTCCTTCATGGTCCGTGACATGTCGAATTTGGTCCGGCCAATCGCCGATCCCCAACTCGATCGGCAGCCCAAAAGGAAAATCCATACCCCACAACGTTTGCCTGCTGGCGAGAATACGTTCGGCGAGATATTTGCACACTGTCTCGCGTGCCGGATCGCCGGCGGCACGGCCGAGCGGTTGCAGATCGACCAGTTGCAGCGGCCGGGCCGGTGAACCCTCGCGGCCGTTTTCGACGATTCGTAACTCGGCAATCCACGCGTTTTTACCTGCCAACGCGGCACCGCTGAAATCGACCCCCATGATGGTTTGAGGCCGAAAAGTCGAGATCAGTGCCCGCGTCGCGTTGACCAAGTTTTCTTCTCCAGTGACAATCGATTGTTTTCGGTGCATCCCCATTTACCTAGCTGAGATTTGATGAGTATTGCCGATTCGTCCGCTTCCGATAACACTCCCGCGACCACACAGGTTCCCGACCCCAACGGCCGCTTCGGGGAGTTCGGCGGTCGCTTCGTGCCCGAAACCCTGACCCGGGCACTCGATCAACTTGCTCAAGAGTACGACGACGCCAAGAAGGACCCTGAATTTCAACGCGAACTCAGCGGCCTGCTGAAGACGTTCGTCGGCCGACCCAGCCCGCTGTACCACGCCAAACGGTTGTCCGAGAGCGTCGGCGGTGCCCAAATCTGGCTCAAACGCGAAGACCTTAACCACACCGGCGCTCACAAGATCAATAACACGATCGGTCAAGCGCTACTCACGCTGCGGATGGGCAAAACCCGAGTCATCGCAGAAACCGGAGCGGGACAGCACGGCGTCGCCAGCGCCACCGCGTGTGCCCACTTTGGTTTGCCCTGCACGATCTACATGGGTGCCGAGGACATTCGCCGGCAAAAACCAAACGTCTTCAGCATGAAACTGCTCGGAGCAAACATCTCGCCCGTCGAGAGCGGTTCGCGGACCCTGCGAGATGCCGTCAACGAAGCGATGCGGGATTGGATGTCATCGGTCGAGGACACGCATTACATCATCGGCAGTGTGATCGGGCCGCACCCGTTCCCGATGATGGTTCGCGATTTCCAATCGGTGATCGGACGCGAAACCCGCGAGCAATGTCGAGACAGCTTCGAACGTCTTCCCGACTGCGTGGTCGCCTGTGTCGGTGGCGGATCCAACGCGGCAGGAATGTTCTATCCGTTTGTCGAAGACGAAGGCGTGCGAATGATCGGCGTGGAAGCCGGCGGTCGATCCAGCCAAGCCGGCGACCACGCATCGCCGCTTTCCTACGGCAGCCCCGGTGTGCTGCACGGCAGCTACAGCTACGTCATGCAAGACGATGACGGGCAAACCTGCGATGTGCATTCGATGAGCGCCGGTTTGGATTATCCCGGCGTCGGTCCTGAACACAGCTATTGGAAAGACACCCACCGGGTCGACTACATCGGATGTCGTGACGACGAAGCCATGAAAGCGTTCGAACGTTTGGCGACGACCGAGGGAATTCTGTGTGCACTCGAAACGGCTCATGCCGTCGCCAAAGCGATCGAGGCCGCGGCGAAGATGTCTGAGAAGGAACATCTCGTCATTTGCCTGTCCGGCCGTGGTGACAAAGATGCAATGGAAATCGCACGGCTCCGCGGCGAAGAGTGGTAGCCTCCACGCAAGAGCTGCATTCGTCAGCGTCGCTGCAGAAACAGCTCACCCAAATCAAATGGTTCGGCGGGTGACGAATTCTTGTTGCCAGACGTCTCTATCGGTGGCACTTTGAAACGGTGATTGCTTAGCGAAAAACCGCTTTGATCGAACGTGCGTACGCTTAGACGGTACCGCCCGGCAGGCATGTCTTCGATCCGGAAGCGGCCATTAGACGCGACAGTCGCTCGATACCGGGGCACCCTGCTTCTTTGAGCCTGGTATGCCTGCATCGAAGCACGCCAGGCTTGTCCGACGGGTGATTCTAGCCACGCCTGCCATTGCCCAGGATTCTGACGCAACGCTTGCTGATCGACCGGTGGTGGCGGGGCCACGATATCCTCGTCGACATAAACGTTGGCGAACTTCCAATCCACGTCGGAATCCGAAGCGTTCGCTTGCTTGGTCTCGATCGGAGGAAACAATGTTCCAACGACCGCGCGTCCCGATCCGCCGATCGGGAGTTCCATCTGCTCGCCAGGATCAATGTCGAACGGGATTCGGATCGATGAAGCCACTTCGGTCGCTCCGTCATCAACCATCATCACAATGTCACGAGCGATCGCGCATCGCCCCGCAAACAAATGTTTGACGTGATAACGTCCCTCAGCATCAGTCATCGCAGATGATTCCGCATAGATCCTTCCGGCCAACCGATCACCTGGCGAGAAATTTCCCGAACCGACAACCAAAGGAATGTCGGATCCTGGTTCGGAGCCGACCCGATACGAACCTCGCACGCTCGCCCAAGGAATCAAACGAACATCGCGATTCGTCTCGAGCTGAGTGGACTTGATGAAGGCATGTCCCTCTTCATGCAAGATCACCAGATAAAAGTCATCGTCTCTTGCCGGGACGCTGAATTTCCCCTCTTCGTCAGCAACCAAACGGGTCGCATAAGTCGACGAATCTCGAAATCGCCCCTCTTTGATCGTGATTTGGGTATTGGGATCCCCGATCGCAATCTGAGCACCCGAGACGCTCCTGCCATCAGGCGAGACGATTCTTCCTTCCAGATTCGTGGCGCGAATGAGTTGAAAGTCGTAGTTGACCGCACCTTCATCCGACGCAAAAACTCTCGACTGAGCGATCCGGTAACTATCCGCCTCAATACGAACCGCATGCCCGTCACCGGTTCGATTGAACGTGACCTCGTAATGGTCACTTTGAGACGAAAACCGCTGACGATCATTCCAATTGATACCGTTTTGGTATCTCTCGTTGACCAGACCGGGCGTGACTCGATAGTGAGTAATCGGTTCTCCCGTTTCGGCATCGGATACTGTGCCTGAGACAACTAACAAGTTCGGAGGCTCAAAGACGAGTTCATCTTCACCCGCAAGGATGGTTTGCTTCGTGAGTTGCATGCCGCCCGGCGGACAGATATCGGCTTGGAATGCATCCAACGGTGCTTCGTCCCAAATCCAGATGCCGTCTTCGTTGGTATACGTATCAACGTGATCGAACTCGAAGTAATCAACGCGTCCGCGCCAACGCTGTAGGAAGATGTGAGTCTTGGCGATTCCTTTTCCTTGCTGATCAACGACGCGAACGCGTACACGCCCACCCGGACGCAGAACAAAATCTTGCATCTCCATTTCCGGCCCGATGCGGACTTCTTTCATCTCGAGTGCTTTTCCTTCGGCGTGCACGACCAAGCGAGTCAAACCGGGTTCGCACCCAGCGAGTTGATAGCGACCGTATTCGTCCGTGGTTGTTTCGCGAACTTCGTTGTGAAACTTCGTACGGACGTTGGCACCTGGCATTGGTTTGCCGGCTTCATCGGTGACCATTCCCGCGAGGATGAATCCATTGGGCAAAGTGATCTTTTGATCCGCGGAGCGTGTCTCGGTCACCTCGTATTTCGCGCGGCTGAGCGTCAATCGCAGCGGTTGAAAATCAGCATGATTGATCGAGACTCCGACGTCTTGCTTGGATTCAGGTACCAACGCGTAAATCCAACGCCCGTCCGCATCCGTCGACACGCTCCAGCCATTGTGAATGGGCTGCGGATCACCCGGACGCAAACTGAGAGGAAAACTCGGACGCACGTCTGCACCCACGACCGGTTGCCCGCCCGCATCGACAACTCTCCCACCGACCGTCCAGGCCGATTCCAGTCTCAATGTGATCGGTTCGAGAAGAGAATCACCTTCCTGTTCGCGGTCAAAACGAGCGAAGTAAGGTGCGTATCCCTCCATATGGATCATCAATTCGAAATTCTCCGGGAAGCACTGCATCGGCAATCGCAGGATTCCCTTTTCGTTCGATAGCAATTTCGTAGTGAATTTCTTCTTTTGGACCAACGTGCCGACGATGACGTCTCCCGCGTTGATATCGAGAGGTCGGCGTACGTCCACAGGAACGTTCGCGATCGGCTGATCATCGGATTGGACGAACCGCACTTCGAAGACCGACTCGTTCAAAACGTCCGGCTCCTCGTCCTGTGCCAGACAGGCCAAACACGAGCTCACCGCAACGAGCCAAAACCCGAGCCCAGGGAGTTTCAACATCATTGGATCGTCATCAAATCACGAGGTTGGGGAAACGTCGACGCTGTCAGGTCGAATCGTCAATTCACTGGCGATTATACAATCCTACCCCACGATAGGACGGTGATGTTGGCGGGTTCCGACCCGCTTCGGAGGGGACGTATTCATCGTTCCAAGACCCAATTCGTTCATCGTTCCAAGACCCAATTCGCCCTGGTTATTGACACGTCCTTCATATCGTAGACTGAGACCGGTACGCATCTTTCCTTACCTACCCACTTACCTCCATCCATGTCGAATCAAGATCGGACGCTCGATCACTACCAAGAACTCATGACGATCAACGCGACCTCGCATATTTTGCGTGCGGCGCGGCAAATCGGTTTGTTCGATCAGCTCGCTGAAGGGCAGAAGACGCTCGAGATGCTTTCGGAAGGGCTAAAGATCCCGGAAGCAAAAATCTTGATGCTGATCCAATCGCTGACCGCGGTCGGGATCATCGAACGCTATCAAGAAGACTATGCCCTCTCGTCGACCGCGCGGTTGCTGTGTCAGTACGATGCGGATCTCGGCGATTCCACATGGAACGGCCTCGTCGAGGCACTCCAAAGCGATCCGGACGCAACCGATGGCGAAACATCGGACTCGAGTGCAACATCGGACTCGAGTGCAACATTGGACTCGAATGAAACAGCGGCACTGGAGAGTGCGATCACGCCTGAACTGCAGACACGGTTTGACGCGATCGCCGCGACGCAGTGGGTGCATACCCCGGCCGCGATGCAGGTCTGTGAAATCCTCAACCTCGGTGCCGGAACAACCGACGATGAGGCGTCGACAACGCAAAGCGACAGCAACAATTCCGAATCGTCCGCCACCGAATCTGAACCCATCGAGTTGCTCGATTTCGGTTGTGGCTCGGCGGTCTGGAGCTGCGCGATGGCGTTTCGTGAACCTGCGATGCGGGTGACCGCGATCGACAACCAAGCCGCCTTGGAGGCTGCAACGGCAACCGCCACGTCGATCGGACTCACCGATCGCTTTGAAACACGCGTCGGTGATGTTCCCGGCACCACGCTTCCCGAGGCGACTTATGACATCGTTGTGATCGCCCAGCGTTTGCATGCGTTTGGGCCATCGCAGATCAAAGAGATTCTCGACACGGTGACGACCAGTTTGAAACCGGGCGGACGATTGATCGTCATCGATTCGTTCCGTGGTCCTCATCAACCGATGCTCGCCGAGTCGCTCGAGATGCTTCGCATGCAGGTGCAAACAAACGAAGGCGAGGTCCCTGAACTCCCCGTGGCCGAACAACGAATGAAAGACGCCGGATATGAAGACGTCCAGTTCACGTTCATCGCGGCCAGCCGTATCGGATTAGGCATGATGATTGGAAAAAAACGGTGAGTGACTCGACAACTCACACGACCCGCCCAAAACATCTCCACGAGATTCCAAAACGTCTTGACGATGTTTGGCAGTGGTGGCGCGACCTCATGCCTGTTTCTCAACAATGGGCATACTTCGATCACTCAGCAGTCGCGCCGTTGAGCGATCCGGCTGCCCAAACGTTGCGGCGTTTTACCGACATGGCGTCCACGAGCGGCGACGTGCACTGGCTCGACTGGTCGGCAAAGGTGGAAACGCTTCGCACGCTAACGGCGGAACTGATTTGTTGTGAATCCGAGGAAGTCGCCTTGGTCCCGAACACGACTGCCGGGATCAATTTCGTTGCCAACGGCTACCCATGGCAAGACGGCGACAACGTCGTGCTGCCCGAAGGGGAATTCCCTAGCAACCGGTTCCCGTGGCTCAATCTCGCTGACCGCGGGGTCTCGGTGAAGACCGTTCCCCGGCGTGACGGTCGCGCCGAGGTCGATGACTTGATCGCGGCGGTCGATGAACACACCAAAATCATCGCGGTCAGTTGGGTCGGCTACGCGAGCGGGTTCCGAATCGAACTGGACCGGTTGGTCCGCGAGGCACACGACCGTGGCGTTTTGGTTTTTCTCGACGCGATCCAAGGCCTCGGAATCTACCCACTCGATTTGCGCAGTTGTGACGTCGATTTTCTCTCCGCCGATGGCCACAAATGGTTACTCGGTCCCGAAGGCGCCGGTGTGGCCGTCATCCGACGTCGACACTTGAACACTCTCCGCTGCGAAAACGTCGGTTGGGCGAGTGTTCGCAACGCACACCTGTTTTCAGGTGCCACGTTTGACTTGCGAGACGACGCAGGGCGATTCGAAACCGGTTCGGCGAACATGCCCGGACTGATGGCATTCGCCTCCTCGTTGGAAATGTTCGTCGAGGTGGGGCGAATTCACGGACCCGACGCAATCGGCGAACGTGTCCTCGAGCGAGCACACCGGCTTCGCGAGATGATCAGCGAACGAGGCGGCAAACTTCTCTTCGATAACGAACCGTTCAGCAAACACGGCAGCGGGATCGTCACGTTTGAGGTCCCCGGTGAATCACCGGCCGATTTTCGCTCGCGAGGACTCGAAAATGGCGTCGTTGTCAGTTGCCGAGGCGGGGGCGTACGAGCGAGCGTTCACGTCTACAATGACGACACCGACCTGAAAAAGTTGGCCGATCTGATTCCTCGTTGATACATCCCCGCACGGACCCGATCCATTGACTGATTCCACTCACGACGCGTCTTTGAGCGAAACGGCCGGACAATCAGACGGGCTTTCTCACCGTACTGCCGTCTACACGGGCTCGTTTGACCCGATCACATCAGGCCACCTGCACATCATCCAACGTGCGTCGAAGATGTTCGAATCGCTCACCGTTGGGATCGGAATCAATGCGGACAAACGGCCGATGTTTGACATCAACGAACGCGTCGATCTGGTTTCGATGGTGACTCGGGATCTGCCCAACGTGAGCGTGAAAACGTTCGATACCCTCGCGGTGGATTTCGTCCGCTCGCTCGGGGCGGGGGTCATGGTGCGCGGCATCCGCCCCCTGACCGATATCGCGGGCGAATTCACCATGTTGATGGCCAACCGCCAACTCGACCCGGCGATCGAAACCGTCTTCTTGATGGCGGACGAACGGTTCGCACACGTCAGCAGCTCTCTGCTGAAACAGATCGCCATGATCAGCGATGACGACGCGCACCTGGCCAAGTTCGTTCCTCGAGAAATCATCACCGCGATTCGTCAAAAAATGCGAAACGACGGTGCGTAGAAACAGTGGTTGAGAACAACAGCCAAACCTGACTCGCCAAACACTTATCATCTTTGAGCGTTTGTAAACGCTCGCCAACACACCCAACCTCCAATCAACGGATTGCAAACATGAGCGCGACAGCAACGACGACCCTACCACTGCGAAGCGAAGTCCCGGTAGGAGACTGTTGGGATCTGTCCAGTCTGTACGAAACGGAAGAAGCCTGGCAGGCCGACTTCGATAAAGTCGCTGGCCAAGTCGATCGATTCGAAACCTACCAAGGACGTTTGGGCGAGAGCGTTGATACGCTGCTGGAGTTTCTCACGTTTGACCTCGAGATCGATCGCATCGCGGAACGCTTAGGCACGTACGCATTCTTGCGAACCACCGAGGACCAAGGTGACAGTGATCATCAAGCCCGCAAACTGCGTTTTCAAAATTTGGTCATGAAAGCGTCTCAGGCGGCGAGTTTCGTTCGGCCAGAACTGCTCGCAATTGACGCCGAGAAGATGGATGAGTTCCTGAACGACCCGAAACTCGCAGATTTCAAACTGCAACTCGAACGCATCGTCCGCTACCGACCGCACACACTGACCGATCGCGAAGAGCGGTTGCTCGCGATGCAAGGCGAGATGGCCGGTGCCGCGGGCAACGCGTTTCGTCAACTCAATGATGCTGATCTGAAGTTTGGCGAACTCGCTGATGAGAATGGTCGCAAGATCGAACTTTCGCACGCGACGTTCAGTCAGTTCCTGCAAAGCCCCAAACGGGAAGTCCGCAAGGCCGCGTTCGAACAATACTATGAGGTCTTCGACAATCACCGTAACACACTCGCCGCAACGCTAGCCGGCAGCATTCAACGGGACGTCTACTACGCCCGGGCTCGCAACTACGAAAACAGTCTCGAAGCGGCGTTATTCCCCGACAACATGCCGACCTCCGTCTACGACAATCTGATTTCGGCGGTCCGGGATTCCCTGCCGGCGGTGCATCACTATCTCGACGTTCGTCGTCGCAAGATGGGTCTGTCTGACCTTCACCACTATGACACCTACGTGCCAATTCTCTCGGACGTCAAGAAACGTCACACGTGGGACGAAGCCGTGAATGTGATCCTCGAATCACTCGCGCCACTCGGCAGCGAATACGTTGGAACGCTCGAAGGTGGACTGCGTGGCCGATGGTCCGATCGTTATCCCAACCGTGGTAAACAAAGTGGCGCGTTCAGTTGCGGTTCCTTCGACGGTGATCCGTTCATTCTGATGAACTTCAAAGAAGAAGTTCTCAATGACGTCTTCACGCTCACGCACGAGGCCGGACACTCGATGCACAGTTGGTATTCGGCGTCCCATCAGCCGTTCCAGTACTACAACTACACAATTTTCGTCGCCGAGGTTGCGAGTACCTTCAATGAGCAATTGTTGACCGCGCACCTTCTCGAACAGGCCACCGACGATACCGAACGTGCCTACCTGATTAACAACGAACTCGATGGTCTGCGGGCTACCGTGGTTCGGCAGACGATGTTTGCCGAATTCGAAAAACGCACGCATGAGATGGCGGAAGCGGGAGAACCGTTGACCGTCGCTTCCTTGCGAGCCACCTACCGCGAATTGCTCGACGCTTACTTTGGTCCGGAATTCAAAGTCGACGAATCGTTAGAACTCGAGTGTTTCCGAATCCCTCACTTCTATCGTGCGTTCTATGTTTACAAGTACGCAACCGGTCTGAGCGCGGCGGTCGCACTGAGCCGACGCGTGCTCGGCGGTGGCGAAACCGAACTGAATGACTACATCAATTTTCTGCGTGGCGGATGCAGCCAAGACCCCCTTGATCTCCTCAAGGGAGCCGGTGTCGACATGACCAAACCGGACGCGGTGAAGACAACCCTCGACCACTTCGCCGACCTTACCAAACAACTCGATGAGTTGATTTAGTAGTCAAGCACGGTTCAGGTCACTCGCGTACCAATCTCAATGGCTCTCATTGGTGCGCGAGCGCAGCCTTTGCAAACGGCTTTCGTCGTCGAGCGTCAGCTGCGCGATACTTGCATTCCGGTGTTGGACACACTCATCTCCACAAACCGAGCCCGATTGTTTGGAGGTTTCGTTTTCAGTTCATCCTGAATACGCTCTGCACTCACGGCATCCTTGGCGAGCAAGTACATGAACCCGCCTCCGCCGGCTCCACAAAGTTTGTATGCCGACACGTACGGCTCAATCCGCTCAACGATCGAGACCACTTCGGGTGTGTTGGTACCGGAATCGAGCATACAGTTCGATTGCCAACTTTGCCTGATACTGCTGGCGAACGCATCCAGGTCCAAGAACTGCACGGCTTCAAAACATGTTTCGCTGTTGGCGCGAATCGCATCGAGAACTTTGAGCCTCTGAGGATCGTTAAGGAACATCCCCCGGACAATCTCTCCGAGAACATCGTGCGCCACGCGGGTGATTCCCGTGTAATACAGCAACGCCCGTGACTGGTACTCTTTGGAACAAAAGAAATCCGTTGGCAACCATCGGACCGATTCAACCTGTGACAATCCTGGGTGAGTTTGAATCAGCTTCGCCCCCGAGAGCAACCCTCCGAACTGATCCTGCCAACCTCCACCGCTGCCTAGCATTTGCTCCAACGCACTGACACGAGTCGCGATCGACTGGGCATCCCAACGGTACTCGCACATCTCGCTGATCGCACCCAAAACGGTAGCGGACAAGATGCTGCTCGTACCCAACCCGGACCCTTTCGGAACGGCAGCCAACATAGAAATATCAACCCCTCCACCGAATTCAGCCAACTGGTCTTTCAATGTCGCGTAGCGCCCGCCGTTGAAATCGGGATGAAAGCCACACAGACAAAGAGCCGCTTTGGCCACCGAAAACCCATTACCGAGTTTGCGATAAGACTGCAGTTGCTCATACGAGCTAATCTCTTCACTGATCCCTAAGTCGATCGAGCGAATCGTGATCGTCGACGAATGACTCCGCCGAGCAAACGCTTGGATCGGTGGCTGGCCGTTCAGGTTGAGGGCGAGATTGACGACACTGCCCCCGCTTTCAATGCAGTAGGGCGCCGTGTCGGTCCATCCACCCGCGAAGTCCACTCGGACGGGACTACGTGCCCAGACGATCTGATCGTTCGCGAGTTGCGTTTGGGGATGCACCGAGTCTCGAATGAATGGAGCAACGATGGCATCTTCCAACAACTTGAAGGCATGCTGCTCTTCTTGCTTCCATTGTGAATCTTCTCTTAGCCTCAGAACTTCCGATCGGAACATTCGATCATGAACCGACAACATCACGTCGTTCATTTCCAAGCAAGGCTCGGGTAGCTCTGCGGTCGACGCCGCGAAGCCCTTGGCGAGGTCTTTCAAATCTAACTTGGAATAAATGCTACGCCGTCCATGCCCCACCATGATCGGCAACGCCTTCTCCCGTAGTTTCAACCGCAGCTCCTGCCACTGAGCGAGATTGGTACGTTGACTCAGCTGCCGGGCTGAATAGCGCTTCGCCGCCAACCACGCGCTGCGATGTTCGGCGGCATCATCAGATTGGCCGACATCACATCCACTCACGAGCCAACGCATGAACTCGCCGGTGATCTTTTCCCGATCGAGAACAGGAAATAACGAGGCGACCTGTAGATCCGTGTCGCCGTCAATGCCGGCCGCCTGGCGATCGATACCGCGACACGCAAACCATTCTCGTGCCGGATTCTCGAGCCACTGAGTTGACGGGTCGTCGATTGCTCCTCGGAATCGATCGTCGTATCCGTAGAAACGAATCGCGAACTGTTCTTCGCCAACGGGGACGAAGTCCAAACATACACCGTCACCTAGTTGCAAATTCCAATCGTTCTCAGGAACCCCCGTCAACATGTGACGCTTCCCGATCTTCCATGTCGCGGGGATGTGGCTTCCTTCGACCCAAAGCGACTCGTTTTCTTGTCGACGCAGCGGTGCCCCAAAAGTTGAGTCGAGAATGAACTGTTTCGGTTGAGCAAGCGACGCGACCGCTCCGAGCCGAGACTGGTTAGTAACGATGTTCTGCAACGAATAACTCGACTCGACAACGTCGCTGGTTGTTCCGAAGTGAAAAAACTGTCCGTCTTCGACGGGAGCAATTGCCACCGACAGCGACGACACCTCTTCATCGTATGCCAACGGGTTTTCGCCGAGGTGCTGCGCCCATTCACCGTACAAGTCATAATTCTCAGGCAACCCACCGTCGGCGAAACTCTGTCGTGAACTGTCCCATCCGCATTTCCGCATCAGGCATTCGACCGCTCGCTCGCTCAACAACCACACGCCCACATCAATCAGAAACGGCAGGTCTCTCGACCGATCGCGTATCTCGTTGGGACTTGGTTTTTGCAGGAATGTTTCCAACTGTTGCGGGGTGTCTCGGTTGCAGAACATCACGCCATAGTTTTGCGCGACGCTCGGTGCGGCCCACATACCCAACAGCACGACGTCAGCATCCGGCAAACTCGATACTGATTCAATCCCTCGAAGCAACACGTCACCACTGGCAATCAACACTCGAGACGAATCACTCGCCTTCGCGAACGCTTCGGTGAGGAAAGGCTCATTCAAATCCAATAGCGTTTGCCCGAGACGCTGACCTCGCGACCAACGCAACACCGGAAACGGTAGAAATAGCTTTCCAACCCCCGCGTACGCTGGTAAACGACGACTCTCACCACCACCGTGAATCACGATCTTTTGACCGTCATTCATCCATTGTTCGAACGAACGTCCTGATTGCATCCACGCTTGATGGAGCACATGGGCAGTCCCGCCTCCGCTGCCCAATTGAGCGTTCTCAGGATCGTGCGTTGCAAATGAACGGGACGCGAGTTCGGGCCACAATTCTTTGAACTCCGCAGACATTTGCGGGGGCAGTGACAATAACAATTCGAGATGGGAGTTCATCGCGTGGGGTCGTACTCGGAGAGGTTGTTCCGCACAGGTGATTTCTTTCACACTGCTGGTTTAGGAAGCTAATTTTCTTCAGATCGCACTGAAATTCTATAGCCTTCATCGGAATATCATTCTACTCACACGACTGCTCTCGCAATGCGCGGTAACTTCACCCAAACCCCGCTCGCTGTTGTTGGGTTCATCCTTCGGCAAAAAGGCTTTTGTCGAACGCCCTCATCACAGAATCAATCGCAACCGATCTTGCTCGTTTCTATCGACTAAACATGACGGGCGGTGTCGTGCTCGCGAACACGCGTACTTATGAATCGTTTGACGAAACTCGACTCGCCAAAGCCGCCAGGTCATCACCGCGAAGTGCTCCGGCGACCAGGTCCGGCATGCGATCGGGGGTGCAGCCGAAACAGGGAATGCCCAGGTCCGCGAGTTTCTTCGCGAGGCCGGCGTCATAGCTCGGGACACCCAAATCTGACAGCGCGAGCAAACACAATACTCTCACACCCGATCCGACCAACTCATCCATGCGGCGGATGAGTTGCGATTGGTTGCCGCCCTCGTACAGATCGGTCAGTAGAATAAACAACGTCTCGGCGGGCGACTCGATGAACTGTTCACAGTACGCAACCGATTTGTTGATGTCGGTCCCGCCGCCGAGTTGCACCCCAAACAGCATGTCGACCGGATCATCTCCACATTGCTCCGATAGATCGACCACCTCGGTGTCAAAGGCCACGACGTGCGTCTTGAGTGCAGGAAGGCTCGCGAAAATCGAACCGACTACCGCACCATAAACCACCGAATCCGCCATCGAGCCACTTTGATCCATGTCGACAATCACCGTCCAACTTTGGCGGCGTTGAGCTCGAGAAAAGAAGTAAACGCGTTCGGGTATCAGTTTGCCAAGTTGTGGGTTGTAGTTTTTCAGGTTGCGACCGATCGTCCATTTCCAATCGATCGAGTCCGCGTGGGGGATTGGTGAATGCTCTCCGCGATTCAGTGCTCCGGTCACCGCCTGCCGGATCTTATGTTCGAGCTCGAGTGTGATCCGATCGACCACCGACCGAACCACCATTCGCGCCGTTTCTTTCGTGCGTTCGGGAATTTTCCCCCGCAAAGACATCAACGTTCCAACCAACTGAACATTGGGCTGCACGCTCTTGAGCATTTCGGGCTCGAACAGCAGTTGAGTCAGCCCCTTCCGCTCGATCGCATCGGACTGAATCACCGAAACAACGTCTTCGGTGAAGTAGGTGCGAACGTCACCGAGCCATTTGGCGATCTTCGGCGATGAAGCCCCCAGCCCTGCGGATCGCTGGCCATCGGAATCGCCTTCCGTCTCGTCATAGATCGCCGCGAGTGCTTCATCTATCGCTACCTGATCCTCCGACAGATTGGGACAACCGCCACTACACGATCGTCCGAGTTCCTCCTCGGCCGATCGTCCCAGGATCAAACGCCAACGCCGGACCTGCTCGGGTAGTTCGTTAGAATTCGTCGAAGTCGAACTCATTGAGTTCCTCCAAAACGTCTTGTTCGTCTTCACTTAAATCCGTCTGCAATCGTTCGGTCGCTTCCTCATGACCGATCCCCCAGTGATCGCCTAGGTTTTCTGCGATGGCTCGTTTCTCGGTGACGCTGAAACTGCCAAAGGCGCGTCTCAAAAACACAACGCTGCGTCGGAACTGCTCTTCATCGAGCATCGCAATGTACTCCGACAACTGAACCCACATTTCCTGCCGAGCCAACAACGCGTATCGATTCCGCCCGGCGAGACCTTCGAACCACCCGGCACCCAGATCCGCCGGGATTCCGGGAGACAAACGGCGTGAAACCTCGCGTGACAACTCCGCGTTATCCATCAGCCCGCGTTCCAAAAGAATCGCGCATGCGTAGCCGGACAACACGGCGTTCAAATCATCACGACGGGCGAGTTCACCCAAGCGATTGATCCACAATCCCTCGTCGACTTGAGTACTGAATTCAAACGCAATGTTGTTCAATTGGTCCATCGCGGTCATCAATCCTTTCGCCGCTGCGGAATCGCAAACCGATGACCCGATCAGACTCAGCACCGATTGAACGAACAACTCTTCCATCAGTGGATACAACGGCTCCGCGTCAAAACGACGGACGTCGCCAAACCGTATCGTCAACGTCAACTCATACGCCGCCACCGCGGTTTCAACGGTGGCCGACGTCTGTGTGGCGAGAGCCTGCAACTTTCCTCGTGCGGCCAACATTCCCGCCAACAACTCGCACCGACTCGCTGTTTTGATCAGCGAAGCTCCCTCCGAAATGGTTGCCGCGTTGTCGATCTGTTGTTGCAGTTGGTAGGCAGACGCGATTTCGACCGTTTCCCCCATCAAGACGGATTCAACGAGAGCGATCTCCGCTTCGGGTGACCATTGCAACTGCCAGGCTTCGGCCCAGGTTGCCGACGTTTGATCGGTCGCGATTGACGACGCGAAGGGGACGTTCAATAAAGCGAGCCGATGCAAGAAAGTCGATCGGTTCAAATCCAAAAACGCCGACGCCTCCGTTTTGGCTCTGCGGTTTTCGCGTAAATCGAGCGACACATCTTGTTTGACCGTCGTTCGATAATTCTCGAGTCTTAGCGTCTTGAGCTTCTCATTGAAGTCATCTTGGATCGACGTTTGGCTGACCCCTTTCGGCAGGGTCCCGATTGCGGTACCGACCTCAACCCGAGCCATCGGCTCGGCCAACACACCGCGATCTCCTTGTCCGATGATCGCCACCGCAGCGTCACGGAGATCTTCGAGCACCGGTGCACTGCCTTGTTGCATATCGGACAACGTTCGGCTGAGTCGTACCGCATCGATTACCTCGGCAGTACTGCGGTGAGTTCCCGATGCTCGCAACTCCCTCACAACCCGCGTCAGGTAGTCGGCGGCAAGACCCTCGACTTCACCACGACACCCATGACCGCCCGAATCCCGGTGCAAACAATCCCACAGCAACTCGTAGTACGCGGGCGCGTGATTTCCCGCACCGTATCCAGACTGTGACGACAGTTTGAAATACGAATAGGGCATCAACGTGCGTTTGGCGTTCACGCTGGGCAACCGTTCCAACTCGGCATCTGTCATCGACGAGTAATCATTACCGAGCACGCCGGCATGAAATGCTCCCACCACGACAACCACCTTCTCCGCACGGTGGCCCTCGCTGAGCACCTCATCAATACATCGACGCATGAACGATTCGCGGATCAGGGTTTCGGCGAGATCTCGGGGATGGTCTTCCCTCAATTCTCGGAGTTGTTCCCCAAACGCGATCGCGGTGCGGCGATACTCACCGGGTTCAGTAAGATGTTCGAAACGCCGTTCCCAGTAGGCTTCGTAGTCCAACTCGCCTGCCGCTTTGGCGATACGCTCATAGATACTTTCGGGAGGGACGTCTGCTGGTTCGACGACATCGTCTTCCTGTGTTTTCTCCGGCGCAGAAATATGTTGACGATCCGGTTGGAGAGCGAGAAAAATACTCGACGGCAGATCGATCAATCGCACCTCGACATCGTGATCGTCCGCCCATCGGATCGCTTGATACTCAGGGCTGTACCGAGCGAGCGGATAGACGAGCGTTCGCACCGGCTGAGCATCCGTGTACGCGAGGATCGCTATCGGTGGCTGTGTTTCTTTGCGGACAATATCCCCAATCAAGTCCGTCGCGTCATGGAGACCTTCGATGAGAACGATCGACGGTTGCACCTCATCGAGAAGGATTCGCAGGTCATAGGCCGCCATCGGTGACAGGTGGCGAACCCCAAAGACGTGCATGTCTGCGCGTGAAAGGCTAGATCGTTGCGACGTTTGTTCGGCACGAGATGATTGACGTTTAGCCATTGTGCTCTTCACACGCCGTGTAGAGCGAGCGCCATGCCGAACCACGTTTCTTGACGACGTTCTTGAGATACTCTGCCCAGACGACCTTGTCTTTTTCCTCGTCCCGGACGATCGCGCCTTGAAGTCCCGCGGCGAGATCCTCGGCCGATACACTGCCGTCGCCAAAGTTGCCCGCCAAAGCCATGCTGCCGGCGAGCAGAGAAATCGCCTCGGCGGTTGAAAGAACTCCCGACGGTGTTTTGACTTTGTTTTTACCGTCGAGCGTTTGACCTTGGCGAAGCTCGCGGAAGATCGTAACGATCTGTTCAATCGAATCCTCGCTAGGTATCTCCGACCGCAAACTCAAATCGGCGGACAACTCTTTGACACGATTGGTGACGATTTCGATTTCCGTCTCGATCTTCGCCGGCGTCGGCAAGACAACAATGTTGAATCGCCTTTTGAGTGCAGCCGACATGTCATTGACGCCGCGGTCGCGAGTATTCGCCGTCGCAATAACAGAGAACCCTTTCGCGGCCGGCAACTCGGTTGATAGTTCCGGAATTGAAAGACGTTTCTCGCTGAGCAACGAGATCATCGCGTCTTGCACCTCGGACGCGCAGCGGGTGATTTCCTCAAACCGAGCGAGGCTGCCTTGTTCCATCGCGTGATAGATCGGACTTTTGATCAACGCGTCATTGCTCGGTCCGTTGGCGATCAGCATCGCGTAGTTCCACGTATACCGGACCTGTTCTTCGGTGGTACCCGCGGTGCCTTGAATGACCTTGGTGCTGTCGCCGTTGATTGCGGCAGCGAGATGTTCGCTCAACCAAGACTTCGCCGTTCCAGGCTCCCCGATCAACAACAAGGCTCGATCGGTCACCAAAGTCGAAATCGCAATCTGGACGACCCGATCGTTGCCCACATACTTTGGAAGAATGGTCCGCGTACCGACCTTCCCACCAACGATGTAGGTCAGCACACTGCGTGGCGACAATCTCCAACCGGGCGGCTTTGGATCTTTGTCGGCGCGAATCAGAGCGTCGAGCTCTTCGGCAAAGGCTACCTCAGCAGGTTGCCTCAATATGTTCGCTGCGTTCGAACGACTTTGAGACTTCGAATTCGCACCGGTCGACTTCGAAGGAGCGGACTTTTTGGCCATGCGAGAAGGGCTCACCGAAGAAGGAATGGAACGGCGTCGTCGATTTGCCGCCGCGAGACCGAGCCTTCACTATATCAGAGCCTCCCTCGATCAACCGTGTTCGGATCCGCTACCTGGGCTGCAACAACCAGATGCCTTCTCGCAAAAGTCTTTTGAGTTCTCCGGAGTCGATCGCCACTTCAAGGCTGCGTCGCGAATCGAAGACAATCACCGATTGCCGCTGAACGTCTCTCACGCGCACGACCGCGGGCGGATCGATTCCCTGCATGAAGTAGAACTGACCACTTTCGATTTTTGGTCGCACACGTGCTTTGCCGTCCGCACCCGCTTCCACTCTCAAACGCGGACCGTACTGGTACTTCTCTGCGAACCGTTCGAGCAGGTTAGGGTCCGGCGTCTCCTCACGGTGGGCCGTCGCACCGTCGACCCTCACCTGCCGGTCCGCGGATTCCGATTCGGTTTCGTTTGACGCCGGTGCATCCGATTGGGGCGGGGAATCGATCGTGTGTTGTGCGTCCGATTTGTCATCCTCATTGGAGACCGCATGATCGAGCGCAGTGATCAAATCGCGAAAGGTTTTGGTGACCGGGCCGGTCAGTTGTTGCATCTTGGCTTGGGCGTTTTTGACTTCATTGAGCTTTTGAATCGAGAGATTGTTTTTGCCCTGTCGGGCCGACGTGACGATCGAACCGACGGTCGAATTCCACCGCCCGGCGATACCGTTGAAGGTCATTTCCATCTGCCGAACCCGTTGCAAAGAAGACTGCACTCGGCCCTGATTGAATTCCTTCTGCGCCTCGGCCATTTCAGAATTAAAGGAGTTGATCCCCTTCAATCCCTCAATGACTATTCCATTGGGGAGCCCTCGCACCGCACCTCCGGTCAGGTTTGCGGTCCGCTGGATCGCCGTCGAAACGTTCGAGAACAAGATTGGGTCCACACGGATCATGGCTGTTTGATCACTCGAAGAAAACCGCGGCGGTATCGCCGGTAATGGGAAACGAAACGGTACGAAAGACGACTTCGGCGGGTGCGTATTCATCGCCGCTTACCCATCTTAGTTTCTTGAACACCTGAGCGTTTGCAGAAGTCGGTACTGTGCAAGAAGGCAGCCTTGGCAATTTGGGAAACCCGGTGCGAGTTACCTTCGCGTTTGGAAATTGCTGGTGGTGATAATCATCCAATTTGCCCGACTTGTCTTGATTTGCGACCCCGGTATACCCTATGCCCATTAGACATATGGGAGCATCCTGAGGATGGATTGCTTGACATGCGTCTATCAACGGATTGAATGCTTCACACGTGAAATACGCCTTAACACTCCTTGCCGCTCTGGTCGCCAATTGGTTGCTGTGGTCTGGGCATTTTGATAACCCGTTTCTACTCGGGGTGGGGGCAGTGTCTTGTCTGTCGTGTTTGTGGATTTCATGGCGGATGCGAATCGTCGATGAGGAAGGTGCACCGGCACACCTCGGTTTGCGGCCGTTCCTTATCTATGCACCTTGGTTGGCGAAAGAGATCGTCACGTCGAACATCAACGTGGCGAGAATCATTTTGTCGCGAGTGATGCCACTGCGACGCAATCTAATTTTGGTACCGGCGAAACAAAGAAGTGAAATCGGACGGGTCATTTTTGCCAACTCGATCACGTTGACGCCGGGTACCGTCTCGGTGCGTTTGGAAGGCAAGGAAATACTCGTTCACGGTTTGTCACTGGACGAATCAGCCGAAGACATGGCGGGCGAAATGGGTGAACGCGTTTCCCGTCTCGAGCGATGTGAAGACGCGTCCGCCAACGAATGTGATGACGATTCGACCGAATCCACACCTAACCATCCCGGGCCACCCAACACGCCTGGGCAGGGGGAGTCCTAATGTCGCCGGATCTACTGCCGAATGCATTGACCACGGGCATCCTCATGGCGACGTCCTTCGCCGTTCTGTTGACGATGATCTTAGCTCTCGTGCGTGCCACGTTGGGACCGACTGTTTTCGATCGTGTTTTGGCGCTGAACATGTTCGGCACCAAGACGGTGTTGTTGATTTCGGTGGTCAGTTTCGTGACCGGTCGGAGCGACTTTCTCGATCTCGCTCTGCTGTACAGTTTGATGAACTTCATCGGCATCGTCGCTCTGCTGCGATTCACCCAATACAACAGTTTTAGCGACAGCGTCACGTCGTCGGGAGAGTCGAATCAGCCATGATTGCACTGGAAATCGCTAGTTACTTCTTCTTGATCGGCGGAGCTATCTTCTCGGTAATCGGCGGCATCGGGCTGATCCGTTTGCCCGAGTTTTTCTCGCGGATGCACGGCGGGGGGATTACCGACACGATGGGGGCCGGGTTGGTCATCATCGGATTGATTCTGTTGGCGGGGCCCACCCTGGCCGCGTTCAAACTGTTTGTCATCTTGTTCTTTCTGACGATCACGAGTCCGAGTTCGTGCCACGCGTTGGCGAAATCCGCGATCTTGAATGGGCTCAAACCACAGCTCGATATCGAATCAGATATTGAACTACCGAACCTCGGCGGGAGGAAACCGGAATGAACTTCATAGTCTTCGCGATTCTCGCCCTGCTCGCCATCACGGCGGTGGCGATCGCCAAGCTGAGGGAATTGTGGGCGGTGATCATGTTCACCGGCATCTACAGTTTTCTGAGTGCGAGTTGGATGATCATTCTCGATGCCCCCGATGTCGCCTTCACCGAGGCTGCTGTGGGTGCGGGAATCTCCACCGTGTTGATGCTCAGCACGATGGCGTTGACCGGCAAGGCGGAAGAGATCCCCCGAAAGAAATCGCTTGTCCCCTTATTCGTGGTAATCGTGACCGGGGCGACGTTGGTCTACGGGACGTTGGATATGCCGCATTTCGGATCCCCTGACGCTCCGGTGCAGGTTTACCCGGATCCGTCCTTTGTGAAGCGATCCGAAGCCGATATGCACGGTCTCCCGAACGTGGTGACTGCGCTTTTGGCGAGTTATCGGGGCTACGATACACTCGGCGAAACGACGGTGGTTTTGACCGCTGGCATCGCAGTTCTGCTGATCCTGCGACGCAACGACGAAAAGGACGAACCAACTCAATTGGCGGGGAACAAAACTCCATGAGTGCGTTCCCGATCATTCGGATCATCACCAAGTTGTTGATCCCCTACATCCTGCTGTTCGCGTTTTACGTTCAATTCCACGGTGACTACGGGCCCGGTGGTGGGTTTCAAGCCGGTGTGATCTTCGCATCCGCGTTGATTCTCTACGGTTTGGTGTTCGGCCTCGAAGCCATTCAGAGGGTCGCACCTCCCATCGTGATTGAAAAATGCATGGCACTGGGTGTGCTGGTTTACGCCGGGACCGGAATCCTGACGATGGCACTCGGCGGGCGGTTTCTCGATTACAACGTGCTCGAACATCATGTCCTGCCACAGTGGCATATTCCGAGCGGCCAACACCTAGGAATTTTCCTCGTTGAGATGGGAGTCGGAATCACCGTGACCGCGGTGATGACGATGATCTTCTACGCGTTCGCGGGAAGGAAGCAAACTCAATGACGTTCGAATCCATCGCCGGACTGTACAACTACTGGGTCGTGATCTTTTTGATGATGACCGGGTTCTACATCGTCCTGGCTCGAAAGAACCTCATTAAATCCGTCATCGGTTTGAACATCTTTCAAACATCTGTGTTCCTTTTGTACATCACGATGGGCAAAGTCGAGCACGGAACCGCACCGATCGTTCCTCCTGCAATCGCGGAGCAGCAGTCCCACGCTTCGCATGGCGTGGGCGAGAATGCACACGCCGCGATCGAACATGCGGATGAAGCTCATGAGGTGGTCCACGAAGTCGCTCATGAGGTGGCGTTGACGGTCGCGGATCATGGCGGAGAGTTGGCACACGCATCAACAGAAATCATTTACTCCAACCCGCTGCCGAGCGTTTTGATGCTGACCGCGATCGTGGTCGGTATCGCGACGACGGCACTCGCGTTGGCGCTAGTCGTCCGAATCCGTGAAGATTACGGAACGGTGGACGAAGAACTCATCTTAGAATTGGATCGTGGCGAATGAGGCAGTCTGTTTTGGAAGGGATCCAATGATCGACGCGATCTTCGCCCACCTACCGATCCTATTGATCGTGCTGCCGTTGATGGCCGCACCATGCTGCGTGCTCGTAGGCAACGGACGGGCCGCTTATCTGCTCGCCCTGGTGGTATCCTTCGCCGCGTTCGCATGCAGTGTCGCGATGCTCGGGGAAACGCTGCAGCACCATGTCGTTCGATACGAACTCGGTAATTGGAGTCCGCCGTACGGGATCGAATACCGAGTCGATATCTTCTCGGGCTTCGTGATGGCATTCGTTTCGGGAATCGGTGCGATCGTTCTGGTTTACGCTCCGCTGAGCGTTCGCGATGAAATCCCCGCGTCGAAACACTACCTGTTCTACGCCACGTATCTGCTCTGCATGACGGGCCTGCTCGGCATGTGCGTGACGGGTGACTTGTTCAACGTGTTCGTATTCCTGGAAATCTCATCGCTGTCGTCGTACGCGTTGATCAGTCTGGGCCGGACCCGACGAGCACCGCTCGCCGCGTTTCAGTATTTGATTCTCGGCAGTATCGGGGCGACGTTCATCCTGATCGGTATTGGGCTGCTGTATCAGATGACCGGTACGCTCAACATGGCCGACATCGCCGCTCGCGTTCCGCACGAACACGGGCCTCGGACGGTTCTCGTCGCGTTTGCATTTCTAACTGTGGGACTGTGTGTGAAGATGGCGGTCTTCCCGCTGCACACATGGCTGCCCAACGCGTACACCTATGCACCATCGGTTGTGACGTGTTTCATCGCAGCGACGGCTACCAAAGTTTCCGTCTATGCGTTTGTGCGGTTGATTTTTGGAATCATCACACCCGGATTCGCGTTTGACGTCTTGCCACTCGATACCGAGTTGATGTTGTTCTCGTTGGTGGGGATCTTCATCGCATCGATCGCGGCGATCTATCAAAACAACGTCAAACGGTTGCTCGCATATTCGAGCGTTGCCCAGATCGGTTACATGTTGTTGGGCATTTCGATGGCGACACCGACGGGCCTGTCTGCGGGAATCGTCCACATGTTCAATCACGCTTTGATTAAGGGTGGGCTGTTCATGGTCGCCGGATGTTTCGCTCTGCGTCTCGGCAGTGTGCAATTGTCTGATTGGAAGGGTGCCGGACGAACGATGCCGTTGACCGCGATCGCGTGGGCGATCGGAGGACTGGCGCTCATTGGAGTGCCTATGACGGCTGGTTTCATTAGCAAATGGCTACTACTGACGAGTGCGTTTGAAACCGGGCGATGGCCGATCGCTGTATTGATGTTGGTCAGTTCATTGCTCGCGGTCGTGTACGTCTGGAAGGTCGTTGAGACTCTCTTCTTCAGTGAACCGAGTGAGGCCGCCGCGGGTGCAACGGAAGCACCACTGAGAATGCTGATACCGACGTATCTGTTGATCGGGGCGACGTTGCTGTTTGGCGTCTGGACGCCGTATTCGGCAGGAATCGCCCGACAAGCCGCAATCGTGCTCTTGGGAGGAACCCCATAAGATGTCTCCCGATCACTTGATATGGATTTCGCTCGCATTGCCGCTTTTGGCGGTTGGGCTGATCGTTCTCTTTGGGAAATCACCGGACCTTCGTGATGGCGCATCCGGTACCGTTGCCGGGTTGCTGTTAATCGTCGTCGCGTCGTTATCGATCGGCGTGTTTTCAGGCAAGAGACCTGAATGGCATCTCGGTGAGATGTTGCCGGGATTCGAGATCGCGTTTCGTGTCGAACCTCTCGGAATGCTCTTTGCGCTGGTTGCGTCTGGGTTGTGGATTCTGACGACCGCTTACGCCGTCGGATACATGCGAGGCCATCACGAAATACACCAAACACGTTTTTTCGCTTGTTTCGCGATCGCGATCTTCGCGGCGCTTTCAGCTGCGTTTTCGGCAAACCTGTTCACACTGTTTGTCGCATACGAAGTCATGACGATTTCGACGTATCCATTGGTGACGCATCACGGAACGGACGAGGCCAAACGCGGAGGCAGGATCTACCTTGGCATTCTGCTTTCGACATCCATTGCGTTCTTCATGTTGGCAATCGTTTGGACGTGGTCACTCGCCGGTACGTTGGATTTCCAACTCGGGGGAATCTTATCGACCGCGGTGGCTGAGAACCGTATCTCGCAGACGGGACTTGGCGTTCTGATCGGTTTGTTCACGTTCGGTATCGGGAAGGCAGCCTTGATGCCGTTTCACCGATGGTTGCCAGCGGCCATGGTTGCCCCAACCCCGGTCAGTGCTTTGTTGCACGCGGTCGCGGTCGTGAAAGTCGGCGTCTTTTCGGTGATGAAAGTGTGCGTTTATATCTTCGGATTGGAGTTACTGCGAGAAACCGGCGTGAGTCTGTACCTCGCGTACGTGGCAGGATTCACGTTGGTGGTTGCCTCGTTGGTCGCGATGACCAAAGACAACCTAAAGGCTCGATTGGCGTACTCGACGATCGGACAATTGGCCTACATCACATTGGGAGCAATGCTGGCGACGCCCAACAGTGTGATCGGCGGCGGCATGCACATCGCCATGCACGCGGTCGGCAAAATCACGTTGTTCTTTTGCGCGGGAGCCATCTACGTGGCCGCTCACAAGAAGAACATCAGCGATATGGAAGGACTCGGACGCAAGATGCCGTTCACCTTCGCGGCGTTCCTGATCGCCTCGGTGAGCATCATCGGACTGCCGCCCGGCGGTGGGGCGTGGAGCAAGTGGTTCCTCGCACTCGGAACCGTTGAAACGCATCAATACCTGCTCACAGCCGCGTTGATGGTCAGTTCGCTGTTGAACATCGCGTACCTCGTCCCGATCCCGATGCGAGCGTTCATGAAGCCATCCAAATCCGAGGACGAGTCGGAATCCGAGACCGGCAATTGGTTTTCAAACATGCAGGAAGCCCCGGCGATGTGTGTCGTACCGTTGTGCGTGACGGCAATCGGCAGTGTCGTGCTGTTCTTTGCCGCCCAATGGATTTACCAGGCTTTGTTGCCCATCACGGCAATGCCCTCTTAGTATGCCGCGAGGACGAACATGAATCATTCAAAAGAACCATCCGATCCGAGCTGGTTTGAACGACCGCAGAACATTCGGTTAATGATCATCGCGCTCGTTGTCGTCTGCGCGGCCTTAGCACTCGCCGATCTGTTCTACACCAACCCACACCCGCACTTTGATATTGAAACTAGCTTTGCGTTTCAGGCGTGGTTCGGTTTTGTCACGTTTGTAGTCATCGTTTTTTTGGGTCGCTTGCTACGCCTGATCGTTTCACGTCCAGAGGATTACTACCATGACGGCGATCGCTAGTTTGCCTCCCGGATTGATCATGATGGTGGGAGCCCTGTTCCTGCCATTTCTCGCCCGACGTGTTCAACCGTGGGTGGTCCTCGGCCTTTCCGCGTTGAGCCTGCTGTTGTTTCTGCTCACACCCGCAGGTGACTACGGTGCGGTGGAGTTGTTCGGCGCGGAATTGTCGGTGGTTCGCATCGATTCGTTATCGCGTCCGTTCGGAATCGTCTTCCATATCGCAGCCATTGTTTCGGCGATCTACGCCCTGCATGTTCGTGACACACGCCAGCATGTTTCTGGCGTCTTTTACGCTGGCGCGGCGATCGGTGCGGCGTGCGCGGGTGATTTGGTGACGTTGTTTGTGTTCTGGGAGCTGACCGCGATCTCGAGCGTCTTCCTAGTTTGGGCGAGCGACAACGAGAGTTCCTATCGTGCCGGGATGCGATATCTGATTGTTCAAGTCACCTCAGGCGTCTTACTGCTTTCCGGGGCGATTGTGCAGTTCGTCGAAACCGGTTCGCTCGCGTTTGACTCTTTTGTGGGGCTGGAAGGCAGCGAGGGAGGACTGACAACGGCAGGACAACTGGTGTTGGTCGCCTTTGGGATCAAGTGTGCGTTTCCGCTGCTACACAATTGGTTGCAGGACTCTTATCCGAAGGCAACCGTCACCGGCACCGTGTTCCTGAGTGCGTTCACGACCAAACTCGCTGTGTATTCGTTGTGCCGTGGATTCGCCGGTTTCGAACCATTGATCTGGGTCGGATGCACGATGACGCTGTTCCCGATCATTTTCGCGGTGATCGAAAACGATCTGCGACGCGTTCTCGCCTACAGTCTCAACAATCAACTCGGGTTCATGGTCGTTGGAATCGGCATCGGAACCGAATTGGCGATCAACGGGACGGTTGCCCATGCGTTCTGTCACATCATTTACAAATCGCTGCTGTTCATGTCGATGGGCGCCGTGCTGTATCGCGTCGGAACCACCAAGGCGACGGAGCTCGGCGGATTGCATAAATCGATGCCGTGGACAACTACCTTCTGTCTCATCGGTGCCGGAGCGATCTCGGGGTTCCCACTGCTCAGCGGTTTCGTCAGCAAATCGATGATCATCTCGGCAGCGGCGGAGCATCACTTGTTCGGCGTTTGGATCGTGTTGTTGATCGCGTCGGCCGGGGTGATGGAGCACTCGGGCATCAAGATTCCGTTCTTCGCTTTCTTCGCACACGACAGTGGCAAACGACCCAAGGAAGCCCCATGGAACATGTTGCTCGCGATGGGAATCGCGGCGGCAGGCTGCATCACGTTGGGGATCGCCTATCCGCTGCTCTACGCCTTATTGCCCTTCGAATCAGACTATCACCCCTACACGGTGACGCACGTTGTTACGCAGTTGCAACTGCTGATGTACGCGTGCTTGGCGTTTGTCGTATTGATCAAGCTCGGTTTGTACCCTGAAGAGAAACGAGCCACCGTGCTCGACACCGATTGGTTCTATCGCGTGGCGGCTCCGAAAGTCATCTCAGCGATGCGTTCGGGATATGAAGCCGTCGACAGTGGACTGCGAGCGGTCTTTCTTCGCGGGATGGGTGCCGCTCTCAACACCGTTCGTGAAGGTTTCAATGAAACCGGGTTGCTCGGCCGGACGTGGTCGACAAACACCATGACGTTCTGGGCGTCGGTGCTGCTCGCGGCATCGCTGTTGGTTTACTACCTGTAGTCGTCTCAACACCGACCAAGCACGTCAGCGGACGGCTGCGTGCTATGATCGACAGAAACAGCGAAGCAAATTCGGCGAGACCGGATTGGGTGCATTCGAAACTCAGCAGCATGTTCACGAACAGAGGCTGCGTTGCCTTTTTTCTGAAGCAACCTCGTGCTTAAAACTCTCCGCTGAGCACTTCTTTGGCCGCGCGAGTTCCTAACTCGCCCCACAGTCCGAACGGGCTTCCTGATCCTGGAGGAAGGTAGTTGTGCACAGTCACCTGAGCGGAATTGGGGTTTCCGGCATCAATGGAATCCGTAACGAATTTGACCGCTCCATCGCCCATTAGTACATGCGCGCCACCTTGGTGACGGCTACTCGTCGAAACGACGGCCTCTTCATGCTGGTTCCCATGGATACACAACTCAGTGTTCGGACCGAGAATGGTATGGAAACCGGTGTAAAGCACGATTCCACACATCCACTTGTTCCCGCGAACTTCTTCCGCATTGGCAAACAAACTGCCAACGCCCGTTGCCGAAGGATTCCAAAATTGTGGCCGTTCAGGATCGATCGCACCACGGCAACGCAGTGCCCCGCCCGTATTCCACTGACTCGCCGTCCGCGAGCCGCGCGACCAGATATGAGAACGAATATCGTTATCGCCTAAGTCACTGATAATCTCGCCACACATGATCGTATTCGCCAAGCCGTCAAGGATATCGCGAAAGCGTGTCGACTTGCGATAAACAAACGCACCCCGTGCAGCAGCACGCGAATAGGAGGACCGCTTATCATTCGTGTTGCCATTGGAATCTTCGTACGCGTCGTTCTCTCGTGAACACGAGTGGGTGGCGTCGCCCATGCAGGCTGCATAGTTCGACCGACCGAGGCTCGGCAGGCCACGCCCCGGATCACTCGGGCATCGGTATGAGGCAATGTCGGTCATCCAAGGCACGTAGGGATTGGCATCCATGTTCGCTACTGAGCCACTCGGCAACGGACCCATCGCCTGATAAACCGCTCCACCCGTGGTCACGTAGGGATTGCTGATCTGCTCCCAAAGTGCCTGCTGTTCGATAAATGGAGTGATCCCAACGAGAAAGAAAGCCGGTTGTAGCTATTGCCACCAGGGCTGGCGACGGTTCCTGGGGTAGCGTAGTTGGTCCCGCCGCCTCCTGTGGCCGAGCCAGTCCCTGTTCCTTGCTCGGGCAATTGATTGTAGGCCGCATGATAGTTGTGGATGGCCAGTCCGATTTGTTTGAAATTATTACTGCAGCTCATCCGGCGGGCTGCTTCGCGCGCTGCTTGAACCGCTGGCAACAGCAGGCCAACCAACACACCGATGATCGCAATCACGACCAAAAGTTCAACGAGTGTGAAGCCGGTACGGCTTCGTTGCGTATGACGCATAACGGATACTCCAAAACGATAAAAAGAGAAACTGAAGAGACGTCTGCGATCTCCCTAGACTTACGGTATTCACTCCTCCGCAATTTCGGTCTGTGCAGTCGGATCCAACGAAAGGTCACCATTTTCTTCGGTGTATGCTTTCATTTCCTCTTCGGTCGCAACGACTCCGTTTGTGTTACCGCAACCGACAATGCCGAAGCAAAGGAAAAACAACATAGAAGCGAATTGCAATCGTTGAACCATGACAGAAACCGTCTCTTGAGGGTGAGGTTTGGAAGACCTAAAGCGGCGATGTATCGCACACGAGAGCCCGTATGGTATCGAACGCACCGTCGACTTCCTAATAAATACAGACCTTGTTTTGCGGCAATCACTCAGCGTCAACACGCCAAGGCGCCACGCATTTCCTGAGGATTTCATGGCAAATTCCTGCCGTTTGAAAACATCAAACCAGTAGGAATCACAGAAACAAACGTCAGCAAAACCTTTGAGAACTCCACCGATGGAAGTTCTCGTTCGCCCATGATCGAACGTTCACTTTCTCTAAGATCTCGACGGACGACCGACCTTCGGTTTTCGCTGCTCGAGGTATTCGCTGCGGTATTGTGATGGGGACATATTCACTTTTTCGAGGAACGTGACTCGCATCCGTTCGTCACTTGGAAAACCAGCGAGAAACGCGACCGCTTTGACACCCAAGTCCGTTTCGACCAGCAGTCGCTTAGCCCGACTGAGTCGGCACGCGGTGATTTCGGTGAGGACACTGTGTCCGATTTCGTTGCGAAAACGGCGCTCAAGAACCCGCCGACTGACGGATAATCGGTCGGCAAACCGTTGAACCGTAAACGCCTGGTGACTGTGCGTCCAAATTAAATCGAGAGCACGACCGACCAGCGGGTCACGTACCTCTTTGCTACGGATACTGGTGTGTTCCCCAGCAACTTCTCCTATGTCCGACGTGTTCTCAATAACGCTACCAATCAAAGCCATCGCCTGGAAAGAAAGCAGAATCGAATTCTGGTTCGAATGGTCCGATACGCTCTTCAAGATCCGGTCAAAAGCTTTTGACAGTAACGAGGGTCGTTTTGCTTTTCGAACCGCCATCTCGGGATAAATCAAACCCAGTTCGAGCAATCGGTGCGTCATCGTCCCATGGAACGAGATCCATCGTTCTGTCCAACCTTCATTGAAATCCGGCCGATAGCGATGCCAAACGCCGGGGAACAACGTGATGATCGATCCCGGCGCGATGGGAACCCTGCCTGTCGGTTCCGACTCAAAAACACCGCTACCTTTGGTGATCAAGATCATTTGAAATTCGGGTAGAACACGACCGCGAGCCCATCGAAAACTGTACAGGCCCGGATGGCCTTTTGGCGGATAGCTTTCACCTGCGGGCGCCCGTCCGCTGCCCAAACCGGTCAGGTAGACACCCCACGACATCGCCATGTCATCGACGGGGAGATAGTGGTAGTAGCCTTCATATTGGTTCAATTTCGTATCCCTGATCGAATCGCTTTGCGATCGTTGTTCACCTGCCTAGCAGGTGAGAATGTCGCCAATACCATACCCTGTTTTCAAACCGCGTGCCGCATAACAAGGGGTGTTTTTAGTTATCTGCAGGATTTGAGAACGTTATACTGGACGCTCGACACAATCATTACGTCCCTCAATGAAGTCCTTGCTCAATGCTAACCGGTCCCCTGCTAGGAGTCTTGTTGCACGCCATCGGCGGATTCGCGGCGGGCAGTTTTTATGCACCGCTGCGGAAGGTTGATCGCTGGGCGTGGGAGTCATTTTGGTTGGTGATGGGAATCGCCGCTTGGCTGATTGCTCCATGGGCGGTGGCTTGGATCACCACACCCGATTTGATTCCCGTGTTGCAATCGGCTCCGCTGAGCGTCATCGCGTGGTGCGTCTGCTACGGGATGTTTTGGGGAGTGGGGAATCTGACATTCGGACTTTCCGTTCGCTATCTAGGTATGGCGCTTGGCTACGCCGCGGCGCTCGGGTTCTGCATGCTATTCGGCACGCTGATGCCTCCCATTTTTGAAGGTCAATTCGGAGAGATCTTGAGATCCCGAAGCGGTGCCGTGATCTTGCTAGGCATCACATTCTGCTTGATCGGGATCGGAATCTGCGGATGGGCGGGCATGAGAAAAGAAGCCGAATGCAGCGACCTCGAGTCCGAAGAAACAGTCTCTGAGTTCTCGATCAGCAAAGGGTTCTTGCTGGCAGCGGTCGCGGGAATTTTGAGTGCATGCTTCGCTTTCGGATTGTCGGCCGGCAAACCGATTGCTGAACTCTCAATCGAAGCCGGCACAGAACCGCTGTATTCCAACAACGCCGTTTTGGTCGTGATCTTGGTCGGTGGTTTGACCAGCAACTTGTTGTGGTGTTTGGCTCTGAACCGCCGCAACGGCACCTTCGGTGACTACGCGGGAAAAGGGGGGCAACCTCTGTTTCGCAACTATGCCCTGTCGTCCATGGCCGGGCTGGTTTGGTACGGGCAGTTCTTCTTCTACGGAATGGGGACAACCAAGCTGGGGGAGCAATACGAGTTCTCGAGTTGGTCGATTCACATGGCTTTCATCATCGTGTTCAGCAACCTCTGGGGCATCGTCTTCGATGAATGGCGCGGCACAAGCCGCAAGACAAAAGCGACCGTGTGGGTAGGGCTGCTGACGTTAATCGGTTCCACCATCGTGATTGGCTATGGCAACTATTTGTCGGATTGATCCACGAACCTTTGACGCAAGAACATAACGATTCCTTTTCATCCTTTTCTCGCCAACTCGATCACCAAATGACTGATCAACTTTGCACATATCGTCGTGGGCACGGCAGCATGCAGATGATGGCTGTCATGGCACTCATCCTTTTCAGCTCTTTCGCCGGCGCGGACGATTCGCTGGCGAAACGATTTCAATCGCCGCCGCAGGAATCTGGCATCCGTGCCTTTTGGTGGTGGCTGAACGGAAACGTGACCAAAGCGTCGATCACTCATGAATTGGAAGAGATGAAGGACAAGGGCTTCAGCGGTGCCATGATCTTCGACGCCGACGGCAGCAATCAACGGGGGAACCAAAGAGTTCCGGCCGGTCCAACCTTTGGCAGCCCAGCTTGGACGGATTTGTTTGTGCACGCTTGCAAGGAAGCCGATCGCTTGGGTTTGGAACTCAGTCTCAATATCCAAAGCGGTTGGAATTTGGGTGGCCCAAAGGTGACGGCCGCCGAAGCAACGCAAACACTGGTGTGGTCCAAAACGGAAGTGACGGGCGGCGCTCCAGTCGCCCAAGAACTACCCCAGCCAAAAGCACGTGAGTTCTACCGGGATGTCGCGGTCATCGCTGTTCCGGCACCTACAGTCGCAAGTGTTGCTGGCCGCAAGTTGTCGTTTGAAATCGAGGCGAGTTCTACCCAGGGCGGTCGCGATGCTAGCCTCGCGATGGATGCGAAGCAGGACACGTTCTGGGTGTCCAGAAAAGGGCCGACGCGGAAGACGCCGCAGTGGTTACTGATCAAACTCTCCGATGCTGTTGAAATTGGCGAAGTGGCATTGCGAGGCCGATCGCAATATGGACCGCGTGAATGTGAGATCCAAGTTTCACTCGATGCTCAAACATTTCAAACGGTGCGACGGATCACAATTCCAAACGGCGAGAAAGTCACTGCGACTTTCCCAATTCAGCCTGCTGCGTTCGTTCGCTTGCTTTTCACCGATGCGTATGACACGGCCCCGGTCGACGGCATTCCACGCAACGTCCAAGTCTCTGAAATCGAACTTCCTCAACTCGAGTTGCCCGCCTCGCCGTCGCATCAACCGATCAAGCATCTGTTGTTGAAGAGCTCCACACGTGAGTTGGGAATGTCGGCCCCGGATTGCCGTTTCTTGTTGGATACTGAACCAGCAATACCGGGTGAACACGTTGTGCCTTTCGATGGAATCGTGAATCTCACGGAGCAAACCGATGCCGACGGGACGCTGCGTTGGGATGCTCCGCAAGGTCGTTGGATGGTACTGCGCATTGGCCACACGAATGTCAACTCGCACGTTTCGACACACAGCGCTGGTTGGGGCGGCCGCGTCCTTGACTACATGAATCCCGGTTCGCTCGACGCGTATTGGAACCGAAACATCACGCCGCTGATGAACGCGATCGGTCCGCTGGCTGGCACCACGCTGAAGTATGTCCATACAGATAGTTGGGAAGGCGGCGGTATGAATTGGACGCCGGGATTCGACGAAACGTTTCAGCTCAACCGAGGATACGATCCGATTCCTTGGTTGGCCGTGTTGGCAGGTTATGTCGTTGAAAGCCGGGAGGATTCCAACGCGTTCCTGGCCGACTTTCGCAAAACGATTGGCGACCGAATTACCGACCACTATGGTCACCTCGCTGCGATCGCCGATCGATACGGAATGGGCACTCACCCGGAATGCTCGGGACCGCATGCCGGGCCGCTCGATGGCCTGAAGAACTACGGACGCAGCGAATTGATGATGAGCGAGTTTTGGTCGCCATCGCCGCATCGCCCCAATCCGCCGGATCGATTTTTTGTCAAACAAGCTGCCTCGGCCGCGCACACCTATGGCAAGAGACTTGTCGGTGCCGAAGGTTTCACCACGATTGGCCCACACTGGAACGATGTGCCCTGGTCATCGATGAAGCCGAGCTTTGATCACGAGTATTGCGCAGGCCTCAACCTCCTGTTCAACCACACCTTCACCGCCTCACCGAAAGAGATGGGGATTCCCGGCCAAGAGTACTTTGCTGGAACCCACTTCAATCCGCAGATCACGTGGTGGAATGAATCAACCGCGTTGATCGACTACTTCCGTCGCTGCCAGTACATCGCTCAACAGGGGCAGTTTGTTGCCGATGTTCTCTACTACTACGGCGATCACATCCCGAACATCGCGACACTCAAAGAGGCGGACCCCGCCGGAGCCCTGCCGAACTTCGGCTACGATGTGCTCAGCGAGGAACTGTTGCTCGATGGCCTGACCTTCCAAAAAGGCCTCTTCGAATTGCCATCGGGCATGGAATACCGTGTCCTCGTGTTGCCCGATCACAAGATTCTGTCTCTTGGCGTCCTGCAAAAAATCAACTCCCTCGTTCGTCGTGGCGGAACGGTACTCGGAAGCAAACCGACCCATGCTGTTAGCTTGGAAGGTGGTGCGGAAGGGCGGAAGCGGTTCCAGCAACTCGCCGATGGATTGTGGGGATCGTCCGACAAACCGGTCGAGGAGACCGGTCTTCGCAGCGTAGGAAACGGACATGTCGCGTGGGGGATGTCGGCTCGTGAACTTCTGCATTCCATGAAAGTCCCTTCGGACGTCCACATCGAAGGAATCAATCAGACAGAAGACATCCAGTGGATTCACTATCGACTCGACGATGACGATGTCTATTTCCTTTGCGAGACAAAGGGCCAGCCAACAAGTTTGAAGGCAAGTTTTCGCGTTACCGGACGCCTTCCTGAGCTATGGGATGCCGTGGACGGTTCCATCCGCCAGGCCCAGACGTTTTCCGTCAACGATCACAGTACGGAGGTTCCGCTGGAATTGGACCCCTTTGGCAGTCTGTTCGTCGTCTTCCGTCAGTCTTCCCACCGTCAGTCCTCTGAGCAAAATTCGAGAAACGACGGCCCCAATTTTCCATCATGGACAGTCAAGGAAACCATCCAAGGACCATGGCAAGTCAAGTTTGACTCTCGGTGGGGCGGACCCGACGAACCGGTTCGTTTCGAGACGCTGTCGGACTGGACGCAAAGTGAAGTCCCAGGCATCAAGCATTACTCCGGGAAAGCTGTCTACAAGACGACATTCTCAATTGATGACGATCAACGGGATCAACCAATCTCGTTGCAACTTGGCGACGTGAAAGACGTCGGTATCGCGCGCGTGTCGCTCAACGGAAAGGATCTCGGCGTGGTGTGGCGACCGCCTTTCCGAGTGAACGTGACCGATGCCCTCAAGCAAGGCAAAAACTCACTCACGGTGACCGTTGTCAATTCGTGGAGGAACCGCCTGATTGGCGACCGGGATCTTCCCGAAAACAAACGTTTGACTCGCACCAACATCACTGTCACCAACCAATGGGCACTCGAACCTTCCGGCTTGCTCGGTCCGGTCGAAATATGTGTCGACGACTCAAATTGATGCGTTCTTGAATTCGCGAATGAATGCTCACTAAGCAATTCTTCGATGCAACGCATCGGTGAACGGATCCAGTGTTCTACGAAACTGCTTTCCGTAAGCCGACTACACGAAACGATTTTCACCTGTGTTATGGAATACAACGATGTCTCTGTTTGATCCTATCAAACCGATCAAAACCCCACGCGTCGGTCTCTATTCGGTCGGTCACGAACACTACTGGAACCAGTTTGATGGTTTGCTCGATCGATTGCTCGGATACAACCGCTTCATCGCACAGCAGATCGGAACTCACGGAGATGTCTGCAACGCCGGGATGATCGACAGTGAATCGGGAGCCCGCGCGGCCGCAGAGAAGTTCAACGCCGCCAACGTTGACATCATCTTTTGCCACGCTGCGACCTATGCGATGAGTGCCTCGCACATCAGCATTGCGCGTCACTGTCAGCGTCCGGTTGTTGTGTTGAATCTGCAGCCCACCGCTGCGATGAATTACGATCAAACAACCACGGGCGAGTGGTTGGCTCATTGTGTCGGATGCTGCGTCCCTGAAATTTCAAACGCGTTCAATCGCAGCGGGATTGATTTCCATATCGTTTCGGGGCTGCTCGGTCTGACCGAAACTCCCGAGATCTCACTCGCGGATGAATGCACGTCGGATCATCCCGAGGCAATCGCCGCGTGGGAAGAAATTCATGCTTGGGTGAAAGCATCCGCCGCGGTACGTACGCTTCGTGAGGGTCGGATGGGTTTCTTGGGGCATACCTATCCCGGCATGCTCGACATGTACAGCGACTTTACAATGATGGGCGCCGGCACCGGGATGCACATCGAGGTCATGGAGATGTGTGACTTGGACCGATTGGCCCAGTCGGTCACGGTGGCGGAAACGCGGGAGAAGCTGGATCAAGTCCATGAGATGTTCGTCATCAGTGAAGACTCACCGGCTGATCCGTTGGCTCGCAAACCCAAGCCCGAACAACTTGACATTGCGTGTCGTGTTGCGGTCGCACAAGAGAAGCTCGTGCGAGACTTCGACCTGGATGCGCTGACGTACTACTACCGTGGACGCGAAGGAAACGCCTACGAGGAATTGCAAGAGTCTCTCATCCTGGGCAACTCGTTGTTGACCGCTCAAGGCATTCCCTGCAGTGGTGAAGGCGACATGAAGACTGCCGTGGCGATGAAGATCTGCGACATTCTCGAAGCCGGTGGCAGCTACACCGAGATCGTTTCATCGGACTTCAACCATGGCACCATCATCTTGGGCCACGATGGACCATTTCACATCGCCATCTCTGACCAAAAGCCAATTCTGCGAGGAATGGGGCTGTATCACGGAAAGTGGGGGACCGGCGTGAGCGTCGAAGCGACGGTCCAGAAAGGGCCCGTGACACTGTTGAATTTGACGCAAACGGGTGAAGGTCGCCTGCGTTTCATCGGCAACGAAGGAATCGCGATCGATGCTCCGATCCTGAAGATTGGAAACACGATGACGCACGTTCGATTTGATCGAGGTCCGAGCCAAATGATGAACGACTGGTTCGCATTGGCACCCACGCACCACGGCGCGTTAGCGGTCGGACATCAATCGGAACTGTTCCGCAAAGTCGCCACTTTGATGGGAATCGAATGGTCTTCCGTGTCGCATGGAGAAGCGATCGAAGACTCCAGTGTCGCGTTTCGCGAGATTCTCAGCCTTGAAAAGACTGAGCTACATGAAAGCTAACGCTATCCGGCTACCCCGTCGCACTACTGCTGGGCGAGCGGGTCGTTCATCTCTTTTTGAAGAGCTTTGAGCTTTTCGGTTAGCATCGCGATGCGTTCAGATTGATCAGGATCATTGATCAGATCGTTTTCTTCGAGTGGATCATCAGCCAGATTAAAAAGCTGTTTCTTGTCGATCTTCGGGTACACGATCAGTTTGTAATCTCCGTCGACAATCATCCGTTGGAAGTCGATGTAGGCACCGTAGATCGATTCATAAGAACGTTCCCGCGCTCCGTTGATCAGTGGCAACACGCTTTTGAAATCGACTTCGTCGGGTTTCTCCATCTTTGCGATTTCAAAAGTCGTGGGGACGACGTCTTGAAGATAGATATTCGAGTCAATCTTCTTTGACTCGGGAACGTCGGGACCGACCACGGTAAAGGGGACACGCATACTGTGGTGGTGCATGTTTTGCTTCCCCATCAGACCGTGATGACCAGCAGCGAGTCCATGATCGGCGGTGAAGAAGATGTATGTGTTGTCCGCTTTGCCTGAGTCTTCAAGTGCCTTGAGGACACGTCCGATCTCTCGGTCCATGTGTGTGATGATGGCATAGTATTCTTGCCGGTTGATCTGGACTGAATACTTGGTCCGTGGGAACGGTGCGAGTTTTTCGTCACGACATCGATTGCTGCCGATTGGGTAGGGATACTCTTTGTAAAACGGTTGCGGAACCTCGATCTCCTCAAAGGGATACATGTCGACAAACTCTTTGGGAGCCTGCCGTGGATCGTGTGCCGCGTTGAAGGCGATGTACATGAAGAACGGGTTGTCGGATTGGCTGGCCGAATCGAAGAACAACTCGGCGTCATCGGCAACGACTTCACTCCAGTGCTTGCCACCTTCCCAGAACCCGCCAAACTTTTTATCCCAAGGTTGCCATACCTTGTCTTCGGGGCTGCGGGGACGGTTGTATCCCTGGGGTGTTTGATTTGGCATCCCACCGCGGACGTTTCGTGCGGTACCAAACACAGAGTCAGCACTTGCGCTGACGTGCCATTTCCCGGTGAAGTATGTGTCATACCCGGCGGACTCGAGGCGTTGTGCCCAAAGCCGTTTTTCAGGTACTTCGGTTTTGCGGATGCTGCCTTCGAGGGCGTGAGCGTTCCAGAGGAAACGTCCCGTGTTCAACATCGCACGGCTGGCCTGACAAACCGCTCCGTTCCAACCTCCCATGTTGTAGCAGTGGGTGAAGGACGTGCCTCGTCGCGCCAACTCATCGAGATTGGGCGTGATCACCTCATCGTTACCGCCGTTGGCGACGCAGTTGTATGCCAGGTCATCGGCAAAGAGAAACAGGATGTTGGGTTTGGTTTCGTCGTCTGCAAAACATGTCTGCGAGACTGACCAACCGATCAAGCAAACCAAGAATGCTCTGATCAATGGAACCGACATGCGTGCTCGGTTGCCGTTGAGGTGGAGTGTTGGTTCGGCGTTACTCATCGTCTCATCTTCCGCGATAGGATCACTGCTGCTGGGAAGCTGCACATTGTACACAGCGGCTGGTGATTGCGTACTCACAGCCGTGTGTAACGACACGGTGTGAGTTACAAGAACGCGAGCGAGAGATCAATCGAACCTAGGATTTCAATCCTAGTGCTTGAAGTGGCGACGGCCGGTGAAGACCATCGGGATCTCGTATTCATCGCAGGCAGCGATCACTTCATCGTCACGGCGAGAACCACCGGGTTGAATGATCGCAACCACGCCGGCTTTGGCGGCCGCTTCGATCGAATCGGGGAAGGGGAAGAACGCGTCGCTGGCGAGGATGGACCCATCGCTGCGATCACCGGCCTTGTCGATCGCGATCTCAACGCTGTCAACTCGACTCATTTGTCCCGCACCGACGCCGATCAGTGAAGTGTCTTTGGCGAGCACGATGGCGTTGCTCTTCACGTGCCGCACCATCTCCCATCCGAACGAGATATCGTCCCACAGTTCGTCATCGACGGGTGTCTTCGTGACGGTCTTCCATTGCAATGAAGAACTCGACATCCGGTCAGCATCCTGAACCAACATACCACCGCTGATGAACCGGCGAGCAACCTTCGGAGCGTCTCCATCAAGACGTCCGACTTGCATCAGACGCACGTTGTCTTTCCAACGAGGCCGAGTCGTTAGCAGTCCTACCGCGCTGGCTTCAAAATCCGGCGCTACGATAGCTTCGATAAACAAACCTGGTTCGCACAGTAGTTCGGCGGTAGCCACATCGACGGTGCGGTTCATTCCCACCACGCTGCCGAACGCACTGAGGGGGTCGCCGGCCATCGCTCCCGATACGGCATCCGCCAACGTCTTGGATGTCGCGGCACCGCACGGGTTATTGTGCTTGATCACCGAAGCTGCTGGGTCGGCAAAACCTCGTACGATATCGAGTGCAGCATCGAGGTCGAGCAGGTTGTTGTAGGAGAGTTCCTTGCCGCTGATTTGGCGAGCCGAAACGAGGTTGGCCGATCGATCGCTGTGATCGCTGTAGAGTGCCGCCCGTTGGTGCGGGTTTTCGCCATAGCGGAGCTGCGTCTTGCGTCGCAGGGTGACGTTCATCGTTTGCGGGAATTCACCGCCGACGGACTCGCCTTGCAAGTAGTCCGCGATCGCCCGATCGTAGGTTGCGGTGTGGTCGAACGCTTCGGCGGCGAGTTGTCGGCGCAGTTCCGAAGTGGTTCCGCCGACGCTCTGCAGTTGCTCGATAATCTCGCTGTATTGTTCGGGGCTGGTCGCGATCGCGACGTCGTTTTGGTTTTTCGCAGCCGCTCGCACGAGACTCGGCCCACCGATATCGATTTGCTCGATGCATTCTTCACGAGTTACACCCGACCGGCTCGCGGTGGCGGCGAACGGGTAGAGATTCACGACGACGAGGTCGAACGGTTCGATATCGTGCTCGGCGATTGTGTCGAGGTGGTCTTCGCGATCGCGGCGGGCGAGAATCCCGGCAAAGATCCGCGGATGCAACGTTTTGACACGTCCATCGAGCATTTCGGGGAAACCGGTGTAATCGGCGACGTCTTCGACATCGATACCCGACTTCTCGAGGTGGGACCGCGTGCCGCCGGTGCTGTAGATCGTCACCCCAGCAGCCCGCAAACCTGCAGCCAGATCGGTCAGCCCCATCTTGTCACTGACACTAATCAACGCATTACGAACCGGAACCACATCTGACACGAGCAATCACTTCGGGTGAGGGAAAACGCCTTCGGGGAAAGTTTGACCGACATGTTCCTTGCCATCGTGGTTTTGGTCAAGGAGTTAAGGCAGCCGGACAGGGATTCCCATCTCCCGCATCCGGCGTTTGGTCTCGTCGATCGAATAGGTGCCGAAATGAAAAATGCTGGCCGCGAGTGCCGCATCGGCTTTTCCGTCGCGGATCGCCTCGCCCAGGTGGTCCGGGTTGCCCGCCCCGCCGCTAGCGACGACCGGGATCGACACGGCCTCGCTGACCGCGCGGGTGATCTCGATGTCGTACCCGTCACAGGTTCCGTCCGCGTCCATGCTGGTCAGGACTATCTCGCCGGCACCGAGCTGTTCCACTTTCTTGGCCCATTCAACGGCCTGCAACCCGGTCGGTTTGCGTCCACCGTTGATGTGCACCTCCCAGAATTCCTCGCCGTCACGCTGCACCCTCTTGGGATCGATGTTGACGACGATGCACTGGCATCCGAAACGGTCGGCGGCGCGGCTGACGAAGTCCGGATCGGTGACCGCGGATGAGTTGATGGATACTTTGTCGCATCCCGCCGACAACAACGCCCGAACGTCGTCGATCGTCCGCACACCTCCGCCAACGGTCAGGGGCATGAACACCTGCTCGGCCGTCCGCCGGACCACGTCGAGCAGGATGTCGCGTTCTTCGTGGCTGGCGGTAATGTCCAAAAACACCAATTCGTCAGCCCCTTCGGCTTCGTACCGACGAGCGACTTCGACCGGGTCACCCGCGTCTCGAAGATTGACGAAATTGGTCCCTTTGACGACGCGACCGCCATGAACGTCCAAACAAGGAATGATGCGGGCTGCGAGCATGGCTTGGTAAAAGGGGAGGGCAGTAGGAGTTGATGGCGGTGATAACGCGGTAATAACAAAGGGCAGGGGGAACCGATCGTCGCCGAACCGATTGCCGCGAGAACCGTGCGATCCGGCGCCCGATCAACTCAGCCACCGATTCGGTTAGCCGGTTCGTTCCGCATGCGGAAACACCGTTTTGCGAAGAGACAAACCGGACGTGCCGGTGTCAATGTAGTCACGTGGATCGATCCGGGAAACACGCGACCGGGCACGCTGACTTAACCGCCCGATTTATTCCCGCCGAGTTTGAACCGAATATCGGTGATCTTGGCCTGAGGATGATCCTTGGAGAGCGTTTTCAGAATGCGGCGTTTTTGAAACGTCAACTCCTGCATGACCACGCTATCGACCGCATAGACCTGCAGGACGCCCCGGCTGAGCTTGCCCACCATGATGCTGTCGGCGAGAGCCGGCCCGACGCTCTTGGCGATCGATTCGGTCATCGCGTTGTCGGTTGCGACACTCGCGTAGCCCCGCCGGCTCATCAATTCCGAGATGAGGGTTCCGATCCGACGAGTACTTTTGCCCCGTTCGTCTTCCTGGTTTGGGACTTTTTTCAATTCCGGTCCTTATCGGTCGCGGGCCATCGGCATGATCACGTAAGCATAGCCGTCGTCGGTGTTCAGCAGGGCAGGGGATTTCGAACTTTCGATCTCCATCACAAACGACACCTCCGAATCCATCACCTTGCAGAAGTCCGCCAGGTAGCGGTGATCCATCGTCAGGGTGATCGGTTCTCCGTCGTAGGTGATCGGCAGTTCGATCTGCGACTCGCCGAGATCCGCGGTCGATGCCTCCAGTTTGAGCGTCCCGTCGGCAAACGTGAAATCAACCCCACGGCTGTCGATATCCGTCACGATCGCGGCCTGACGAAGGGCGGCGAAAAGTGGTCCCACCGTCACATCTATTTTGACAGCGTCCTCTCGTTGAGGCAGCACCTGCCGCCAGTTCGGATAGCGACCTTCGACCAGCCGGCTAGAGATCACCGCCCGCGGAGTCCGGATTAACAAGTCGTTCCCGCGGGAAGCCACCTCGACCGAATCATCCTTCTCACTGAGTGCCTTCTCGATCAGAGCGATCGCCCGGGTCGGCACGATCGTGGTCATGCCGTTGGTCTGGTGGCCGCCGACCGATTCGCCGGTTCCTTCCATCCGGGCCAACCGTCGACCGTCGGTCCCGACCGCGATCACGGAGCTTTCTTCCATCTCCAAAAGAACCCCCCCGAGTGCGTATCGACTCGATTCGGAGTCGGTCGCGAAGGCGGTCCGTTTGAGCATCTCGCGAAACAACCGCGTGCTGATTTGGTGGTACTTTTCTTCGTCGAATTCTCGCACGCTGGGGAACTCATCCGGGTTGTTTCCGGGCAAGCGGAACTTGCTGCGGCTGCCCGAAATTCGGATCCCGGATTCATCGGTTTCGACGGTGATCTTCTCGTCACTGCTCTCGCGGAAAATCGCCCCGGTTCGCTGCACCGGCAGGAGCGCCGTTCCCTCGGTTTCGATCTCCACTCCCTCGGTCACGTCCAACCGGATTCCCACCTCTTGGTCCGTTGCCGAGAGCGTCAGTTTCGAACCGGCGGCGGTGATTTTGACGTTCTGCAAAATCTCTTTTGGCGACCGAGTCGGCGCGATGCTAGCGGCCAGTGCGAACGCGTTGGCAAGAGTATCTCGTTGGCAGGTGATCTTCATGAGGGAGTAATTTCGTGGGCGACGATGAGCTTTGATCGAGCGATTGTTTTACCGGGGCAGACTCACCAACGCACCCCCTCAAATTCGAAAGCTGCTCTCGGTCGGAGCGAAGCTTTGCTAGCAAGCACTGCTTGCTCCTGGAGGTCTTGCTATCAAAGAACTTAATATCTTTTACCGTCGTCGTCGTAATGTGCGGACCTTGAGTGTCGACAAACATCCACTCGCCTCAGAAAAGACTGCAAATTACGACAAATCCAGCCAATGTTCACTTGTGGATAACTTGTCTGTTGGATGTCTGTAATCTGTCGATGTTTGTCTGGTGTTTAGACAGTTCCAGACAGTGCCGGCGGGAAGTCGACGCAACCGCAGACAGAAATCGACAATAAGCAGACACTGAAAAGACGAGTTTTCCACAGGTGTTCAAGCGGCCTAGGTAAGCTGAAACGCGCTCAAAAAGGAACAAAAAATGCCCGAAAATATTCCTGCTCGGACCCCGTTGGCGATCGTTTGGACCACGGTCGCGGATCCGGATTCAGCACGACGACTCGCATCATCGATGTTGGATCGCCGGTTGGCCGCCTGCGTCCAGATCGACTCTCCGATCGAAAGTCACTATCGATGGGAAGGCCGTTTGCATGTCGATACGGAGGTGCGTCTGATCATCAAAACGACATCCGATTGGGTTCCCGAACTCATTCGCTGGCTCGGCGAAAATCACCCCTACGATGAACCTCAGATCTTGGCCACTGAGGTCACCGAAACGACGTCCGGATACGCGGCGTGGGTGGCCGCCGAAACCTCTCCACAGCCCACCGACGATTGACCCAAACGGGCTTGCTCAGACCAGCCAGCGAACCTGGTAGGGCCGCATCTCGATCGGCTCCGAGGCGAGCAATTCTTCCTCGGCCAGGATGTCCCGGTTGTACCCCTCTGGTAGCGAGGAAGAGTCGATCGATCGAGCCTGATCACCCAGGTTCGCGATCACGGTCAACGGCTTCTCACCGTCGAGTTTTCGGACCCAACCGATCAGTCCGTCGATCGGCAAGTCCAGCATGGTTTGCGATGCCGCCGGGTCAAAGGAGGGCTGCGTTCGACGCACTTCGAGTAACCGGCAATAGCCGTCCATCACCCGCCGCTGCAGCGAATCCGGACCCGACAAGGCGTCTTCGAGTTCCGACCGTTCGTACTTGTGACGGTTGATTCGGCGGTTGATCCCGGACGATTCGACGGCAGCAAAATCGCTCGGCGAACCGACCAAGGAATGGAAGTAGACGGCCGGGATGCCGCGCATCGACAGCATCACCGCCTGCGTCGCGAGGAACCGGCGGGAGTGCTCGGCGGCGGGGACTTGGCGGCGATCGGCGACCGCATCGAGGTAGGTGATATTCAGTTCGTAGGGGCTCTGGGTGCCGTCACCGAGGTCACGCATCCCGACCTTCCCGCCGGCCTCGAGCACCATCTTCGCCAGGGCATCGATCCGCTCCTGGGGCAGTAAGCCTTCGGCCGGTCGCACCCCGATGCCGTCGTGTGATGCGGTGAAATTGAAATACGTCGTATCGTCCGATGGCAGCGAGAGACTGCCCATCCACCGAGCAAGCACACCGGTGTCACCGCTGTGAATCGCGTCGAGCAGCAACGGCGGCAGACTGAACTGATACACCATATGGGCTTCGTCGTTGCCCGCGCCGAAGTAGCTGATGTTCTCCAAGTGGGGGACATTGGTTTCGGTCAGAATCACCGTCCCCGGCACGGCCCGGTCGAGCACCCAACGCATCAACTTCACCGCCGCGTGGGTTTGCGGCAAATGCATGCACGAAGTGCCGATCTCTTTCCAAAGAAACGCGATCGCGTCGAGCCGAACGATCCTGGCCCCGCGGCGAGCGTACTCGACGAGGGTTTCGATCATCGCCAACATCACGTCCGGGTTGGCGTAATTGAGGTCGACTTGGTCAGCGCTAAACGTAGTCCAAACGAATTTCTTCCCGGAATCCGATTCAAACTCCGTCAGCAGCGGCAGGCTGCGGGGACGTGTCACCCCCGAGAGATCGATTTCGGGATCCGCGGTGACGTAGAAATCGGCGAACTCCGGATCGCCAGCGAGAAATTTCTGGAACCACTCGTGTTGCTGCGACGAGTGATTAAGCACGAGGTCGTACATCAGGTCAAAGTCGCGGCCCAAATCCGCGATGTCTTCCCACGTCCCAAAATCAGCATCCACCCGCAGATAATCAGCCACTGAGAAACCGTCATCGCTCGTCGACGGGCAAAACGGCAGCAGGTGAACACACCGGATCAACTCGTTGAGCCCGTGATCGACCAGGAATCGATGCTGGGCGGCCAAGGGCGATCGGCCCGGCGACCCTTCTGAACCCGATTCGCGAACCTGGTCCGCGTAGGTGATCAGGACAACGTCGCGATGATCCCACAGTTTTCGATGCGTGGTCGACTGTGTCGGATCGTATTGGGATACCGACATCGGGTCCGCATCATCTCGATGGAACTCGCCGGCTTCCCCTGAACCACCTTCCACCAAATGCATCAATCCGTCGAACAAGGACAACGGGACGTGTCCATAAACATCCTTGATTCGACTACGCAACGATTCTGCGGTTGGTGTTTCGGTGGTCGATTCACTCACAAGTTGTCCTGTCCGGTAAAGTTGGTAACGAGGGCACGGAGCTTCCGCCGGAGCACGCCGTAGGAGAAAAATGCACGGCCGATTTCGTAGTTGAAATCCACCATTTCGTCGCGGAACGCCTGGTCACGAATGATCCGTTTGACCTTGGAAACCACGTCTTTGGTCAGGTATCCGTCCATCGAAATCACCTTGGCACCCTTGGGTTCGATGTCGGCAACGTAAATCGAGTAACGATTCACCAGCAGGGGTTTGCGGTAATAGAAGGCTTCGAGAAGCGCGTTGCCGAACCCTTCGTAGATACTCGGATAGGTGATGAAGTCAGCCTGTGAGTAGGCGTCCGCGAGGGTGTAGATCCGTTTTCCTTCGGCGTTTTTCCCGCGTTTGTCACCCACCTGTTCGTCGACCAATCGCAGGTCCACGCCGCTCTGTTCGGCCAAATCACGCAGTACCTGCAGATACTCGTTACCTTCATCGCCGCTCGCGTGCGAAATCACCAACTTGCAGCGATCGTCTTTCAACGCGGCCACCAACGAGATCGCGTGTTCGATTCCCTTGCGAGGAACCACGCGGGTCGGCTGCAGAAACAGGATGTCGTCCTCGGCCAGACCGATGTCTTTGCGGAAACAACGGGAATACTCGTCCGCTTCCGGTGGCGGGTTCTCGAAATCGAGCACGTTGGGAACGAGCACCGACGAGACACCGCGGCGGTGCGACAGGTCCTCTTGGGCGAACGAATTGATCGTGACGTTCTGAATCTGGGGCAGGGCAGGGGGGAACGCCATCCACAACATGTCGGTTACCGCGCTCACACTGAAACGGTCCCGTTCCCAGTAGAAATCGTGATGATGGGCGATCGTCGGGAACCCGGTTTCCGCGATGAAGTTCGTCAACGCGACCCCGAGCGGGATGTTCATCGGAATGCACAGCGCATTCTGAACGATCAGCAGATCGAGATGGTACCGCCGAGTGAACTCATACAGAGTCCCTTTGAGATAGTCCGCGAGCGTGTAAATCCGCTGCGTCACGTCGGGCGTCCGGGTTCGCGTGCCGAACGCCCGGCGATTGATCCACTGTATGTCGGGATGATTGAAATAGGCGTGCGGCACCACCATCGACACCGAAGGATCACGATCACTTAAACCGCTGTACCAGTGACTGACGTGTCGGTGGTCCCACAGAACCTGTGCCCACTTTGCACTTTCGAGTGACACGCCGTCGGTGCCTGCGAAGCGTGTCCCTACGAATCCAATTTGAACGCCCATCACTACTCACGATTGAGGGTTTCTTTGACCTTCACCTAAACACTCTACTAGGTGATTCCATGACGTCATCACCACATCGGATGATAAGTCCGCGCAATAGGCATGATCTTGCCTTAAACGCAGGCTGTGGGCATCACCCGCGAATAATGCCGTCTTCAATCCGGCATTTTTTGCCGCATATACGTCATTGAGCATATCGTTGCCGACGTACACTGCCTGTTCCGGCGCGATGTTGCGCCTCGCCAACTCACCCACGAGCCGGTCAAACATCAGCGGTCCCGGTTTCGATGCTCGGTAGCGATTCGAAAAGAAGCAGAGGTTCAAATCGAAGCGCGATTCGAGTGACCCGCCGATCAAATCTTCCACCAGCGGAATCGTGTAAACCTGAGCGTTGCTCACGATCCCTAGCTTGAAACCACGGGCGTGGAGATCGGCAAGAGCCTTCGTCGCCCCCGGCATCGGCCACGTCGGATTGGTCACCGATTCGACACGAGCAGCAATCTCACAGACCAAACGCGGATCCGCAGCGACATCTACTCGGTCTGACGCGATCCATTCCGCCCGCCAGATGTCCAATATTTCCACTTCCGGTCGTGGATTGGTGTCCATCAAACGGGCTTGGTTGACTCGTTCGATCCGCGCCCGAATAGCATCCATTGTCGGCAGACGTTGCAGATCACTGACGCCCGCTGCTGCTGCGGCTTGTTGAACCGGATCAACGTTAGACTCAGTCGCCTGATCATGGTTTTGGCGTTTGTCTTCCGCCGTGCCGACCTCGCCACTGCCGCTGATTACCAGTGTCCCATAGACGTCCAACACCACGACCTGCACGTCCTGAAGTGACGCCAAACGTCGCTGGAGACTGGTCGCGATCGGGTCGAGTTCACGACGTGACGTGATGACCGGAGAGAGACAATTGGGAATATCGCGAGACGAGTCAGACATGGAATCACAACCAGAGAAATGGAAATCGGCTGTGATGTTATACACGTCTTTTGATCGCCGCTGGCACGTGGTTGCCAAGCCGGATTCTATGCCGATAGCCCCGGTCGGAGATCAACCAGGGCTATTGCGATCGGTTCGTTCCCGAACCCGGTGAAAAGTGGGTTCCTACGGAGTGTCGGGAGCCGCGTCGTGTTTCGGAAGAGCGGTGAGATCCGGTTTGGCCATTTTTTCACCATCGGACGATTCAGGAATCGGAGGCATTTCGGCCGGTTTCGGGAATGCCGACTCAGGAATTTCCTCCAACTTTTCCTTACGGTCCTCTTGCTTCAGCATCGAGTAACCACCTTCCTGAATGTCATAACGACCCCAATACACTCGGCGAACCGGATTGTAGTAGTAGACATAACGTGGACGCGATGGATAGTGGACCGCGTAGTGGTAGTGATACCGAGTGGTGACCGTGCTGACGACGGGATGATAGGTGTATCGGCTGTAGTAGTACGAGCTAGTAGGTTTGTAGCTCCACGATGAATAGCGTTGTCGGTAGTAGCCACCGGCCTCGGCACTTTCGGGCGTGATGAAGCAGGACAGAGTGGCTCCGATGAAGGCAAGGCCGAGCAAGCGACGTGTGAAACGGTGCATGTTGGATTCCGGTGCGAAAGGGTCTCGGGTTTTGGATGGCAGCGACTTTGCTGTTAACGAGGAAATGCAGACGCCTCGATGAGACCGGTCATCAAAAGTCTCAAAAAACGAGAAATCCCCATTTTGGGAGAGTTGATTCTGCCTAGGGAGGGGAGTGTTCGCAACGTTTTTGCCTCGAAATCACCCCAATTTCCCGCCTTTTTCGCTGAATCGCTCGAGGTATTCGCCCAATCGAAGTTTCTTCCGCGTGCTGTCGCTGGTCATGTAGCGAACTTTGCCAAAGACCGGTCGCTGCGGTCCCCAGGCTCGATCGGTTCTCCCCAGCACCCACAAAATCCCGCAGTACGAATTGGGATCCCGTCCATCGAGACCGTACTTGTTGTTGAGGTGGATCATCACATCGAGAGCCTCCTGAGCTGACCGCGTCCAGTGAAAGATTTTCTTTCCCCAGAGCATCCGCATGTAGTTGTGCATCATTCCTGTCTGCACAATTTCCCGCTGCGCCGCATTCCATAACTCGTCGTGCGTCTTCGCATTCTCAAACTCTTCGAGACTATAAAGATAAGGACGTTCGTCATCCGAAGTTTCTTCTAACGACTTCTTTGCCCAATCAGGTAGCGAATCGAGTTTGTCATAAGTATTGGGATTCTTATAAGACCAATTAAAACCAATCTCACGCCATGTAAGAACTTGATCTAGGAAGCCCTCGGCCGGTTCGCTTACGTTCCAAAATCCGTGGTTCTTTCCATTGGGTGCCGATGCATCCTCAGGCGACCAATCTTCTTTCTCGAGCACCCGGAGTACCATCTCGTGCGCCGAAATGTGACCGAAATGCAGATGGGGGCTGAGTCCGGTGGTTGCGTGTTCATCAGGATGATTGCGGTCATCATCATAGTGAACCAACTTCTTATCAAGAAACTCGGTCATGCGACGTGTCGCTTCGACACTGCCACCCGGACAAACAGGGGAGGGCACCACGTCATGATCAATCGGGATCTTGGAGATGCCGTTTCTCTCCAAGAGGTTATCAAAATCCGCCACCGGCCATCGGTCGAGAATTGCCTTGGGAACCAAATTCGATACGAGAAGGTCCTCGGAAGGAACAATCTTTTTTGATTCGGCTGTTTTCGATTTGGCTGTTTTTGATTCGACTGGGGCAGGGCAGGGCAATGCGGGGCAGGGCAGGGGAGACGCTTTCGGAGATCGTGACAGCGCGTCGAGAATGTTCTTCTGCATGTAGCGACGATAGCTGTGAGCCACCGTGTAGGTTTTTTCAGCGCTACGAAGTGGCAAGACGCTATTGCCGTCAACGAGTTCGAGTCGAGCCGGAATGCGATCCTTCACCGCCTCGATCATGGTCGGCAAAAAGAAACACGGATATTCATCCGTGACAACCGTGCAGGAACGTTTGGCCAAACGATGTAGCAATGGGGATCCTTTGCCAGGTTTCGGCTCGACGTAGGGATAGTAGGCGATACCGAATTTCTCAGCCGCATTGGCGTTGTCACGCATCCCTTCGATGATGAAGCGATGGATACGATCGCTCGCCCATTGATAGCGAACCCGTAATGGTTCGAAAACCAAAAGAGGACGCTCAAACTCGATCGCTCGTGCGATCGCGTACTCCAGAGCGATGTTGTAGTTCAAACGCCGCTGAGCAATCATCCAGTACAAGACATAATCACCGTCCGATCGCAGCGGATGGTCATTCGCCGAAGTAAGCCGATTTTGAAGAAGTTCGTCGAGCATCGAGAGCAGGCTTTACTTTTGAGGGCGTTCCGCGTCTCGATGTTTCGCTTGTCGAAACGAAAGAGGCGGGCGATCGAGAAAAGATGGTCTGGTACCGCCGAGTCAGATAATTTTGCGGTCCGGTGTTAAGATAGCGACCCGGCGAGTCATTGAGAAACTGCGTCTTTGTTTCACGACGACAGACGTTTTCATGAAGACAGCCGTCTGCCGATTCGGACGTCATTCGACAGAGCGTCGCTTTCCTACCGTGCCGTGGCGGTGTTTCCTTTCGACACCCGCGGGACCGAACCCCACCCCACCCCTTCCCCACACAATGTTCATGACTTCACGGTTGAATTCCCGGTCTCTGATTCCTTGGTGTCTGATTCCTTGGTGTCTGAATTCCCGGACTCGATGCCTCGTTGTATCGTTCAGAATCCTTTCGATGGGAATCCTCCTATCGTATGGCAACGCGGCGGAAATCGATGCCAGTTCGAAGGCTCCGCCACTTTCTCCTGAAGAATCAATCGCCACGATGCAGGTGCAGCCTGGATACTCCGTGGTTCCGGTTCTAACCGAACCTCACGTGGAAGAACCATCGGTCGTCGTGTGGGACGGCAACGGAAGAATGTATGTCGTCGAAATGCGAACCTACATGCAAGACATCGATGGCAGGAACCAGCTCGCTCCGAAGAGTCGCGTTTCTCGGCATGAAGACACCGATGGCGATGGTGTCTACGACAAACACACGGTCTTCGCCGACAACCTCGTCCTTCCGCGAATGATCTTACCGCTGTTGGACAGCGTAGTGATTGGAGAAACCAACACGCTCGATCTCAAGAGTTATCGAGATACTGATGACGATGGCGTCGCTGATGAGATCGAATTGTGGCACGAAGGCGGACCGCGTGGGGGCAACCTGGAGCATCAACCGAGCGGACTGGTTTGGAATATCGATAACTGGATCTACACCACCTACACCGGCTATCGGTTGCGGTTCACCAACCAAAAGGTGAAGGCGCAGCCGCTGCATTACAACACCGGTCAGTGGGGTCTGACTCACGATGACGTGGGGCGCATGTATTACTCCACCGCAGGAGGAGAAAACCCAGCGTACGCGTTTCAACAGCCGATTATTTATGGACAAATCAGCCTGTCGGGCGAGCAGGTGGACGGTTTTCGCGAGGTCTTCCCGATCGACAATGTTCCGGATGTCCAGGGCGGGCCGAAACGCATCCGCGACGATAACACTCTGACACAATTCACCGGCGGCGGTGGGCAGTCTGTCTATCGCGGTGACGCGATGCCCAGCGATTTCGATGGGGATCTCATCATCTGTGAACCGGTGGGACGTCTTATTCGACGAGCCAACGTCACGGACGATCGGGGACGGATCACTCTCGCCAACGAATATGACGGATCCGAATTCATCGCCGCGACAGACCCCAACTTTCGACCGGTCAACAGTGCGACCGGGCCAGACGGTTGCCTTTATATCGTCGACATGTATCGCGGAATCATCCAAGAGGGCAATTGGGTACGAAAGGGTTCTTATTTGCGAAAGGTCGTTGAAGATTACGAACTCGACAGAAACATCGGTCGCGGACGAATCTACCGGATCGAACATGAAACGACCCGTCGCGGACCGCAACCTCGCATGCTCGATGAAACGCCGCATGAGTTGCTGCGGCACCTATCTCATCCAAACGGATGGTGGCGCAGTGAAGCGCAGAAGCTGATCATTCTTCACGCAGACCGGAGCGTCGTGCCGCAATTGGAGCGACTCACCAAGGAAGCAGAGAACGCGTTGGCGCGGCTGCATGCGTTGTGGACTCTCGAAGGTCTCGACGCGATTTCAAAACGGCATCTGATTGAATTGATGGCCGATCCGGATCCTCGCGTACGTGCCGCAGCAATCCGCATTTCCGAGCCATATCTGTCTACCGACGATCAATTCGATCCAATGGTCAAACATCTCGGAGAGGATGAGTCTCCCGCGGTCGTGATTCAGACCTTACTGTCGGTGAATCACGGTGGGCATCCCAACGCCAAATCAATCACGAACTGGATCGTGGACGCGAACCGCGACAATCCCAATGTCGAGTCGATTGCGAAACAATATCGTTCGAATATTGCCTCGATTCTCGCCGAGCGGAAGAAGTTTGCTCAGCTGCAAAGCCGCAACAAAGCGCTCGCTGATTCCGTCGTTCGGGGCAAGACAATCTATTCGACACTGTGCATCACCTGCCATGGTGAAAACGGTAAGGGGCACCCGGCACCTCAAGGCGGCGATCTCCATTTGGCTCCGCCGCTGGCAGGATCACCCCGTGTTCGTGGCCACAAAGCCCGTTTGGTCAGAATTCTGTTGCAAGGTTTGATCGGACCGATTGAAAACAAAAACTACGCCGACGGATTGATGATGCCGCTCGCAACCAACTCGGATGAGTGGATCGCCGACGTAGCGAATTATGTGCGAAACAGTTGGGGGAATCAGGCATCCAGGATTCGACCAACCGATATTCGCCGCATACGTAACGAATCGGCGTCTCGGATCGGTCCCTGGACGCTAGAGGATCTCGCTTACTTCGATCCGCCGGCGATGAGCAATCGGTCAGAATGGAAACTCAATTCCAATGTGAACAAAGCCAACGTCGTCAAAGCCATCGATAGCGATCTGTCGACACGTTGGGACACCGCGTCTTATCAGGTGCCGGGCCAGTGGTTGGAGATCGAACTGCCTGAACCGGTGACGCCCACGACATTGGTGCTCGATACGAAACGCTCCAAGGGTGACTATCCACGTGGGTACGACGTGGAGGTATCCGAAGATGGCAAAACGTGGAGTGAACCCGTTGCCCAGGGGTACGGCGATGGTCCCGTGACGAATATTGAATTGGATACGGACGGTTCGGTTCGATATTTGAGGATCACGCAGGTAGGTGCCGCGAAACGCAACTACTGGTCGATCCACGACATGCAGTTGCACGCGATTCCACAGGACTCCAAACCTCCAGTATCCATGGCAGAGTCGCTCGCGAAGGTTGATTCGAAGACGCTCGCCGAGCAAGCCCGACACGAAGGAAACCCTCAGCGGGGTGCCGCTTTGTTCTATGGTGCGACTATCTCGTGTGCAAAATGCCATGACCCGGAGAGTGGTCCGAGACTCGGACCAGATCTATCGGTCAAGCGTGAAGGTATCACTGATCAAACACTGGTCGACGCGATCTTGGATCCGTCCAAAGAGATCCACCAGGACTTTCAACAGGTATCAGTGATCACTGCCGATGGGTTGGTGTTGACCGGGTTTCCTGTTCGTGAAAACGATGATGAGATGGTGATTCGTGAACCGGCCGGCGGAAAAGAAATCGTCATCGCTCAAGATGATATTGATGACGTTTTTCCGATGAAGGTATCGGCGATGCCAGCAGGCCTCGTCAATCAGCTCACCGATGCCTCGCAGTTCTCCGATCTGATCCGGTTCCTCATCGAAATCCAGAATGGTGGTGCCGAGGCACTGACTCGCCTGAAAGCAAATCGCTGAGGCGATTTGCCGATCGATATTCGATGCAGAGAACGCCGAGTCGATGTTGGTTGGTGGAGATCACGTGGAAACGCCCGTGACGATTAGTTCTTCGCAGTTTTTGCCTGCGATTTGCTGGACAAGGTCGGTTCCATCTTCTGGTACAACTCGTGAGATTGAATCGGTTTGGTGAGGTACCCATCCATTCCGGCCTGCAGACATTTTTCGCGATCGCCTTTCATCGCATTGGCGGTCATCGCGAGAATCCGGATGTGTCCTCCTTTGGACTGTTCACGTTTGCGAATTTCGCGGGTTGCGGTCAGACCGTCCATCACCGGCATCTGCACATCCATCAAAACTAAGTCAAACCTGGCGGAGTCACTTGCGAACAAAACATCGAGGGCTTCTT
>NZ_ANOH01000224.1 GCF_000346505.1 Aporhodopirellula sallentina SM41
AACAGCCGGTACCGCTGTCGATCCCGTCGACTATATCGGCCAACGATACCTACTGATCGTTGGAGACAACGGTAAAGGCGGCGGCAAGCTAGAGACGTTTTCGAGAATCGACGGAGGTGCGAGATGAGTGATAAGAACTTGACCGATTTACCGCCATCATTCGGATATTCACCGGACGAGATAAAACTAAACGGTGACGAAGCTATGCGTGTCGCTGATTATATAGATAACGGATATACGATGGAGTCATCTACACCGTTTGGCGTTACTATAAAACATAAACTAAAGGTGAGTTACGAAGGATGCCGCCTCAAATGCGAACCGTCGTATACCGTACCAAGCGATGGTGCGTACTATTATTCGCCGAAAGAAGCAGCGTTGCTGAGCACGAATCTGAGAGCAAGACGATATGGGAATGTCGTATTGTGCTTTGGTCGACTCGGTGTCGATGTGTTGGTAGACAAGGACTATTTGTTAAGTGACTTTTTGTCGTAAGGCAAATAAAAAAACGCACCGATTCGTCGTCGGTGGCGTTTTTTTTACTTTTTACTTTTTACTTTTACTCTTATGCGTGGAGCACTATAGATATGTATCATACCAATAACAATATTATCGAACAAGCAAAAAAACTTTCCGAAAAAGGCTATGCGGTTTTCCCCTTGCACGGCGTAAACGATGCCGGATATTGCCGATGCGGCAATATTAACTGTAAGGACGTCGGCAAGCATCCCGACACCGCTAACGGTCTAAAAGATGCGGTGAGTGATATGCCTGGAATCAATAGCCTTTTCGAAGGCAAGAATAAAAACAATATCGGTATCACCACCGGCAAACGATCAAACATTATCGTCGTCGATGTCGATGATGTTAATAAGTTTTCAGAACTTGAAAAAAACACGAACCTATTAAGACGCTATCGGTGTCGACAAGCAAAGGACGACACCTTTACTTTAGGTATCGTGACGATTATGCAGACGTAAAGAACTGCCAAAGCCTCTTCGGTTGTGTCGATATCCGCTGCGATGGTGGTTACGTTGTCGCACCAGGGTCGAGGCACAAGAGCGGTCACGTATACGAGTTCATAGACGAAGACGAACCGATATCCGATCTACCGGCGTGGATCGAGGACGAGCTACCTAGGCGTGGTGCGACGAAGACGAAGACGAAGCCGGTAAACGTATCCACCGATAGCTACACGATCGAAGACGATACGGTAGCACGTATCGCTAGCTATTGCAGAAAGATACCTCCTGGGATCAAAGGGCAGGGCAGACGAATCAAAACGTTTCGTTTATTTTGCTATCTCGTCGAAGCGTTCAGTGATGCGACTGACGAGCAAATATTGCGTGGCGTCGACGCTTGGAACAAAACGTGTCAGCCACCGAGGAGCATCACCGGCTATAAGTCACTACAAACGAAACTCGATGAAGCGAGAGAACACGTCGAAAGTCAACGTGACGATGACGATAGCGACGACGATTTAGGTGTGGTCATTGAACACGATGACGATATGGCTTCGAAGCCCGTAGCCGATCCGCTAATGTTTTCCGGCATCCTAGGGGATGCCGTCAAACTCGTGGAGCCGCATACCGAAGCCGATCCGGTGGCGATTCTTATTTCATTAATCACGTTAGTCGGGTCGTATTTTGATAAGCCTACCGTGTACGGTGGTCAGCCCCATCACGCTAACCTTTTTTCGTGTATCGTCGGTGCGTCGTCGAGAGCACGCAAAGGGACGTCGCTATACGTCGCAAAGCAATTGCTCAGTAGTGTAGTCGGCAAACCGCCAACGCTTAGCGGTATCGGTAGCGGTGAGGGTCTTATAGATGCTATACGGGATATCGAAACGAAAGCGAAAAACGACGGAACGTTTGTCGTCGTCGATGGTACCGACGATAAGCGTGTTATCGTTGAAGCTACGGAATTCGGGACAATTCTAAAGGTGATTAAACGTGACGGTTGCACGTTATCGCCAGTGATACGTGATGCCTGGGACGGCAAGACGTTGCGAATTACAACCAAAGGTAGCAAGCTAGTCGCTACCGATCCTCACGTGTCGATTATCGCTCACGTGACCACGAAAGAATTAAACAATTTCTTTAACGCCAAAGGCGACGAATCGTCTAACGGTTTTGCGAATCGTTTCCTTTGGGTGTTTTCGGAAAGGTCGAAACGTTTACCGCTGGCACCACCGCTTGAATCAATTGACGGTTTCGAGGCGATGAAGGGACGGTTAGCGGATGCGATCGCTAAATCAGAAAGCATCGGCAGCGTGACGATGACTGAAGACGCTAAGCGTATCTATCAATCGCAGTACGATCATTTGACTCGTAGTCGTAACGGTCTGTACGAGTCGGTCACTACGAGAGCCGAGGCGATGGTGTTACGGATAGCCTTGATACTAGCGGTAGTCGATGGATCGACGACGATAGATACCAGGCATATCACACACTCACTCACTATCTGGTCGTACTGCGATCAGTCAGCACGTTATATTTTTGGCGATGACGACGACGAATCACGGTTGGCGATTGACATATTGAATCGAATCACGAATAAGCCGGGTTTAACGAAATCGAAATACCGACCAAACGGCAAGGTGTCGGCAAACGACCTTAATATTGCGATCGAATATCTAATTGAAATGAATCGGATATACGAGAGGGACGGTCGCTTTTATCCTGGGTCGTGTCACGTGGCAAGTGGCAAAAGTGGCGAGCCTACTGACGACGACGAATCTTGCCACTCTGCCACCTTGCCACCTGCCACCGAAGACAAAACCGTCGCCACGCTCTCGGAACTGCTCGATTATCGAAACACACATCCCGATCTACGGTTCGTTCGTGGTGATGGTGTGATTAGCCTGGAATCAACTGAACCGATCCCCGAACCGATTACGTTAGCCGTTGCCGCCAACCAAGGCGTTGTGTCGTCGTTCGTTCAGCCTGAAGGAAAGCATCACGCCGTCAGGATGAGTGGCGGTATCGTCATCGGTAGCAACGCCAAGCCCATAGCGAGTATGGACTACGACACGTTTTTTGACAAGCTAAACGAAATGTATCGCAATGCCCCCGACTAATTAAGAATCGCTTGCGTTAGCCGTCGCCGTAGCCGATATTTAGTGCAAATACGGTGCGGCCAACGTGAGTGCGGTAACGTAAGTCGTTTAAACGTAAGCGTTTCGAATAAAAAACGCTAACGATTTAAAATCCCCCGGCCGGATACGGCCTTGCGGGTTCGAGTCCCGCCCTGGGTATTTGCGTCGCGCGTTGAGGCATTGGTGGGGCTTGCTGGGTGGCGGTTTTGGGGCTGGTCGCCACGAACTGTGAAGGTGCTGTCTGTCGACTTGCGTGGGCGATGTTTGCTCGCGCGAGATGATGGCATAAAAAAAGCCGGAGACGATTGTCTCCGGCTTTCTTGTTTCAGAATATCGACGCCCCGTGATTAGCGAGCGGCGGCGAGTTCGTCTTTCTTGCGTTCGGCAATAATATCTTCTTGGATATTGCTTGGCGTTTGGCTGTACTTAGCCAGTTCCATTGTGAAGGTACCCTGACCCTGCGTCATGCTGCGGAGGTCGGTTGCGTAGCCGAAGGTCTCTGCCAGCGGCACTTCGGCGATGATGACGGTCATGCCTTCGTTGGTGTCGTTGCTGAGCATGACACCGCGGCGGCGGATCACGTCACCGGTGACGGTACCTTGGAAGTCCTCAGGTGTTTCGATCTCGACCTTCATGATCGGCTCGAGGAGTTTCGGCGAAGCCTGTTTGAAGTACTCGCGGAAGCAACCTTGAGCAGCGGTGTAGAACGCCTTCTCGCTCGAGTCAACTTCGTGGTAGCTACCGTCGATCAATTCGATTCGGGTTCCCACCACTGGGTATTCGGCGACTGGGCCTTTGCTGAGGCTGTCTCGGAAGCCTTTTTCCACAGCAGGAATGTACTGCTTTGGAATACGACCACCGACGATTTTCTCTTCGAACTCGAAGCTGTCTTCGCTTTCCGAAGCGATCGGTGTGAGTGTTCCCTTGATATGAGCGAACTGACCCGATCCACCGGTTTGCTTCTTGTGTTTGTAGTCGAATTCGACGGCCTTGGTGGGGCTTTCGCGGTACGACACCTTCGGTGCACCGACTTCGATTTCGACGCCGTATTCGCGGCGGATACGTTCGATGTAAATTTCCAGGTGGAGTTCACCCATTCCCGAGATGAGGATTTCGTTGGTTTCCTCGTCGGTGTAAACGCTGAACGTTGGGTCTTCTTTACGGAAACGCTGCAGAGCCTTGCTCATCTTGTCGCCGTCACCGCGGTTGAGCGGGGTCACAGCGATCTTGATCACAGGTTCAGGGACGAACATCGATTCGAGTGTCGCGTAATCACGCTCGCTGCAGTACGTGTCCCCGGAGGCACAATCGATACCCATGACCGCGACGATATCGCCCGCGTAGGCTTCGTCGATTTCTTCACGTTTTTCGCTGTGCATCCGAACGATACGGCTGAATCGTTCCTTCTTCCCGGACCGTTGGTTGACGTAAGCGTCGCCCTTCTTGATCGATCCTTGGTAGATACGCATGAACGTGAGTTGGCCGAACGGATCTTCGACGATCTTGAACGCCATGCCGACAAATGGTTTGTCTTTGTCTGGCGTCAGTTCGATCTTCTTGCTTTCGTCCGAAGGGTCGCGACCGTAGATGTCTCGGTCGAGAGGGCTCGGCAGGTACTGCGTGATTGCGTCGAGCAAAGGTTGGACACCTTTGTTCTTGAACGCACTGCCCATGTAGACCGGGGTGGCACCGTTGAGCACGGCTTGACGCATGGTCTTGTAGATGAGGTCTTTGGAGACTTCTTCTTCGCTGAGCAGCAATTCCATGACTTCGTCGCTGTAGTTGGACAGCGAATCGAGCATGTTCACGCGAGCATCTTCGGCTTCATCTTTGAGGTCATCCGGCACGTCGGCGACGACGACTTTCTCGCCTTGTTCGCCTTCGAAGGTGTAGGCCTTCATTTCGATCAGGTCGACGACACCACGGAAGTTGTCTTCGGCACCGATCGGGATTTGTGCCATGAACGCGTCCGCACCGAGTTTCTCGCGGAGTTGTTCGACGACGCGGCGTGGGTTCGCACCGGTGCGGTCCATCTTGTTGATGAACGCGAGGCGTGGAATTTGATACCGCTTCATTTGGCGGTCGACGGTGATCGATTGGCTTTGGACGCCACCAACACTGCAAAGAACCAGGACGGCACCATCGAGGACGCGCAACGAACGCTCCACTTCGACGGTGAAGTCAACGTGGCCGGGAGTGTCGATCAGGTTGATGTGGTGGCCGTCGTACTGAACGCTCGTTGCGGCACTGGTGATCGTGATACCACGTTCTTTCTCCAGTTCCATATGGTCCATTGTCGCGCCATCACCGCCGCCGCGAACGTCTTCGATTTTGTGGATTCGTCCTGTGTAAAACAGAATCCGTTCGCTCAACGTGGTTTTGCCCGAGTCAATGTGGGCACTGATACCGATGTTCCTGACTGTCTCCAACTTCATGCTACTTCACCTAAGCTGCCGCACGCTCGATCGCTGAAACCCCGGGATGCGACAAACGTGTGCATCTGGAAAAAACCGGTGGATTCGGAGACGAAAGCGCCTCGATCGTCGTGGTGTGGATAGTTAAGAATCAATTCACCGATGGGTGCGCGCGAACCGGAAATATCGCAAAGGTCCGCGTGAACGGAAAGGCCAAAACATGTAAAACGTTGAGACTTCGTCAGCAATTCATGGGCCGAGAGAGTGTGATGAGCCAAGGATCGCGGCCATATGTCGCGTCTGTTCCGTGGAATTTCCTCTGGTTTCCGCAAAACAAACGCTCTTATGGGCGGGATGGCCTCTTTGGGTGTCTTTAATGAATGCTTGTTTCTCGTTAGTCTGGGATGGATCCCGTTTGTCTCTCTGAACCACCGCGACGCGATCATGACACGTTTGCAAATTCCTCTCTCTTCTCGGCGGTGGCACCGTCTGATCGTGGTGGTGGCGCTGTGAATGGCGAGTATCAGGGGATTGGCGAGGATCAGAATTTCGGTCTCGATCGGGCGGTCGGGCGGTTTCAGGCTCGGCTGAGCGAATCGCAGGTCGGCGAGGACGGTTTTTTTGAATCGGACGCGCCCCTCATTGCGGTGGTGTTGGGCAGTGGGCTGGGTGGATTAGCCGAGTCGATCGAGTCGCCCACGGTGATCCGCTATGACAGTCTTCCGGGGTTGGCCGGATCGACCGCGGCGGGACATCGTGGAGAATTCTTGGTCGGGCGGATGCATTCGGTCCGCGTGATCGCGATGGCGGGACGCCTGCACGCTTATGAGGGGCATTCGATTGACCAACTCACCCGCCCGATGGCTTTGATGGCGGCGATGAAACCGGATGCAGTCATCGTCAGTTGTGCCGCAGGCGGATTGAACCCCCGGTACCGCGTGGGTGATGTGGTCTTAATCGACGAGCATTTGAGCCTGTTGCATGGGCAAATGGGAGCGTTTGGCAGCGATCTTCATCTGATGCGGAAGCAGGTTCCGGATGAAAGTTGGTCGCAGCGAGGGTTCGCCAATGCTCACCGATGTGGGCGTTCGACGTGTGACGATGCGTTCGTTCAGGCAGCCGGGCGGGCGGCTCGTGATGGTGGCTTTCGTTTGCAGTCGGGAACGTACCTTGCCGTGTCGGGGCCGAACTACGAAACACGAGCGGAGTGCCGGATGATGAAACATTGGGGGGCGGATCTCGTCGGCATGAGCACGGTGCCGGAGGTTGCCCTGGCATCCCGCTCCGGGTTGCGAACCCTGGCGATCGGAGTCGTGACCAACATGGCTATCCCCGACGCGCCCGCCGTTGCGGCGCATGACGATGTGCTCGCGGTGTCGAATGCAGCGGGAGAAAAATTGGAGTTGATTGTCCGCGAGATTGCTCGATCACTCGCAGCAGAACAGGAGTCCATGCGATGAACGAAGTTGAGTTGGCTGACCATTCGTTTGACCTCAGTGAGTTGCACGCGGACGAGTTACGCGATGCAGTCCGGGCCATCGAAGTCCCGGAACCTAACGAGAATTCGGATTCCTCGTCGTCGGTCGGTGAACAGTTTCCTCTGATCGAGTTGTCCGGGCTCAGCGGTCAGAGGGCGGCGTGCATGCGTTGGTCACATCCGAGCCGAGTTCGCGCCGCGGGCGATCTCGGCGACTACGCGTTTGCGTGGTTCGGCGGAGTCGACGTGCATTTGGATGGGAATGTTGGCGACGGTGCATGCGAAGGAATGCGACGCGGTGTGGTTCGGATTACGGGGAACGCCGGGTGTGGTTTGGGTGCGGCGATGACCGGTGGAACGCTCGCGGTGTACGGATCGGCGGGGCCGCGCGTGGGGGCCGCGATGCGTGGCGGCAGTATTTTCGTCCGTGGCGATGTGGGTGACGACACGGGGGCCGGGGCGGTCGCGGGAACCATCGTGGTCGGTGGTGATGCGGGGGCGAACCTCGGCGATGGACTCAATAACGTGACGGTGTTTCTGCGTGGCAGTGCGGAGTCACTCGCTCCTGGCGTGATCGAGGCTCCGCTGCGAAAGCGTGAAGAGGTGCGGCTCGGTTTGCTGTTGATGAGCGCCTCCATCCGAGGCAAAGCGGCGGACTTTCGCCGCATCATTCCTGAGGCTCGCTGGAACGCAGAGGAAGCCGGTGCGGGTGAGGTGCGACCGAACTGGAGATAGTTGAGTTGGTTATTTTGAGATTTCTTAAGCGTGAAACTCAAAATAATTAAAGTTCCGCTTCCTCGCCGACTCATTGGGGTTGTGATCAACGGTCCGGATCACCGACGATCCCCGTTCGCTGCACCCGGCGTATTGTCGCATCCGTGAAGGATCATGCTTTTGCGATGAATCGACTTTGTCACAACAGCAATGCAAGGATTGTGTTGTTGAGACGGGCTCGAAACCGGGCGGCGGGACTCCTATTCAATACGTCCAAGGAGGGACGAACACGTGCGATTCACCCCCAAAATTTCACGCGCTACCGTTGCGTCAAAATGGTCCGCGTTGTTGCTGTTCGTGGTGGCAATCGGAGCCTCCGGCGCGGTTTCGGCTGACGCGATCTTGTTAGAGTTCAGCTCGGCAAATTGCCCTCCATGCCGGGCGATGCAGCCGATCGTTTCGGAATTGATTGCTCGTGGTGTCCCGGTTCGCCAAGTCGATGTTCGGTCCGAACCGCAGCTAGTGCAGCGTTATCGGATTCGCAGCACACCGACCTATGTCATCTTGCGAGAAGGGCGTGAGGTCACACGTCTCGTAGGAGCGCAGACCGCCGCGCAATTGCGTCAAGCACTGCAGACGAGTCCGTCCGGGAAGATCGTCCCAACCAATAGTCAAATCGAAACACCGTCGCGACGCGCACCGAGCTTCGCCGACGCGAATCGCATACAGGAGCCACAAACTCGGTTGGCACCTTTGAACGCTCGCCCGGGCAGCATGAACGCGTCGGGGAACCGTTCATTTCGACGCGAACAAGGAGAGGATCAATGGCGGTCGCTTGAGTCACTCACGTCGGCCAAGACGCCGAGCATGGGATCGAATCGTGACGCGATGGGACGTCCCCAAGACGACGTCGTTGTCGAAGCGATGCCCAGTATCTCGTTGGCCGATGCGGTCGAACGAGCTCAGGCGGCGACGGTTCGTTTGCGTGTATACGACGGTCGCGGTTACGGTGCCGGAACGGGAACGATCATTGATGTGCACGGCGAGGAAGCGTTGGTGCTGACCTGCGGCCACTTGTTCCGTGATGGAGAAGGCAAAGACAAAATTGAAGTCGATTTGTTTGTCGGTGGCGAACCTCATACGGTGACTGGTCATCTCGTCGACTATGACGCGGGCGATCGGGACATCGGGCTCGTGGCGATCCGCCCAGGAATTCCGGTCCAACCCGTCAAGGTTGTGACTGAGAATGACAAGATGAAAGTAGGGCAAACGGCATTCAGCTTTGGTTGCGATCGTGGCGATCCCCCTTCGCGACGTGACACACGAATCACCGGCGTCAATAAGTACAACCAGAACATTGGCGGTTCCAACCTCGAGATTTCTGGCGCTCCGATCGACGGTCGCAGTGGTGGCGGATTGTTTGACGAACGAGGTGTGTTGATCGGGGTTTGCAACGCGGCAGACTATAAGTCCGATGTTGGTATCTATACCGGTCCGGGTTCGATCCACTGGCAATTGGACCGGGTGCAGCTCTCACGTTTGTATCAGGCGGATCCCAACGAAGCATTGGTTGCCGATCAAGTCGAACCGAACCAATCGTCTGATCCGTCTGCTGCGGTGACTGAGTCTCTCCCCGAGAGCAACCAGTTTGCCAGTAACGTCGCTTCGGGAGCGAACGCAACGGGATCGACGGCTTCCGAGATGATCGTCATTCTGCGAGATCGGGACGGCAATGTGCGTGAGCAAGTCTTGACGCTTCGCCAGCCCGACGCGCACTTGGTTCGCCAAATTCAACAAGCCGCACGACGCTAACGTTCGCTACGGCGTCTCGTCGGCAATAGATCGAACTCGTAAGACACTATCGGTTTTCAATGTATTGATCGTTCAGTGCACTGAACGTTTGGGAATGTCTCGGTGTCTTTGGAACGTAAAACCACACGCGAGTTATGTTTTTAGCGACACATATATGTAGCCGCTGGAATCTATCTATTTTTTAGGGCACAGGATCCGGCCGGAGCGTGTCGAAAGTATTTGGTATACGCTTCGCTATTTCTTTGACGACGCCGATCACTTGCGTTATACAAGCAGTTGGAAAAGGACTCGTGCATGAGGCGCGGCGTTCCAACCTCACATCGATTCTCGATGTGTTTTCGGTTAGTGCCGGACAGAAAATATGCTAGCTGTGGTTTAGGATTAGCGACGGTCGGTGTGGGAAAACGAACACCCGCCTGTTGATCGGATCAGGCAAGTTTTCTGTCTGCTTCTAGGTAAGCTTGTAGTGAGGGGCGGACTACATGACATATCGGGCAGTCGCGTGTTTTGATGGGTGGGAACGGCAGTGCTGTTTGTGCCAGGAAGACCACAATGCCAACTGTGCCGTTGTGACTGATGAGAGAGCGCGGCGCTTCTTTTGGTTGAACTCGTTGTTGATTGCGGCAGCGATTCTCTTCATGGGCATTGTTGCAGGCACGCGATCGTTTGCCAGCGAGATCGTCAAATTGCCACCACTGGCGGATGTGCCGACGGAAAATCGTGAACATGCGCTGGTTGTTGCGTTAATCACCAACGACGTGTCTTCCGAATGGCAGACTCGGCGCGGCAGTAGCCGGAGTGACCGTGCGATACCGCAACATTGTTGGTGTGCCCAATTTGCTGAGAAATCCATTGCCAATCTTCCGAGCGGATTTCTGCATCCGTCGGCTCCAATCTACTTTCAGCACTGGCCGTTGGGGTTGCCCGCGGTATTGACGGGAGGAAAAAAATCGTCGGAGCCGGGCCGAGCATTCGTCGTTATCACCGACGGTCAGTATCGCGTGTTGGAGTTGTCTGTCGGCGTGCCCGATGGCGACGATCTTTCGCGGATGATAGGCGATGCGGAAGATACACGGATGTGGATTCGGCAGTTCCCCGATCATCCGAAAGAGTTTGTAGAACAGATTGCCGATCGGAATCGCGAGCGTGTGACTCGAATTTGGCGACTGGAACTCGAACGCCAATTGGAAGTGTTAGCGACTGCTTCGGACGAAGCGGAACAGCCTTTTAAAGATTCACCGACGCTAACCGAAGAGATCGTCGTTCGGCTGGGGCCGCTTGCCGATCAATTGCAGAACGTCTACCTGAAGGACGTGCAGATGCGGTTTGGGCTCACCGAAAAAAGTGATCTCGACCGACTCGTCGTTCTCGAACAGCATTCTGCGACGAGAATGCCGTGGGCATCGACCATCGGTCCGTTCGTCGCGGGGGCGGATTTACGAAAACTCTATGTTGACCTAACGGAAATCATTTGGAGTCGCTCCGCGATGCAGATTGCCGTACCCGGTGAACTAGCGGGAGAACCAGATGTGGTTGCGGATTGGGTGTCACAGCAGGATGCTCAAGCGGCATTCACGTTCGAGTTAACGCCTCCTTTGCTTTCACGGCGTGGAGGCGCGCAGCGAATTCCGGTCTCCGAAGTCGCTCGGCGGCATCGGCTCGGATGGGATGATTTGGATGCGGAAATCGAAGAGTTGCCGATACTTCGTGTTTCCAATCGTGATTTGGCGAAGTGGTTGATTCGAGGTCAACGGCGACCTGTCGATATTAGCCGTCCGAGTCATGCTAGGCATTTGTTTTTTCGATCGGCGGCGGATCACCCTTACCCTATTCGTGACGGTGAGGCCCCTGGCCCCACCATCACGATGATTCGAAAGGTTCAGCGATGAAACTGAGATACGTTTGTGGATTGTTGTTGGTACTGTCTCAGGCCCACGCGTATGCGGTCGCTCCGGATGCGGTTGTCGTCGGAGCGCAGCTTTTCGAACAAGAGTGGGATTCCCAAAATCCATCGCTCGGCAGCGATGGTTTGGGCCCTTTGTTCAACGCAAACTCATGTGCCACCTGTCATCGCCAGGGTGGTATGGGCGGCGGTGGTGAAGCCGAATTCAACGCGAAATCGATTGGTATCGAATCGATCGAGATCCAAGGCCACGGGCTGACAGGGACGCGATTGGCGGAGATCGTTTCGAACTTTCATCCTGGGTTTGTGTTAGCTGAAGGGAACATCATCAATGTGGTCGCGTTGTCTCATCAAGGCGGAACACCGCTGGCGCGAGAATTCCACGATGCGATGGTCAACGCGGCGGGGGCGGAGTTTGCCGATGCAGGCGGCCCGATGGATGCATCCGAAGTGCGGATTGCTTCTCAAACGCCGATCGTTTTCGAACGGAACGTGAACGGGTATTTGGTGCGAATCAAGGCACGCATGTTTGGTCGCAACACGACGTCGCTCTTTGGTAGCGGCTTGATCGATCAAGTTCCCGACGAACTGCTCGATCATCAAGTTCGTCTCCAAAAGAACCATCCGGAGATTAGCGGTCGGCCATCCACGCTACGTGACAATCGTTATGGAAAGTTTGGCTGGCGTGCCAACGTGGCGACGCTCTTTGAGTTCACTGACCAAGCGTGTGCGAATGAGATGGGTTTGCAAACGCGGCGCAAACAACAAACCGGCGATCCGACGAACAAGTCGTACATGAACGCTACGTTCGATATCACCGACACCCAAGTCCAGTCGCTCACGCAGTTTGTGGCTGCATTGCCCGCACCGGTTCGATCGGTGCCTCATGATCCGGCGAAACGGAAAATCGTTCAAAAAGGTGAGGTCGCTTTCAATCGAATCGGATGCGCGGTGTGTCATGCACAGGACATGGGTGTAGCGCGAGGAATTTACAGCGACCTGTTGTTGCACGACATGGGCTATGAATCACTCGATTTGAATCACGCCGAACCGTACGTCGTTCGCCGAAAACTCGTCGAGAATGAAGTGGAAGCATCGTTTCCAGCGCAGGCGATGGCGGGGCCACCAGTCGCCTACTACGGTCCGGCCACGGCCATACCGTTGCCGGATGCCTTCGAACAATCGGTCAGCAACGTTACGAACGCACCGTTGGCGGGACAATCGGGGGCCAATCAAAACGGTCGTGCAACGTTTTCTTTCTTCGCCCCCAAACAACCGCAAGTGTTGGTTGCGTTTCGTCTGATCGATTCTGAGATCAAACCTGCTGCTGAAAGGCAGAGACAACTGCGCATTGCTGATCGCGATCCGATCACTCGCGTGGATTACTACGAGAGAATGCAAATCGAACCAACGAATTTTGTGCAAGAATGGCGAACGCCTCCTCTTTGGGGAGTCCGTGATTCGGCGCCATACATGCATGACGGGCGAGCGGAAACTTTGCTCGAAGCGATCGCGATGCACGACGGTGAGGCCGCTGGCACCCGCGACCGATTTCTTTCGCTGTCGTACGAAGATCGCCAAGCTCTGATCACGTTCTTGGAATCGTTGGTCGCCCCGAAAAATTGACGAAGACCGTTTCGCCTGGCGACAGAGTGATCCAGCGACTTGGCGTGTCCTCGCAGCGTCCATTTCGCGTTGCAATCGAGTGAGCGGGCGTCAATGATACGCGTTTCTCCGAGTATTTCTCCCGACGTGGGGAGCGCGTTCATTCGTCCTCGAGGTCAGCAGCATTAACGGTTTTTCAGTCGACGACACGATCATTGCGGTGGCATCGCCGCTCGTTCCCGCCACCCGCGGCATTGTGCGAATGTCGGGCGATCGTGTGGTCGAGATCTTACGTCGGGTCGAGCTGCTGTCGGAGGGAACCACGGACAGAAGGGCACGTCGCTATCGTGCCTGTGTTCAGTTGGGTGATCCGTTCGGCGCGATCGATGTTGATGTGATGCTGTGGCCGACGACGCGTAGCTACACCGGACAGCCCTCGGCGGAATTGCATCTGATCGGTTCGTTGCCGATTCTCGATGCGGTGGTCGATCGATTGATCGCGGCCGGAGGTCGAGCGGCCCGGGCCGGCGAATTCACAATGCGGTCTTTTCTGGCGGGAAGATTGGATCTGCCGCAGGCCGAAGCTGTGTTGGGAGTCATCGACGCGGAAGATCCGAGTACGCTCGATCACGCCCTCGAGCAACTCGCTGGTAATTTGTCGCGACCATTGCAGACCGCTCGTGGCGAACTGTTGAACCTGCTTGCTGATGTGGAAGCTGGTTTGGATTTTGTCGATGAGGATATCGAATTCATCGAAGACGGTGATCTTGTCGATCGGCTCGGATCGCTCCGAAGTCTTCTTCGGCAGGCGAGTGGGCAACTGCGCGAGCGGTCCGCATCTTCGTCAGCCTTCGAAGTCGTTTTAAGGGGGTTGCCCAATGCGGGAAAGAGTTGTTTGCTCAATGCGTTGACGCAGACGGAGTCTGCCATTGTCACGGAGCAGGCTGGGACGACTCGCGATAGCATCTCGGTTTCGTTTGAGTTGGGAGGCTATCCGATTCGCGTGACGGACACGGCTGGAATCGAATCGCGTCCGTCGAATGATCCCGATGCCGAGGTCCTGGCGAAGGCACAGGAGCAAGCCATGGAAGCAGTCTCGCGTGCCGATCTTTGTTTGTGGTGCGTGGACGCGACCGAGGAAGAACCAGACGATGCGCTTGAGTATCTGCGTTTATTGTCGACGCAGAGGCAGCCGCATAAAAAGGTGGTGGAGAATTGGGGAGTATTGACCAAAGGCGATTTGGTATCCGAGCCGCCTCGATGGGCCGATGATCTGAGCGATTCGGTTTCCAAAGTAATGATGCTCAGTGCACTCGACGGCAGCGGTATCGGTGACCTCCGCAGTGGAATCGTCGAGATGGCGGAACGGATCGATGCAACCGAAATCGGAAGCGTCATGGGTACCGCCGCCCGTTGCCGCGGTTCATTGGTCGGCGCGATCGAGGCGATCGAACGAGCTATGGAGGCGACGCAGTTGCAAGCCGGTCACGAAATTGTGGCAACGGAAATTCGCGAGGCGGCGGGATTGATTGGTGACGTCACCGGTGAGGTCTACACCGATGATCTGCTCGACCGAGTGTTTAGCCGGTTTTGTATCGGAAAGTAGCGGTCTGTTTGGAAACAGAACCGTCCTGCAATGGCCTCAGCTATCTTCGCGTCGCAGGCGGGGGAATGTGAAGATGCCGGAATTGTGTCCGTCGCTGAACGCGATGTTGTATCCGTAGGTGCCGACCGGTTGCATGCCTTCGATTCGCGTCGGCTGTGCTTCGGCGGCGCTCAATACAGGTAATCCGATCGGTTTTGGTTGTGTCGCACCGGTGTCCTCATCGACGTCGTGGATCTTGCCATGCTTTTCTCGGCAGGTCGCGCAGGGGCAGGCGTCGCGAAGTTGTTGCGCGGTCCAACGGGTTTTTTCGCCATCGCTCCAGGTGATCTCGATTCCGGTTTCGCCGATTCGCTCGATCGCTGTGGGTGAGTAGGTTACCGAGTCATTCATTGTTGTCCCCTTTGTTTTCGATGTTTGCGAGAGCCCTCTGGCCGGCCTCAAGGGTGGCGACGATCCGATCCACATCGTACACGCATCCACCCCATGTGCCGCCGCCAACTTGTTGGAGTGCCGCCCACAAACGAGTGTCGTCCGGGATCGCGGGGTCCACCTGCAGGTCGGGATGCATCGGCCGTGTCGCGAGTGCCTTGGCGGGTGTATCCCCGTCGACAGTCTCGACGATATTGACGTGCCCCTGCAGAGAATGCCGATCGATTTCAATTTCGATGATGTCGCCGTTACGAATTCGCCCGATTGGTCCGCCCGCGAGTGCTTCCGGGCCGACATGACCGATGCAGGCACCGGTGCTGACGCCGGAGAACCTGGCATCGGTGATCAACGCAACTTCTTTGCCGAAGGATAGGTATTTGAGTGCGGAGGTGATTTGGTACGTTTCCTCCATCCCGCAACCGAGAGGCCCGCGTCCGATCAACACGATCACGTCGCCTGGCTGTATCGGCGAATCGGTTTGGCCTTTGACGGCTTCGATTGCCCGGCGTTCGCTCGTGAACACGCGGGCAGGCCCTCGTTTGCGATACACGCCGTCGTTATCGACTACCGAAGGATCGATCGATGTCGCTTTGATGACCGAACCTTGGGGACAGAGATTCCCTTTTGGGAAACACACGGTGCTGGTGAGTCCCGCTGTTTTGGCTTTGTCGGGAGACATGATGACGTCGTCGGGGTCGACGCCGTCGGCGAGTTGTAATCGTTCGCGGCAAACCTCTCGCCGGGGAGAACGTTCCCAGGCGTCGAGAATGTCACCCCATGTTAAACCGGAAACCGTTTTCTCATCGGCGTTCCACAATCCCGCGCGGTGAAGATGCAAGGCGACCTCGGGGACACCTCCGGCGAGAAACAATCGTACCGTCGGGTGGCCAACGGGGCCGTTGGGTAGGCAGTCAACGAAACGCGGGACTCGTTGATTCACCCGTGAGAAATCGTCGACGGTTGGACGCCGAACGCCAGCGGCCGCCGCAATTGCCGGGATGTGCAATAGCAGGTTGGTGCTGCCTCCGACGGCCGCATGTATTCGCATCACGTTTTCGAATGCGGCTTCGGTCAAAACGTCGCTCATTGCCATGCCGTTGGCATGCATCGCGGCCGCTGCGGCAGCCGAGTCACGTGCCAGGCGGGTCCAGATTGGTTGACCACTCGGCGCGAGCGCCGCGTGGGGGACCGTCATCCCGAGTGCTTCGGCGATCACCTGGCTGGTAGCGGCGGTGCCGAGAAATTGGCAACCGCCACCCGGTGTTCCGCAGGCCCGGCAACCTGCCGCGGAAGCGTCCTCGAGCGATAGTTCGCCTCGCGAGTAGCGAGCGCCGATCGTTTGAACTTTGCCTGTGTCTTCGCCGACCGTTGGAGGCAGCGTGACTCCACCGGGGACCAAAACATTCGCGAGATGCCCTGTCCCGGCGAGGGCCATCATCATCGCGGGCAAGCCTTTGTCGCACGTGGCAACCCCGATCACGCCTTTTCGTTGCGGTAGTGACCGGATCAGCCTTCGCATCACGATGGCCGCGTCGTTTCGATACGGCAACGAATCAAACATGCCGTTGGTGCCCTGCGTCCGTCCGTCACACGGATCGCTGACGAACGCCGCGAAGGGGACACCGCCGTTTGTTTCGATCTGTTCGGCGGCGGCACGCACGAGCAAGCCGACTTCCCAGTGTCCGGTGTGATATCCGAGCGCGGCTGGCGTTCCGTCTGGATTGCGAACGCCACCTTGGGTGCTGAGGATGAGATACTGGTCGCCGAGCACTCGTCTCGGATCGAACCCCATGCCGACGCTCTGGGTCAGCCCGAAGATGTCTCCGCTGCTCCATTGGCGAAGGATTTCGTCGCTCAAAGGGAGGCTACCAGCGGGGCCATCCGCCGTTGTCTCAAAAGACTCCGGCGGATCGAGTGCGGCAAAGTAGTCGGGGCGAAGTGGTGTGACCGGTTGTTTCTCAGTCACGTCGGCCCATCAGGATGAAGAGGTAGTACGCGAGCGTCATGATCGACTGCAGCGTCGCCGCGACGTAGGTGAGTGCGGCGGCGTTGAGTACCTTCGCGACATACTTCTCTTCTTGGGCAGAGATCAGTCCGTACTCGACCAAGTGAGCTCGTGCGCGATTCGACGCGTCGAACTCGACCGGCAGGTTGACAACTTGGAAGAAGACAACCGCTGAGAACAGGATCACGCCAATCCACATTAGCGGTTTGAAAGCCATGATCGCGCCGACGAACAGCAGCGTCGCCCCGATCCCGCTACCAAAGTTTGCTGCCGGGACGGCGAGATTGCGAACGACCAACGGCGCGTATCTTTCGGCGTCTTGGAAAGCGTGGCCGGCTTCGTGACAGGCGACTCCGAGCGCGGCCATGGATCGTCCGCCGTAAACATTCGGGCTTAAACGCAGTACTTTCGCGCGTGGGTCGTAGTGGTCAGAAAGCTGACCGGGGACTTGTTCAATGCCAATGGATTGCAAACCTGCTGCGTCGAGCATTCGGCGGGCAGCGGTGGCGCCCGTCATCGATGCTGGCACTTCGCTCATTGCCGCAAACGACGACTTGACTTTCCACTGGGCGTAAAGGCCCAACAGAAACGGGGGAAGCACAAACAGGAAATAGATCATCGGTGAAACTAATGAGTGTTGGGTGAAAGGTGTGCCGGAGGAATCCGGTCGCGGTCCACGGACCATTCTAACGCCATTTCGGCAGACGTTAGTAGGTCAACGGATTGATACGCAAGAATCGGGCCAACGTTCGAATCGCATCGTCGATTGCGGGTTGGTGTTTCCTTAAGTCCTTTTCGCGTCGAAGGTTGCGATCGCATTCTGGTTGGTGTCGAGTTCCTGCTCGCCGGGGAGGCTCCGTCTCCTTCGCGTTGGCTCGGCCGCTGTGTTCGCTTTGTGGCGAGAGGGCTTGGAACGGTGGCGAATCATCGATTCGTATCCAATTTTGCTCTGCCAAAAAGTTACGATGCCAATGGGGGCGCTCATGCCATTACTCATGGTCGCGGATCAGTTGGCGACGTCGTTCGTGATACCGCCGTTTCGCACTGTTGTATTGGTCTGCCTTCGCGCAGGTATGGATGATTCCCCATACCGACATGCAAATAAAGATGATTCCGAACAACGCCATCGGAGGGAACGCGATTCCGGCACCGACGGTCCAGAAAATTCCAAAGACCGTCACGAATCCCCCCATGGCAATGGCTGTCCCTTTATCAGGAACGCGTTGGGTGCCGTCCTTGTTGGTGGACATGTATTCGCGTCGCTCTTGTTCCCACTCGCGGTCGAGTCGGTCTAGTTCGGAAACGCCTTTGAGTTTTGCGACATCCCGGACGAGCGTGTCGGTGGTCTGTTTGATTTCCTCGAGCAGTTCGGTTGAGTAGCTGCTGCCGGTGTGGTGGATCGCGAGGTGAGCGTTGCAATAGCCGCAGGTGACAAATTTGGCCGACTTGCGAACCTCGATCGGTGCACCGCAGTGGTTGCAGCAGAGTGAGAGAAGTTTCATCGGTGTGTGTTAAACCCACAAATCGGCGTCGAGGTTTCGGTAGCTGATCGCTTCGGCGAGATGTTCTTCGCCAATCGTCCCACTGCCGGCGATGTCAGCGATCGTTCGAGCGACCCGCAAGATCTTGTCGTGTGCTCGGGCGGAAAGGCCGAGCGATTCGACTCCGGCACGCAGCAATTGAACGCTGGCCGGTTCGAGTTCACAGTATTGTCTCACTTGGCGGCTGGTCATCTGAGCATTGTATCGAACTGGGCTGTCGCGGAACCGTTCCGCCTGTGCTTCCCGCGCACGAACCACGTTTTCACGCATCATCGCGCTGCTTTCGCTGGACGCCGATTTCGCCGAAAGTTCTTCAAACGGAACCGCGGGGACTTCGATGTGAATGTCAATTCGATCGAGTAAGGGGCCAGAAATCTTTCCCATGTAACGTTCAATTTGGGGCGGGGTGCAGTTGCAACTGCGTCGAGGGTCGCTGCGATACCCGCAAGGGCATGGGTTGGCCGCGGCGATCAGCATGAAGTCAGCGGGGAACGTGGTGCTGCGTAGTGCTCGGGAGATGGTAACGATGCCGTCTTCGAGCGGTTGCCGCATGACCTCGAGTGTTTTGCGATTGAACTCGGGAAGTTCGTCGAGGAAGAGAATGCCGTTTCCTTGCATTGCGGCTTTGAACTCATCGGTGTAAACTTGGGGTTTCAAACGTTGAAATCGAGGCGAGTAATCGGTGGCCATAGTCTACTCCTACATTCGATTTTCAAGCAAAAAGCAAGAGCAAGGCGATTCGCTTCGGCGACAACGAGAGCTCGGCGACAAATGGATCGAGAAGAATAACCATACCAAAGGCAACCTCACCCTCGAAGACACTGGGGTCAGTGCCTTTCGGGGGAAGAATCGGCATGAAGGGGCGTTGAAGCGTTTCCTCGATGAAGTTCAATCTGGCAGCGTGAAGAAGGGATCGATTCTGCTGGTTGAAAACCTCGACCGATTATCCCGTGAAGGCATCCACCCAGCACTCAACCTCTTCGGAAAAATCCTCGAAGCCGGAATCGACATTGTCGTACTCCAACCCTACGAGCAGCACTACACGAAGCAATCCGCCAACGATCTCATCGGAATGATGATACCGCTAATTCACTTCTACTTGGCGTACTTGGAATCCCAAAAAAAGAGTAATCGGCTGAAAGAGGCTTGGACTGAGAAGCGGCGACGTGCGGAAGAGGGAGAGAAATTTAACAAAAGGTGTCCCTCTTGGCTGAGATGGAGTGACTCAAAGCGGGATTTCGTCAAACGAGACGGGTGGGAAGCAATCCCCTTCATTTTCCAGAAGTCGGCCGAAGGCTATGGTCACCACAGGATTCTTGCCGGATTGCATGAACACTACAAACCGCTGGGGACTTCGGGCACGTGGAACGGTTCGTTCATCAACTCGGTTCTCGCAGATCGGTCGGTGCTCGGTGAACTGCAACCCAAGGAAATCGATGATGATGGCAATCGAGTTCCGGTTGGCCCACCGATTCCAAACTACTATCCCCGAATTATCGATGAAGATTTGTGGTATCAATCGAAATCGTCAAGAAGCACTCGCAAGAAACAGAAGGGGCCAAATAGCAAGTTTCTCAATCTCTTCACTGGTCTTGTCTTTTGCGCTCAGGACCAAAGCAGTATGCACGTGTACTCATCACCGGACAGCAAAGACGGGCGAGTACGACGTATGGTGTCTTATAAACACAAGTCGAAACAACCCGGTGCTTGGCCGGTATCGATTGAGTATGAAAAGTTCGAAAAAGCAGTCTTGTCGTTCCTTTCTGAGTTGAATCCAGATGACCTTCGACCTCATCATGACAATTCGGCGCTTCAAGCTAAAGAACGAGAGCGAGCAGGTCTGGCAGCGCATCTCAAACAGTTGCAGGAGACTCTTGCCGATCCCAAGTTTTCAAACGTCAAGGCTCTGGCTCAGACGCTCAAAGATGTTGAAGAGAAGCTTTCAGCTCTCGACCAGGAGATTGATAAACTCAATCAGGCGATGCACCGACAGAATCCAATTGCAGAGGCTCAAGGCGTGCTTGCGGTTTTAGAACAGCCCAATGAACGAGAGGAAGCGGAAAGGCTTCGGCTTAAGGTCAAAATGCTGCTGCCCGAAATTGTCGAATCGATTTGGGTCAAACCGGAAAAGTACCGGTCAAAGAGCGTTGCTGTTATCCAGTTGAACTTCTTAGATGGAGGAGCTAAGCACCTGCTTATGTTACCGGATCGTTTTATTGGCACACGAAGTGTGACTATCCGAACCGGAGAGAAAGCTGACACACTTCCGCACTTTCCCTATTCGATTTCTTGGGCCACAGACCTTCGTCATCCAGAAGGTCATCTGTCTTGGTCTGCCAAGGACATCATGGAGAAATCCGACTCGGCACTTCATCCCGTACCAACGGCGAAGCCACGCAACATTGCGGAAGCTGCGGAAAAATGGCTTGCGCAGAAAAGAAATGAAGTGGACGCTGGGTCGTACCGCACAATACCTGCCGCAATTCGCCGAACAGTTCGTGCATTGGGCAAGGAACTCAAATGCGCCGACCTAAATAAGCAAAAGTGGGGAAAGTGGAAGCGCACGCTGAAGAGAATGCTTTCAAACGGAGAGCTTACCGTGAATACGGCAAGAGTAAATTACAACCGAAGTAAGGAACTTCTCGCTTGGCTGTTCGAGGAAGGTCTTACAACTGAATGGCCGGGATGGAAAGAAAGTGCAGCGCAAGTCTTGAGCGGTGAATGAGCAGTAGTTCATCTGGTGCAATCCCTCACGGCTTGAATTTCGCTGCAAACCAGTTCAAGTCCTCGGTCCAATCTTTGTCCGCAACCGAGTAGTCGTAGGACGGGCGCACTTGCTCGTCCCGCCGTTTTCTGATGTGTCCAGCTATGGCGTAAAATCGCTGTTTCGTGCCAGGCATTCCCCATCTCGCCATGTACTCGGCTGACCCCGCATTCGGAAGTGCGCCCTGAAACGCATCCGTAAGGATTCGCCGCCTCTCTGCTCTCGGCGCCCCATTCTTCCCGACAATGTAGCCCATTAGATGCAAAGGGCTTTCGAATGGGTCATCCCTTTGCTCCGTTTCCACGAGAAAGCCGAGGCCAAGTCGGACTAGGTCTGCCTTGCTACCGCCCATCGAATCAACAAACCCCAGAAACCCCGACAAGTTTTCTCGACCCCATCTCTGAAAATCAGACTCGGCGTGCCGGTCAAGGTACGCTCGATTAAGTTTGTGTTCCATGACAGTAGGCACCGCCATACTTGTGCTTTCGTTAACCCACTGTAATTCGTCTCGGCGGTACACGACTCCACCTACCTCGATCTCGAAGCTCATCTTCCAAAATCCCGTTGTGTGATTGCTCATCCTCCGAGACAAATTTGCTCGCTCTGATGATCCCGCTATCAAACGCAACGGGGAAGACGGTTGGCAGGGGACGCTTGAAAATTTAACCAAAACCTCACAGTCTGTTTATCTACGAAAAACTGAAAGCTTTAGTGCGCTGCCGAGAAGGCAAGCTGGAGAATCACTTCACAAGCAATCTCTTCGTTGGTTAATAGCCGCTTCCTGTGAACGTCTTAGTGGTCTGGCACGACCCACTTCCGTTGTTAACGGATAACTCACGGTTATCAATCGACGAAGCAACTTCCGGCAGGTTCCACGCAACTTCCTACAGGCAAAACACTTAACTGCCCATGAACTGCGAAGCAGGCGGTTAATAGTGAGGCAAGCCTGACCTGCTTGCGCCTAATAGCACACATCGTAAAAAAATTCCAGAATTCTTTTCCGAATAATGAGGAGAACGACACTCTCATACATACATACACGAAAAGGAGGAGTGTCGTTATGAATCAACTTTATGGACTTGGTCAGGTTTCACGGATGACGGGCGTGCTGCGACATCGCATCATCTACGCTTTGCAGAACGGTTATTTGCCGGAGCCGCAAGCATGGATTTCTAACCAGCGTGCTTGGAGCGCTGAGGAAGTCACGCAGCTCGCCGGGTATTTTGGTTCGTCAGTTGAATGGCGATCAACACAAAGTCCAACGAAGCACGTCTTGTAGCCCTATGAACGGAAGAAAACTGACAGCATGGATGAACAGCCAAGCCTTCCTCGGTGTGTACGAAGGAGTGCAGGAACGGTTGCGCCTTCGTGAGGCTGGGATCGACAGAGAGCAACCAGTCAGGAAAAAGCTCGAACGGCGTGATCCCGAATACCCGGTCTCCAAAAAGACACCGCTGGCTTGGCTCAAGTCGGTCGTTTCTGAAATCGACGTGGGTCAGAAAGTGTTTTCCAAAAAGCGAGGGCACACCCACCCAATTCATCTCAACACGAATAACGAGATAAAGACCCATTTTGAACGGCTGCGATGGGGAAGCGGCTCTTGGCTAAAAAGCAAGTGGACCAGCGATGTCATCGCATCGCACTGCTCAGGTGAAGAGACTTATTACTTCGCAGGTTCCAGTGAGTCGTACAAACCGTACACGCTCGTGATGATCGATGTCGATTGCCACAACTACGGCTCGCTCGATGGTGCATTGTCGTATCTCGAACACTTGCGGGAAGCACATTTTCCCAACCTTTACTTTGAGCCTTCCACCAACGGAAACGGCGGTCATGGCTACTTCCTTCTCGACAAAGAAGAGATGTCGGCTCAGGGCATCAAGCCGATCCTAAAGGAACAGATTCAGATTTGGTTGAATGACGTTGCCACAGATTTCGACGTGGAACTGGTCGAGGTAAAAGGGTTACCGCCTGAGTTGTCCTGGGGAACGGATCAGTACGAGCTAAAGGCTTACAAATCTGGCGTTCTGGCCAAGGCGCCTCGTGGCCTACTGGATCGTTTTAGTGAGCTTCGCAGTACCACGGTCATGACCGCCAGCGAATTGCGAAATCTTCCTGCTGTCCAAACGCCAAAGAAGTTTGCGAAACCCAACAAAGTGTCATGTGCTTCCGCTGGCTCCGTAAGTGGTCACCACTTCACAACCGAACATCTCGCAGGACTGGACGAAGGCGGCAAGTATCACGCCGTCGCACAAGCACTGTTGTCTGGTGAAGATTTGACCACAAGAAGCCGAGCCAAGGTAACGGTTTTGGACATGGCCATCGTCTTGATGCTTGGTGAGTTCTTTACTGCCAACATGAACTCAGACGGATCGATGCCAACTGCCCGCTGGGAAGGGATGTGGCGAAGTCTCTGTGAAGAGAGCCACATTGATCGTGCTTGGGACCACAAACGGTTCAAGCTCATACGTGATCGATTGTCTTCGTTGGGACTGATCGAATGGGAAGATCATTCGTACTGCGTGGGTTGGAAGAAAGAGGATGGCGAATATGTTCCAGGGCGGTCCGCCAAGTGGAAACTCTCGTCTGAGTTGATGGAACAGCTGTCATCTTCCATTGATTCTCCCGTTTCCGCTTCCTCACCCGTTTCTGAGGAAGAGAGAGAACATCCTTTATGGGAACAGACTTTTATCGATTGGTGTTCGTCCCTCGTTGTTACGCCAGACAACGAGACAATCCGACCAACTCTCGTCTTCAGGCAACCGATTTACCTCTTTTCACCCGACGAACTGACGAAGTTTGTCCAACCAGCAATGCAATTTGCCGCTTGATCCACGGGAGCAGTGCGCCATATCGGTTGGGGAACTTCATATCCTTGGGTGCAACGCTTTGCTCAAAAGTCGCTGCGTTCGTTTAACATTCCGTAGATTGTTCGTAAAATCACTACGCTTCAGTAGTTCACTCGAAGATTGAGGTTCTCAGACACACAAATTCAACAGGAGTCAGCAATGACGAAAGCGAAAACCATATTTTCTGGTCTTGTTTCCAGCCAACGAATCGATTGTTCGGCAATCGACCAATCTCCAAACCGGGTTCGTGTTATCAGCGGTGCAAACGAAGGCTATTATCCCCTCGCTGGGAAGACCATTGCCAATGTGCGCAAAGGATTACGTGATGTGTTCAACCTGTCTCTCGACCTGACTGCGTTGGTGAACGGAGTCGCTAGGGACGATGCCACCATTCTCGAAAACGGCGATGCCGTGGAGTTTTGTAGAGATTTCGGCACCAAGGGAGGCGTTCATGACTTTTGGTCACAGAGTGAGTTAATCGAATTGCTGGGACCTGAAGCCATCGATGAGTTAAAAGAACTGGGCGAGCATCCCGTACAGGAAACGGTTTACATCAAGCAGCAGGTTTCGGCGCTAATATTCGCTAGGTCATCGAAGCCTGGCATCGCCGAAGTGCCGTCCGGCAAGTTGATCGTGGACTTCTCAACAATGACTCTTTACTACGGTGAACAAGGACCGTTCAAAATTGACGGTTCGCTCAAGTTCAGGCTAATTCAGCGTCTTTCAATACGCCCTGGAATTTACGTCCACTTGGATACGCTGAAGAGGGATGTGTGGAAGGACGAGTTCGTCAACGATGAGACGCTAAACCGACAAGCACGGTTCGCACGGAAGGCGCTGAAGCAAATGCCTCTTCCAAACGTTACCCTCGATTTCAAGAATCACTCTTGGGCGTTGCAGTTGGATTAGAAAATAAAACTCGTCGTTTGCTGTGTCATGAAAAGAGCCGAGGAAAGTCCTCGGCTCTTTTCATTTGAACCCATAGCATTGGACACCTTCCGCCAGATTTCCGCAGTCGTTCCCCGGAACTTCCGAGCAACCTGAGAAGCTGCATGTACGTCGCTGATGTTTGGCGACTGAATTTTCTGAATGCGAAACAAGGATAAAAAAATGAACGACGATCTACTTTATACCGACTTTGGACACGGGGATCGAGAGTACGAAGTCACGCCTGACAGATTCGACGAGTCGGAAGAAAGTGTCATGCCATTCGCTAAGCGTCTGGAGAAGACGATCTCGTCTCACTACGCAATCTTCACACTATCAGATTACCCCGGCTGGACACGCTTAATGTCCACGGCAGGGATGCCGGTGCCTCCCGATCTGAGTCAGCTTTCTGATGATGATGTGCGAGAGTGGGGCAAGAGAGCGATCACAGCCCGTTACTGGATTGACGATGACTCCATGAGCCCAAATGAAATCTGCGAGAACCTGAAGTGGTATCACAACATCATGGATCAAGTAATCGCACGACTCGGCGCAAATGATTCGGCTCTGCACGAGTATTCCGCCAAGCTCGCCGCAGTCGATTGGGTCGAGCCAGACGACGTGATTACAGAAGCGATTTACGAGCATGGAGTTCCTTGGCTGCTGTCGTTCGTACGGAAGGTAGTTGACGTTGCGTCTGACTCGCCCACATCAACCCCATAAACCTTACAAGACCTTTTCTGTTCGCTTCTGCTGATCTTCCGCATGTCTCGGACTCCTCCAGCGCATCGATCAGTACGGCCCGCAACTTCGATCCTTCGGTCGAGTTGATTCCGAAACTTTTCCGTAGACGTGCCGCATGGCTTCCGTCGACTTTGTGATACTCCCCAAACCTCGCTGATTTCAAGCGAGACCTACCTTTTTAAAACCCAAGGACTACTGAAATGACAAAGAATGAAAAAATTGATACTCCACTCCAAGAAAAGTTTGCAACTTTTGTAATGACTGCTTATGTCAAGAGTTGTGGTGCGGATGGGATGAAACCACTCAGCGAATGGCTTAGTTCTAGATGTTCGGCCACCGACTATGACGCAAGCAATGCAGACGGGCTGTGCGACGAGTTTATTCATCAAGAATGCGAAGATGCTGACGATAGCATCGAGTCGTTGGAATCCCTCACAGGAGTTGAGATTGGTAAAGCATTGGCTGGAGATTGGGATACTTCCTGTCTTGACTTTGCTGCGATGTATCAAGAGTCTGATGTGGAATGGTATCCAGCGGTATCTGAAGGCGATGCGATAGGTGAACGGGAAGATTTCCTTCGCCATATTCAGGAAATGGAAGCCGATGGTGAATCAAGCCAGGACGGCGTAAACGACGTTCAAGAATTGTTGAATGACGCCCCTCATGAGTTTCTTGATGAAGAAAGTTTTATTCGATATATGCAAGAAGAGGCAGATCGTTCTCAAGCCAAGAGACGGCTGCAACTCAAGGCGGATAAGGTTGATGGTGTCAATTGGCGAAAGGAGGGATTCTGATGCTGACTCACGACTTGGGTGCTGCAACTCGATTAACGCTGCCGCTGAAGTGGCATGGCGGCAAGCATTATTTGGCGCCGAAGATCATCGATCTGATGCCTCGGCACTTGCACTACGTCGAGCCATTTGGCGGCGGGTTGGCGGTCTTACTCAATAAAGACCCGTTCGACCCACGACACCAGTGGGGCAAGGCGTCGTATGAACAAGGCGTCTCCGAGGTTGTGAATGATGTCTATGGCCCACTTCAGAATTTCTGGAACGTCTTAAAAGACTCGAATACGTTTTCGGATTTCCAGCGTGTCGTTAGCGCTACGACGTTTTCGGAAGTTGAGTTTGATGCTTCGGCTGAGCGATTGTTTCCAGCGCACGAACTCGACGTGGAAGCGGCAGTGGCATTCTTTGTGCGCTGTCGCCAGAGTCGTGCAGGTTCCTTCAGAAGTTTTGCCACATTAAGTCGTAACCGAACACGAAGTCGAATGAACGAGCAGGCTTCGGCATGGCTGGGCGCCATTGATGGACTTGAAACGGTTCATGACCGGCTGAAACGGGTCGTTATCTTGTGTCGAAATGCCCTGGATGTCATTTGCCAACAGGATGGTGAAAGGACGTTGTTCTACCTTGATCCTCCGTACTTGCCTTCGACTAGAGCAAGCAGTGGCAACTACGAACACGAGATGACCAACGATCAGCATGTCTTGCTACTCGAAACAATCCGTGCCTGTAAAGGCAACGTGATGCTTTCGGGTTATCCGAACGACCTTTACAACGAAATGCTGGACGGTTGGAACCGACACGACTTTGAAATCGACAATAAGGTTTCCGGGGCGCAACAAAAACGGGTAATGGTTGAGTCGGTTTGGTGCAACTTTTAATCTCACTGCTTAAAAGTTCCAAGGAAAAGAGCGATGAATGAACACGGGATAGATCACGAGATAGCCATTAGAAAGCGAGTGCTTGCTCGGATCAGTCACCATATGACAGAGGACGTTATCCGCATCGCTGCGGATGCGGTTTCCGATCTGCTGTTCGATGCCGACGACGAAATGGCCTACAAGTTGTTTGCCTCTTTCATTGTAAGTGCCAAAGTGGCCACGGTCTTTGCATAGCAAGCCAGTATGATCGCCACGCCAAAAGAAGACTCGACGGTTAACGAATTCGACAAGATCACCAACTTCCCATCCATCTCGGAAATCGACATTACCAGCGGTCAGAGGACGCTGATCTGTCAGAACAATTTTATCATTTCCGATGTTGAACCTAAGCATGTCTTCTCGTCGCTTCCTAAGCCACTCTTGCTTGTTGCCAAGATCGAGCAGCCTTGCAGCGGACTCAAGCGTCATGGTACGTCGGATTCGTTCCAGAGACGGCAGATATGTAAGGTGAAACAGGAACGGCGTCCGGTCGATCAACTTTGTAAAATCAATTGCCATTGGAGAGCGTCAGCCTCAATTCAATCGGTCGATGATCACTTGATGTTTTGTCATCTGTACAATCACTGTCACGAATGATCACACTACAAACCAGATCGAGTCACGAGAGCAAAGAATGACGATCTCTTTCATCCCCGTTTCAGTCAACGCTAAAGACGATCTTTATGAACAATCATTTTGTCGTTGGACGGTTACATCCCAACCACCGCAATGTGTTACTGTCCAGATAAAAATTTTGGAAGCTGCATATGTTTGTGTTTTAGTCTGGATCTGGAAGTGTTGTTTTTGGGATCCAACCTTCGTCTTGGCTCGACGACTGTTCCGTTTCACCAGCGTTTGCTTCGTCCTGTGGAGATTCCCCGCCTGAATTACCGCATCCCAAGAATGAAAGTAAGCAGAAAACAAGGGCGAGATTCCTTATTGTCGATTTTGTCATTTGCCAATTCCGTTGCCGTTGAGCCAACTGAGTTCAAATTTGTCCCGAACTGTTTCGTCAATAGATTCATACCAAGCTGTCGCCCCATAAGCCCCAACTTTTGATCCGCCAAAATAGCCGCCGACGCCCCCTATGATCCCACCGATTATCGATCCCGGTAATGCACCAACGCCAAAGAACTCAACTCCAATTACAGCACCAATAGCAGCACCGGTTGCCCCGCCTGCAAATGCTCCAGTCATTCCCCCAGCCGACGTTGCCAATTGAATATTTCTTTGCCGAAGAGAAATCGCTCCACTCCGATAGGCATACTCAACATCGAAGATCTCTTTGGCATCCACAGCTACGGCGACGAATATTGCGATTCTGCCCGCTGACCGCTTGATGATTGTCGGAGCCAACTCATTCTTCGATTGTCGGAGAACTGCGGTCCGTGCCGCCTTGGTTGACTGTGCATTTTGACTTGAAGCAGACACGAGTGAGCGTTTGCTCTGTTGCGCTGCCGTCTTGCCGAGATAGTCAGACATGCTCGATGCGTTGATCTGATCTAACCCAGCTAGTGCTCTCGCAGCCCAATTTCGTGCTGTCGTTGAACTCGCTCGTGCCTGAATATCTTTCAGCAAGCGTTCAATTGATTGACCATACCGCATCGCTCGTCCATCAGCGGCATACCCAGTCAATTTGCCCGTTTTCGTGTTGACGTGCATCACTTCGCCCATGGACTCAATTGGAACACCGACAGCTTTACGAAATCGGCTGATGTCCAGCGCTAGTTTCTTTTGTGATGGATCACCAGAATTGCGCATAATCCGAAGGTTTGCCGCTAACCACCGCCGAGACATCTGCTTTCCGCCGTACCGAGTCTGCCCCAGTTTAGGCTTTGATGATCGAGTGGTCTTTACTTCGACAAACCGCACATCTTTGATTCTTCCAGAGAGTCCTCGTTTAACAGCGACCCGGTCGATGCCATTATTCGCCCCATGTTTGATCTCGTGAATTTCGTTGAATCCACGCAGTCTCAATGACTGGTCAGCGAAGTTCTCTCCCCAAGCCCCCACGCTAGTCCGCCAATTTCCGGCAGATCGTGAAGTAGCAGGATGGGCGACCGGATGGTCAACAAACGGACCTGACTGCAACATGGTCCCTTGCGCAAGCAATCCTGTGGGGCCGCAACCCAGCAAGACAAGGGCCAACAAAATTATCGGTGATTTTTGCATGGTGTGCTTCCTAATTCTTGCTTCTGAGAATTCGCATTCGAACTGCCTTGACTTTCTCATCTTCATCAGGAAGTTCCTCAAATATCTTCTCCCAAACTTCGTTGTGGCGTCGAAGTACATAGGGCGATAGTTGTTCTTCGTGAATCTCGGCCAGATATCCGATTTTCTCTTGCGGGGTCGGTTTTTCGGCGGACTCAATTTCACGAACTCGTGCCAAAGATTGCTTGTTGTACAGCCAAGTTTTCTGACGCTGTAAGTCTTTCACAGCATCCTCAACAGTCGCCGACATTGCGACTGCGGCTTCGATTCCCGACTTTGAGTAAGGCATTAACTCTTGAAGTAAATCGTAACCCTTATCAGCCATTCGCCCGAGTTTCCGCCCAATCTCGGGAGCTTCTTCGTTCGATGCCGAATCTGCTTTACTGTTCAGTTGTGCGGCGCTCGTCTGCCATTCATTAACTCTGGGTTTTATTTCTGCGAAAAGGCTTTCGATACATTGTTGTTCAACTGCATCTATCTTCTCGTAAACTTCCATCAAGATCGCTTGGTTCAACTGCGCAGTCTCGGATTGTTCTCCCATGGCAAGTTGTAGCTGGAGATCATCCAGAAGTGATCTGGCTTGCTCAGCCGCCCTTGTTCTTACGGAAGTGGGATTCGTTTCATTCTGTGCGACAGACACAAATTGCGACACCGAGTCGAGCGGCTGGGGAGGTTCGAACTCCGATTCGCTCGCAAGGAACTTCAGCTGAAGATCCGTGAGGCGTTTGCGTGCGGCTGCTACATTTTGGGGACGCTGAAAGTAGACGAGGGAGTCACCACGACCAAGAAGGTCTTCGGCCAACGCTTGAGCCTCTTCGGACTCGAACGAAGACGCCTGATCAACAAAACGGACAACCATGTCAAACAGTTTGGGATCGGAAGGGGCGAGCCTTGAGGCCACTAGGAGCATGTCAAACGAGCCCGCAAAATCACCGGCCCCCAACAGGTCTTCTGCATTCGCAAGGGCATCCGCCACATCGTCCCCGACAACTGCGGACGAGGCCGCTTCGCCAATTACAACGGTCTCCGGTTTCGAGCAAGAGTTCGTCGCAACAAGTGGCAAAAGCACCAACAAAATCGCAAGATTAACCCACGAAAGAAATTTCTGAGCGTCCGACATCGCTGGATTGCCCGTCTCCATCCGCTTTCGCCTTTATCAAGAACGTGTTTCCGAACATGACTGCGCAGAAGGAACGATTTCTCGTCGTGCAAGCGAGCCTTCCTTCACGAGAAAGCCGTTGTCGGTGAAGACTCCTTTTCCTTCGGCGTCTTTACCTTTGATTTCGAATTCTTCTGTGTTCGTTGTCACTGTCTTATCCGTTTTAGATCAATCAAATGGGTTGCACCCGCCCGGCTTTTATGAGTCATTTTAACACTCCGCTTTGAAGGCTGACGATGAACGATCAAAGACCCCGGCAACTTGGCAGGGTCAGAACTTGCTTGGGTTTGCGTTGATGGATGCTCGTGATGAGTTTGGTTGAGTTTCCTCGTCAGCCAATGAACTTGAAAACTGTGTTGCATTAGCGAGGTTGGCTTCTTTTGCGACTCAAGCTGATCCAAGAAACTTCCCATTACTCGCAACGAATCAAAAGTCGCTTTTTATCATCTAGCGATAATGTGAATTCCACCGCACCCTCTGGAACACTGCTCATTTTCCTCGGGCCAAGCGAAATTCTGTGATATTTCCAGTCAATGCGTTTAAGTCCGAGATCGCTGTTTTCAAATATGACCTGAATTTGCTCCTGATCGCCAAGTAACCTTTTGACGGCACCGTCTTGCTTCGTTTTCCAGATGACATAGCCGAATCGAAGATTGCTTTTTGTGATACTCAACTTGAGCACTTGTCGTTTCTCCTTGCAGATTTGTCTGGTGACAGCGACTTGCGTTGCAACGAGAGTTGCAGCTTTTAGCAGTTACTCGATTCACTGACGGGGCATTCCGCACCGCACCTGCTTGTCGAGCTTTGCCAATCGTCAGGCAGCGGGAAGAGGATTCATCCGAAGCTTGATCTACTTTCCTGAATTGAAGCCGGTCCAGATTATCTATCCCGCATCCGACGTGCTGGTAATTGGACCGAAAATCGCTACAATCTCGGTGCCGTAACTCGGTTCGCTCAATCAGCTTACAGGATCGGCTCATCTCGTGCGAGCAGCAGTACTTACGGCAAGAGTGGCCCCAATGGAGAACCACGATGGCGAAGAAGAAAAATGCCAAACCAAAGGACGAACCCGGACACAGTAAGACCTGTAGACGCTTCGACAAAACGAAGTTTGGAGAGACCTACCTTGGCGACTCACAGATTTTGCTTTCGTCAAAGATCGAAGAGAAATCCGTGGATTTGATCATGACCAGTCCACCATTCGGGCTAGTCCGCAAGAAGGCGTATGGCAACGTAGACGCCGACGATTATCTCGACTGGTTCCGGCCTTTTGGCGAACTCTTTAGGCGAGTTCTCAAGGACTCTGGATCTCTCGTTATCGACATCGGTGGTGCGTGGATTCCGGGGCAGCCGACTCGCAGCCTCTACCACTACGAATTGTTGATCATGCTTTGCAAGGAGTTTGGCTTTCATCTTGCACAAGATTTTTTTTGGTGGAATCCCGCAAAGCTCCCGACACCGGCCGAATGGGTAACGGTTCGGCGAGTTCGAGTTAAAGATGCTGTTAACTGCGTGTGGTGGCTATCTGCCACTCCATGGCCAAAGGCGAGCAATCGACGGGTTCTGACTCCGTACAGCGACTCTATGAAAGACTTGCTGAAGAACGGCTACATTGCAAAGAAGCGACCAAGTGGGCATGACATCAGCGAGAAATTTTCTCGAAACAATGGAGCATCCATACCGCCAAATCTTCTCCCGTTTCCGAATACGGACAGCAACTCTTATTACCTGCGTTACTGCAAGGAACACGATCTTCCTCAACATCCCGCTCGGTTCCCTGCTGAGCTTCCAGAATATTTTATACGAATGTTGACAGACCCCGGTGACACGGTTGTCGATCCCTTTGCAGGGAGTTGCATTACGGGCGAGGTGGCGGAGAGGCTTGAGAGACGCTGGGTTTGTTGCGAGCTAGTCGAGGACTACTTGCTTGGTGCCAAAGGACGGTTCGCAACCAACTCAAGCGAATCTACGAAATTGGCTCGTCCTTCGTATTCGGTAAGTAGCCCCGCTGTCCTTTGGAACGGCGTTGCCGAAGATCCGCTTGCTGCAGATGGTGGAAAGGAACGCCCAAAAACAATGAAATCGAAGTCTTCTAAGAAGGCAAAAGCGACGGATGCGAAGAAAGCCGATTAGCCCATTCATCAAGACGCCCTTCAACAAGCCCGTTGAGTCCAATGGCAATTGGAGACATCGAATGAGCAGTCCGATTCTGAACGGCAGAAGGGAGCGAACTGATAGCCAACACCGAGCGACGAAGTAGTTGATCCTGTGGTGTGTGATGTGAGTAAAGACGACTGTACCGCACCAGTTGTGTTGTTGCGTCACGAAATGAGTCTTCCCAAGCAGCAGATGTTGACTCTGAATATTTTGCTTCGGCGATAGCAGCTATCGTATTAGTTCTTGTATCGCACACGACTATATCTGGCCGATCTCCTCCCATGCCAACTCCGTAGCTTTCGAGGATCACTTTCGTCGTTTTTTCACTGGGTTCAAGGTTAGGGGGCCTTGCCAATGGCGTGCGTTGTTGCCAGTAAATCTCGTATGGACCAACTACAGCTAAAGGCGATCCACCTCCTCTCTTGATCGAGCACAGCGTGAGATCGACTTTTGTTGATTTGGAAAGGCTCTCTGCAATTCTAAGCCCAAGTAAAAGTTCAAACTTTTGCCAAGTTGCCATCGGGCCAATCAGCGAACCGTTGAGCATTTCCATCGTTTTACTCAAGTCACCCCGCTCAACAGCTAGTAGACGTTGATATGCAGCAAACGCTTTTCTGTAAAGCCAACGACGTGACTGGCCTGCTTGGATGACCGATTTAACTGACGGGCGTGGGCTTAACCCGGTTCTGCTTATCGCATCGCCGATTCCTGCTATTTGCTGTATTGAATTGAGTGCTCCAGTAATCTTGCGGCATCGAATGCCATACGCATCATCCGAATTTAGATTCGTAACGTATCTCGTGAGTATGTGGCCACAGTATCGAAGCACCCACGACAGCACATGATTCGGGCCGTCGAGGAATGAGCGACAAGGCTCGTAGAATGAGACTTGTGACACGTCGCCTGTGAGGCGTCTCCGCATTATCGTGCGTGCCACATCCAGCCTGCCTTTTATCGTGGCCGAAATATCCTTCCGTACTACCTCCAGTGTTGCCTGTGCCTCGTGTCGCCTTTCAAGTAAGTGTTCTGCTAGTGATTCGATTTCTCTGGACAGTGCCCAGTGAATTCTCAGAAACTCAAGATCATCGGCAAGATTGAATGTACCGCCAGTCAATGTTTCAACAACATCGCCCGTTCGAAAGTAGCGAATCAGGATGCGAGATATATCGTTCTCAATCGTTGTTGTGAAAGCCATCAGATAGTCATGCCCAAAATGCGATGCTTGACTTTCTCGGCCGACACCCCTTCTAGCCCCAAAGCAGAAACAACATCCGCCGCCAACTTTTCGCCAGCTTCTCGCAAAATCCCATCGAGCATCGGGAGCAAAAAAACAAAAAACCATCAAGATAACTGTCGATTGCAACGGTGTTTTCTGGAGATGGTTTAACAAATAAATTGAAAGCAGGATTACCCGTCAAGACTGTTCGGATGATGTCGATTATTGGCGCAGCACCTATGGGACGGACCTCGTTAATAGACTCCCAAATCTTCCCTAGTGGACTGAAGCCGTCTAAGGGCGACTGGGGAGATGAGGGATATCGCTGAACAAATTCACAGATAAATCCATGTGAATTTCGGGGAACGTCAACGAATATCCATGCAAACCTTCGAGTCAGCGCATAGCTCATTTGATACAAAGAAGCCTTGTCCATTGAGTTGATTGTTGCAATCAATCGCCAGTCTGCAGATGGTGCGTACACTCTTGGAGGGTCCGCAACTCCATGGGGTGTGATTTCGATTCGTGGAGACTCTGGATCGGAGGCGTCCGTAAGATACGGCAAGGTGGTAGCTTGACCGCTGAGAACTGTAAAGAGTGGCCCGATAACCTTATCAATGTCGCACCGATTAAGTTCATCGAAGATAAGCGGTTTATCAAAGTTCCTGAGCATAACGCCGGGCAGGAACGTAATCTCACCGCTCGACAACGGATGATAGCCTCCGATTATCTCTTGAGATGACCAATCAGCAGACCCCGTAATCATTGTATAGTTGTCTGAAATTGCCCCAGCAACTTGTTGTGCAATTGTTGTCTTTCCAGTTCCCGGTGGGCCATAGAACATGAGGTTTCTGCTTCCAGATGCCAGTGCCGAATTGATCTGTCGATATACTTCAGGGTCAACGCCAAGAAGGTTAGCGAAATCGCTGACATGGTTCGTCAAGGCAACCGATCCTTGACCCTCATCATCTTCGGCTGACTGTATCGATGCGGATGCGGTTGCCAGTGATGCTTGGATGGTTTTCAGCATCGCATCGAGCGATGTCGGGCTCAGACCGTTATATGTGGGTATCTGCTCACTCATCGACTTGTCCTGTAGATTCGCTATTGTCGAATTCTTCGACGTTGACTCTTATGAATTCCGATAGCGATTCGGTTGCTACCGCATAGCTGATCTTTTCGCCGTTTGGAAACTCTCTTAACTCTTCGGAAGGCGACAATCCAACTAACCCGGCTGAAATGTAAGAGCAGGGCTGTCCTTGGTAGTTGAATGTTCCACGGCTCGGAAAGAAATTGTTGAATACCTCTCCGCTTGTTCCACTGGGCAGGGCAGGAAGAAAGCAATACCAAAGAAGCCACTCCCAATCATCAATCAACTTGAAGTCTCCATTCGGACCTGCAAGTATGACCATCAAACGAACAACTATGCAACCAACTGAGCGGTTGCCCTGTGCGTTCGCATATGAGAATGTTCGACCTGAATTCGCATCGGGAATACTCGCTACGATCTTGTCGTCCTCGTGATGCAGGTGAACAAGAAGCCGAGAAGGCTTTGAATTGTAGGAAGAGTCAGACCAGTAGCCGGTGCTGGGATCGACACTCTGCCTCAAATCTTCGAACTTGCCGCCGCTGGCCGCTACTTCAAGACCATAGGCTGATATTGTCGATTTTATCATTGACACAACATTGCGTCGTGCATCGTGTGGATTCATTACATCGTGCCCTGTGCCGAAGAGCATACAGGCTAAATTCTGAGCCCGCATGTTGCCTGAAAACTGCAAGTCAGTCTACAATTTGGCAAGAGTCTTCACAAGCAGTTGAGGCTAGTTGAATTCGATGACAACCTTTGGAAAACGAATCCGGGAACTCAGGAGGGCAAAGAGCTTGACGTTGAGGGAGCTTGCTCCAGAGGTTAACGTCGGGTTCACCTACTTGAGCAAGATCGAAAACGAACGACTCGACTTTGCCCAGTTCCCGAGTGAAGAACTGATCTGCAAGTTGGCAACAGCGCTCGAATGTGACGAAGACGAACTTTTGATCTTGGCGAAGAAGGTTCCGTCAAAGATCAAGGAACGAGTGTTTGAGCGGCCAGAAGTGTTTGCTGCACTGGCGGATTGCGATGATAAAACACTCGACAAGATGATGTCGCAAATCGGTGGTCGTCCACGCCGTAGAAAATCCAAGCCAGCGTAAAGAAAGGGATTGCTGTGCCACAATCGATCCCCGCTGGACTCCAGAAGGAACACATTCTCAAAACACTGGCTGATCTCGACGCCGGGATCGATCATCCCTTTGGCATAGCAACTGGTTACGAGCTTGACCATGATGGCAAGCGATATGCCCCCAAGGCTGTCATCGGACTTGCTTGCCGCTTCTCAATTGGTCGCATTCTCCAGCCGGAAGCATTCAGCGGTGGCGAAGCTCCCGGACAAGCCAATTTTGTTTTGCGAAAACTTGGCTTCACCGTGGTTCGCAAAGGTGAAGAACAAGAGGAGCCACAAACCGGCAAAGAGTGGTCGGCAAATGAAGTTAGTCTGATTGTTGCCGATTACTTCGACATGCTTGAGGCTGAACTGCTCGACAAGTCATACCAAAAGTCAGAGCACCGGAAGGCACTGGTTCCTCAACTGGCAGGTCGATCCGAAGGTTCTGTTGAATTCAAGCATCAGAATATAAGTGCCGTTTTGGTTGAACATGGTTTGCCTTACATCGAGGGTTACAAGCCTCGTGGCAATTACCAGAGCTTGCTGGCATCTGAAGTTGATTTGTTTCTTGATCAACATCCGGGGTTGCTTCAAAAGATCGCTTCCGCTCCTTTACTCAACCCAGTTGATTCCAAGAAAATCATCACGCCTGATTTCAACAAGGTCATTGTCGCTCCACCAGAGAAGATGGTTCCACCGAAGTCATCAGAAAAACCATGGTTGTCACGAAGAGCACGAAAAATTGATTTTGCTGAACGTGATGCACGCAACAGGCAATTGGGATCTTTGGCGGAACAGTTTGTTTATGACCTTGAACGCTACCGCCTTCAATTGGCTGGTCGTGATGACTTGGCTCAAAAGGTCGTCTGGGCATCGAAAGACATCGGTGATGGATTGGGATTCGACATTTTATCGTTTGACGATGCCGATGATTCAGAACGAATGTTGGAAGTGAAAGCGACAGGTCTTGGCAAGTTCTTCCCGTTTTATGTGACTGCCAACGAACTTCGTTGTTCTGAGGATATCCCTGAACAATTTAACTTGTTCCGGGTCTTTGATTTTGGAAGAACACCACGACTGTACATTCTTCACGGTGCATTGAGCCAATTGTGTCAGCTTGACCCGGTATTGTATCGGGCAGTTATCTAAAGAAGCCAATGCGCTGCGTCACCTTCATCGATCTGAGTTCTGTTGGGCTAGCCACCTAGCTCGGTTACTCTTCTTCGTTGTTCTCGTCGAGTGCGAACAACTCGTCCAACGTCATCGAGGTGTGTTGAATATCGGCATTGATCTTCAACGAAAACTCTTGGGGCTTGGCCAAATTGGCCGCAAAGATGCGGCCTTTCAGTTCAATCTCACCACTATTGCCAATCCCGATATGGAAGGTGTCTGTCCAGACTTTGCGTCCAGGCTGAAGGTCGCCGCAGTCAACCTCGACCTTCATGTGCTGATCGTTCTTGTCTATCTTGACATAGCCAGCGTGGCGCAACGCCGGGCGAAGATGAAGGTTCTTCATTGCCGGGGAAGACAGCAAACATTTTCGACGTTCAGGTTCGTCAGGGATCTCCGAAGCGTCAGCAAGGTTGAATCCATGCCCAACTGGTGCAACGATCTCCAGACGAACATCATTTGCTGGAACGTCGCCGGTATTCGTGACAACCAATCGGACTTCTTTCACGAGTCGTTGGATGAACTCGTAATATGCAAGATCGTGATAAAACGTCTCGTTCAGCCTGTGCATTGGGTCGAGTGGTGAAGCACTCGGCATCTGAAAACTCCGACCACCGGGAAGCTGTACGGCGGGGGGGCGGTCGTCCAACAACGGAATTTCATCCGACTCTGGCATCTCACAATACTCAGCAGTCCATTCCATCTGGATTCCCAAACTTTGCTCTACATCTGCGTTAGCAAACTCCACGCTTACTGACGCTTCTTTCCGTTCAGCTAAGTGCCCGCTACCCATCAATGCGATTTCATCAGGGTCGGCTGGTTTCGATAGATCTGTCGAACTCCCTCTGCGGACATAGACCTCGCCCTTCTTGAGCTTGCCGTAGTCACGCTTCAAAAAGACTGGCCGCTTCTGCATTTCAATGCGAATAACGCCAAGCTGTTTACCGTCACATTCACACGCTTCGTAGCCAAACTGCACTGGGCGATTTGTCAAGTTGTTCACGAATTGCTGCAACGAATGATCCGCCAAATGGTCGGAGATTCCATAGATGGTACTTTTTCCACCTTGGACCTCTTGCACTCCGATCAGAATGAAGGCTTCACCACGACGCCAACAATTCACGAATCCGATGATGTCCTTCAAGAGTTCAGACTTTTCTTCCTCGGTTGCCTTGGCGAAAGCGTACTGGTCTCGCTTGAAGTCCAGCGTTGGCCCTTCTTCTTCGTAAAGCAGTTGTTCGATAAAGTCGCTGTTCACTGGCCAACCCTCGGCTGGATCGTTGCCATCACCAACTGATCGACACGTCGTGTCTGAATGACGACATCGCAGTCGATCAGGGAGCCACCTTTGGAAAAGGTCCATGTATTCAGATTTTCTTCTCCTGTTGCGTCCGTGATTTCTTCATGAAATGCCGTGTAAATGATCGATGATTCCGGCACTCGCATGTTCCATCTAACTGTTAAATTAATTTCGCTGGCGGCGTCATTCGGAACAGCACGCTGGATGCGTAGCTTCTTTTCCGGTTTGTCGTCGTCAAACATGCGCATCTGGTTCAAACCCCGACGCTCACTGACGGAGTATTCCATGCTTGCTTCGATGTAGAGCAGCGGTGTAGCAAGTCGCCGGTGGCAGGCATACAGCGTTGATTGGAAACTGGCGTATGGGCAAAACTGCTTCCGGATGGCTTCGACGATGTCGAACGTCAATCGGTCGCCCTGCGAAACATGGGTGTTAAACAGCGGCGAGAAGATTGAGTCGTAGAAGCCGACGTGACCAGCGATTTGGTCTATTAGGCGTTCGAGCGGCTCGTCAGTGGATCTGAAAACCTGTTTGTCTACATCTTCTTCGACCAGCAGGTGGGCGATCTCATGCCACCGGGTGAAGAATCGGCGAGCGGCCTTGTCCCCTCGGCAATCGATGACAGCGACGTGGGTGCCGTCCCTCAAACGGATCATCGTACCGTAGGTGTCGTCTGTCAGATCAAGATGGAGTGCGGCAAAGATGGGTTCGCCCATCGGGACGTACTTCGCCTTAAGCCGGGCAAAGTCGGACTCGTCGTTGACTTCTTCAAAGGCAAGGTTGAGACGATCCGCAACAACGGCCTCCAGTTCGTCTACCGCGAAACGCCACCTGCTTCATGGACCCAAGTGTCTATCTGGTTCTGACAGAAATTGATGATTGCTGCGACGGGAGAACCGGTAAGCCCCAGTGATTCAGCAAGATCAACAACATCTTGTTCCTGATCCAATGCGCTCATAGAAACTCCTTTACCGCCTCATAGAACTTCTGCCAATCAACTTTGTCCAAATCACTTTTTTTGGTGCTACTGCGATGGGCAATGATCTGGTTTTGCATCTCCAGAAGAGCAATGGCCTGTCGAAACGTTATTCCTTCATCGCCTGCGAACTCCGCCAGCGCTTTAGGTATCTGAACCTCCTTCTCTGGCGTTTTAGTTGTCGTTTTCTTGGCGTCTTTGCCTGTCATCAAGTAGTCCAGCGACAGACTCAATGCACGAGCGATATCGAGGAGCTTGTCTGCTCCGACGTTTCTTTTTCCGTTTTCGAGGTCTGAGAGGAAGCTCTTGCTGATCCCGGCCTTGGTGGCCAGGTCATCTTGCGTCCAATCAAGCTCATCTCGACGGGCTTTGATGCGTTCACCGACTGTCGTCATGGCGGCACAACCCTTTTCTGAAAATGCAAAACCGTAATTCCCACGACATCTTACCGCTCCCGCCTGTCCGCTTCAAGCAGACTGTCTCTTCCGGCGACTGCTTGACTTCTTGCATAGCGAACAGATAGACTGTAGCGATCTTGGCGATTGCGGCGACTTTGCCGCTAGTCTTTCCTCGGTATGCCACGGAGAAATCGAGATGGCTTGGAATGAAAAACAGTCACGTGAACGGGTCGAGAACAACGATTTCGATGATCTCGACGTAAATGTCAAAGACCTTGCACGGTCGATGGACTTCAACAAACTCGGAAAAAAAGACGTTCGCCGGGCGCAGGGTGTTCACCTGTATGTGGACGTGCCGAACTTCCACAGAGCGGTTGAGGATGCCGGAAACGACAAACAAAAACAACGGAAGCTGGTTCGAGCAGCCAGCGTTCTGCGTCGGATTCAGGGCAGTTTGATGAGCAATGATGATGTTGGCGACATTCAACGCCAAACAGTCCGAGCGCACGGGCTTGTCTACAAACCGTACAACGGCAAGGACGAGCCGAAAGATGCTGATCGTGCTAAGCAGGCCGTCATTCATGCCATTACTCAAAACACCTACGTCCTTGACGTTTTCAATGATGTCTTCGAAGACGTGCGTGATTTCAGTAGTGCTGTGGGCTTGGCAAGCGGCACGAGCTACATCTGCAATGTTGGAAAGACTGGCAAGCGTGAGCTGATTTCCCTTGGAACCTGCGCCAACGTCGCTGCAAAAATTATCGGTCGCAGGGACACGATCACGATTACCGAGTCGATGTACGAAGTGCTGCCTGAATGCCTTAAGGGGCACTTTGTAAAACTTGACACGGAGTCTGACCCCCAGCCCTACCAAGCAACTGGTTTACGGTGGAGCCGTAATACAGATTTAGCCAAGGAACTTGGCGTGAACTGGGACGAGGGAAAGTGGAGGAAAGAGACTGAGAAACGTCGTGACGATCTCCCACTAGATAAGATCGAAATTTCGGACGCTACCAAGCTGATCGATGTCTCCGATCTAACGGAGCGAAATTGCAAACGCACCGAAGCGGTAACGTTCTATGCTGACTTGGATGGTTTTACTCGTTACGTTCAGGAAGCCGAGACCGACGAAAAGGTGATTAGCCTGATTCGACAGTTTCACATGATCCGTGCTGAGTTCCATGCCGTCGTTGAGTCCGACTTCGATGGGTTGGCGATTCAGCACCGGGGCGACTGCATCTTGGGAATCGTTCATCTGCCATGTGGCAGTGGCAACCGCAAGAACCGTTGCCAAGATGCAGTTGACGTTGCCATTGGCCTTCAGTCGTCGATGGAGCATGTCCTCAACGAACAACTTACCGACCGAAAGCATATCCATGTCGCAGTGGGTCTCGACGCAGGAAAGGTCATGGTATCTAGGCTTGGAAAACATGGAGAACGCATCACCATCTGCTTTGGTCCTGAGGTATCGGAAGCAGAGCGACTTCAGATGAGTTCCAGCGCTAAGCAAATCCGCATTTCGAGCAAGATTTACGACGAACTCGATGACGAGGATGTAAAAGAAGAGTTTCGAAAGCGTGGAAACACCTACGTGGCCACCGATCTTACATTCCCGGCACTCGACGACAAGAAAGAGGAAGATGCCGCAGAATCAGGGCGTCTCGGCGCCAGCGTCAGCAAAGGTCGCATACATGTGACAACAAATGCTACGGCTCCATCTCCATTGCCTTGGCATGACAGTAAGCCGTGGAGATCGGAGTGATTCAATGTGGCACGAAGTCTCCCCAGATCGATGGTCAAATGAGATCGCTATTGGCGCCAGTTTGCTCGATGATTTTCAAGCAGGAATCGATAGCAATGGTAAGGCATTTATGCGGGGCAAGTTCAACCTCTATTCGCAGCATGGGCATCTTTACGAAACTATAGGTTTGCGAATTGAGTACCCATCGAAGTTTCCTCACCGGAATGTTCCGCCATGCGTTTTTCTTGAAAGCCATCGAGGAAAATGGAAGAACACTGGCAATAGTCACATTGAGAGCGACTGGAAATTCTGTCTGTTTGTGCCTGGTGAGTCGGGAATCATTTTTGCCGATTCAACATCGCTCAATGATTTGTTCGCAGTTGTCCACACCTTCTTAATCAAGCAACGAATCTACCAGAGACGCCTTGCTGCATCGAAAGAAACTGGAGTGATAGCAGAGTGGCCTGGCGAAGACCGTTCTCATGGTGAGCAAGGCATCAGGGAAGCGATCCAGGCGATGCGCAACGTCGGAAGAAACTCGCCGTGCCCCTGTGGCAGCGGAAAGAAATACAAACAGTGTCACTTACACCAAAACGAACAGTCAATACAAGAAGCGGGGAAGCGAAACGATGATTGAGCGATTTTCAGGCGATGACTGCAAGCGACATTTGATTGCTGAACTACGGAAGCAGACCGTTGTATTGGGTTGTGAAGCGTTTGCAGGGGCGCTCGCAAATGTGTCGCACCTTCGAGAATTACAGAAAGGTGACATACTTATCACACAAGGTGGTGAAGACACCGACATGTACTTCGTAATCACGGGCAGTTTAGCCATCCAGGCAAACGGCAGAACGGTAGCCACTCGAAGTGCCGGAACACATGTTGGTGAGATGGCATTGATCGACAGACAAGCCGTCCGATCAGCAACCGTTTTGGCAGCAGAGAAGACCGTTGTTGCAATGGTCTCCGAACCGGACTTCAGTCAGGTGGCCAATGGCAATCCAGAGCTGTGGCGACGGATCGCAATAGAATTGTGTGACCGACTCCGTAACCGCAACCGATTCATTCGTCGTCCAAACGAAGTGCCCAATGTTTTCATTTGCTCATCAAGCGAGAATCTGACCTATGCGGAAGGGATTCAATTAACGCTAGATCATCACGCAAGTGAAGTGACGGTTTGGACGGACCAGGTATTTGGTCCGATGAAGCAAACGATGGAAGACCTGGAACGAGAGCTTCAGTCGGCGGACTTTGGGATCGCAGTTCTAATGAATGAGGATGTGGTTCGAGCAAGGAAAAAGCAAAAGGCGGCGCCGAGAGATAACGTCATTTTTGAACTCGGTTTGTTCATTGGGCAACTGGGGCGTGAACGAACCGCAATGGTAATCCCACGTGGCGTTGACCTCAAATTGCCCAGCGATCTACTCGGCTTGAACCCGATTACATTTGATCCTCCAAGCGATCCGAGTGATCCTAGAAAACTCGCAATTGCTTTAGCACCAGTTTGCACCCAACTCAAATCGATGTTTACCAAAGCCGGGCCGAGATAGACTAAAGTGGAAGATAAATCCGTCATCCGGTAATTCTCGAAACTCGTTCAGTGAATAAGCGAGTTCAGTCGCTCGGCCAGGAACACACCCAGCTCAGTTGAGTCTGATGCGTCGGCGCCCATTAGAATCTCAACTATTTGCTCGTACTGCACGAGTTGAATGAGCTGTCCAAAAGACGGTTGAAGAACGTTGTTGCGAAAATCGGTGATTTGACTTTCAAGGGAGTTAGCAAACTTACTTGGGGCAACAACGATGACACCAAATTGAGACTTTTTCTCCCTTTGGGCCAGCGATGCTGAAAAGAGGAAGTTCCTCATCAACTGGAAGTGCGGGCGGTTGAAAGGACATGTTTCCCCTTCAGACTGGCGTGCATAAACAGAATCACGAAAGTACGCTCGACCCAGCGTCCAATATGTGCGAGGAGAGCGCCTACCGTCCCAGGCTTCTAGTCTGCACCAGGCATTTGTTTGCGTCCCCATATCCGAACCAGGACCAAAAAAGCCTGCGCATTTTGAAACGCCGTTTACCGATTTCGGCTGACTGCACTTTCCAAATCCTGCCTTTGCGTCACGCAGAAACTTTGCCTCGATGCAGAACAACGAATTCTTGCTTTTCAAAAGTGCGTCGATACTCGTAGGTTGACTTCCTCCAAATTCCGACAATAGCGACTCATCTTCGTATTCGAGCGAAGCGGTCCAATCTCTCTCCTCGCTTGTCAGTTTCGCAGCGCCAAGAATCTGCTGAACTATCGAATCACGCTTGCAGAGGTTTCGCAATGCGCCAAAAAGTGACACGCAGAAAACCTGAGATGAATGCGGTTGGTTTGCATGGGTATGCCAACGAAATGAATCCCCTTCGTCTTCAGTTAGCGCTGTTTTGTAAAGCGTCGGATTTGTCTTGACTCTGTCCCACATCATTTCACTCTCGGTCCAGCTGCCCAACAACGATTCAACTTCGTGCAGATTCTAACAGCAATGGACGCAACGTGAAACGAAGCGAACTTTCATCGACCAAGCCTGTATCTTTCCCACTTCGGTACTCAACCTAGAAAGAGTGCGCCAACTGCGAATTCTCAACTCACCCAACGCCGCCTTGGACCAAAGACCGCCATCGTCAACCCAACCTTCCACCTCAAGGGAACAACGATGGCTAAGTCAGCAAAACAAATTCAAGAAGACATCACCAACAAGATCATCGAGTCGCTCAAGCAAGGCACGATTCCTTGGCGTAAGCCGTGGAGCACTTCGCCGAACTGCGGAGCACCCACCAATCTCGTCAGTGGCAAGCGTTACAGGGGGATCAATCCGCTGCTCTTAGAACTGCATCGCCATGAGAACGACTATCACAGCAAATGGTACGCAACGTGGAACCAGTGGCGGGACCTTGGTGCCAACGTAATGCGGCGTCCGAACGACGTAGCACCGGGTGAGTGGGGTGCGGGAATTATTTTCTACGCCCCAATCAAACGGACAAAGGAAGACCCTCGGACCGGCGAGGAAGTGGAAGTGAACTTCCCGATGCTGAAGCAGTACAGCGTGTTCAATGCTGAACAAGTTGAATTGCCCGATAACTTGCAACACTTGGCTGATGTTGAACCTGAATCGAAGAAAAGCGAGTTCATCGACTTCGCTCCTGCTGAAGCAGCGATTCGGGCAACTGGAGCAACCATTCTGTGCGGTGGAGACCGATGCTTTTACTCGCCTTCAACGGACCACATCCAGATGGTGAAGAAACATCGATTCGAGTTCGAGAAGGAGTTCTATGCGGCGTTGCTTCATGAACTGAGTCACTGGAGCGAAAAACGGTGCGATTGGACCGGCAGTTACGCTGAAGGAGAATTGCGGGCTGAAATGGCGGCTGCGTTCATGTGTGCTGAA
>NZ_ANOH01000225.1 GCF_000346505.1 Aporhodopirellula sallentina SM41
AATCAGCCGATCGGCGTTCGCCGCGGTTCTCTGCCTGACAACTGATGCGAACGCACTTTGACCAATTCATGCCCGTCAATTTGGCATCGCCCGCGTAGGCCGGACCAAGCGAAGCGCCGTTCCGGCAATCCCCGCCACACGATTCGAACGCGTGTCCAGGCGGAATCTGCGCCCCCTTAGATTGGTTGCTTGGTGTTGGGCGTGAAAGTAGACTCGTTGCGACCGTCTCGAATACTCCGAACCCCTGCACCTTGGCTCCGAAAAGATGTTCACCACTACCGCCCGGCTCCTGGCATCGATCTGCGTCTGCGTGAGCCTGATAGGCGTCGCGAACGCTCAAGACACCAAACTCGCCAAACTGCTCGTGCAGTCCCCCGCACCGGCCAATGCGATCGCTTATGTCCACGTCCCTTCGCTCAATAAACTGATGAGCGACGCGGAATTCTCATCGCGTTTGACGGATAACGTCAACGACATTTGGCTGATCTCCGACCTCGATCTCTCCAGCCTGCGGCCTCGCTGGGAAGCGGGTTACGCGATGATGAAATCGGCTCCCGACGCCGAAAAAATCGCCTCGGCAACAGGCGGCTACGTCGATTCGATCATCGGCACCCCAGTGGTCTGGTCGCCCCGGCAATCATACCTGGTGCCGCTCGAGGACAACCGACTCGGTTTCCTTCGTCCGGCCAACCGGTCGCTCCTGTCGCGATGGATTCAGTCCGATGCGGACATCTCCGACTCCAGCTACCTGGCGGCTTTGTCGAAACAGCCCGAATCGTATCTTTCGTTCATGATCGCGGCGGACGTTCGCAACCTGATCTCGCCGGTGCCTTTGGCTGAAAAACTCAAGAAATTCACATCGCTGAAATCAAACCAACCCGACTCGGTCGCCAGCACCCTGGCGTCGGTCAAAGGGTTCAGCGTCATCATCGGCCGTGACAGCTTGGGGCAATGCATCTTCACGATCGATTTCGAAAAGTCGCCTGCGAGCCTGAAGACAATCGCCAACGAACTGCTCGCCGAGATCCTCGAACGCAACGGCACCGCCGCTCCCGAGGTGCTCTCTTGGGAAGTGAAATCCGAAGGCAACCAGTTGGCGTTCAAAGGTGCGATCACCGAAGCCTCGCTCGGCGGTTTGCTGAACATTTTCACGCTCTCCACCGAAGCAAACAACATCTCGAACCAGATGATCAAATTGTCCGACTCACCGGGCTCGGCGGCCGAGCAAGTCGCTTACACGACGAAGCATTACTTCGACGAAGTCAACAAGACCATCGAGCAGGTCCGCAAACACAAATCTCAAACGACCGGTGGCTTGGCGAAATGGAACGATCAACAAGCCCGCAAGCTCGACGCAATGGGGACACTGAATGTTGACCCGGTGATGGTGCAGTACGGTAGCGACGTCGCTGAACTGCTTCGGGGGAACGCATTGAACGTCCGCTCGACGAACATCCAAGCTGGCAAGGCCAAGGCCAGCCAAGGACTCTCGAGTGGATCCTATTATGGCTACGGACGTGGGTATGGCTACGGTTACGGATACGGCTATTCCGACCCCAACAGTTCCGCCGATTACCAACGCGTGACGGACGCCTACGCAAGAGGAACCGCCTACGCGGACTTCCGCGGCGTGCTCTCGCAAATCGACAAAATGACCGCATCAATGCGCCGCCAAATGACGGACAAATACAAGATGCAGTTCTAAGTGATCGCGGACCGCGGTCGCTTTGTAGGGATGGTCGCGTGCGATTTTTTTCGCCCGGCCGAGTGGTGATCTGGGCGGTGGGTGCTCTCGGTCTTGGAAAGACCGAGCTACGTGGGCGACCCGATCAGCCAATCGGCGTTAGCCGCGGTTCCTACGGGGCAACCAGGGCGAACGCACAGCAACCAATTCGCGCCCATCGTTCTCGCATCGCCCCCGTAGGCCGGACCAAGCGCAGCGACGTTCCGGCATCCACACAACCTTTGAAATCCAGACCTCAACCGCCCGGGCCAACCATCCGCCGGCGTGTTTCTCGCGTTGCCTCATTCCTCGGTTGGTTTGAAAAACTGCTTCAACCGGCTGATCTCTTCGTTGGACCATCCTTCCGGTTCGGTCACGGCGTTCCAGGCGTCGATGTAGTTCGCTGGCGCGTAGTTATGTCCGTAGCCGATCGGGACGCTGGTTGCCATCGGCAAGTCGAACGCGATCTGCAGGAACGTGACGATCGGGGACCAACGCAGTCCCGGAGAAACGTCTGGACCTCGCGGCGAGGTCAGCCATTCGGGTCGGTGCCAAGCCAGCGATGGTGAAAACCAAACCATCGGGTCGCTCGCGTATTGGATGTAAACGTTGCGGATCGGCCCCCAAGCTTTGCCGCTGTCGAGCGTGTTGATTTGCGATGTGAATCGCACCATCGATTGATTCCGAAACGTCGGCAACCAAACCGGTGATTCCGGATTCCGGCCGGCAACCAACGATTGCCACTGGTGGCTCGGGAAGGGCGGTCCGCTGAGCACCGAACCGTTGATCGGGTCCTGAAACGTTTCGAGCAGATCCGCGGCGTCCTCACAACCGAACGATCCCAAACTCAGCCCGAACAAATACAAACGCGGTCGCTCATCTTTGGGCAACGTCGTCCAGTAAGCGTAAACTTTGTCGAACAGCGCCGTCGCCGATCGTCGCGACCGGGATGGGTCAACCAAGATCGTGATCCAACTCGGCAGATACGAATACTGTGCACTGACGATCGCCGTATCACCGTGGTGCAAATACTCGACCGTATCCACCGCACCTTCGTCGAGCCAACCGGTTCCGGTCGGTGTCGCCACGATCAACACCTTGCGATCGAAACCGCCGACTCGTTTGAGTTCCTCAAACGCGAGTTCCGCCCGCGCGTCTTCTCCGTCGACCGACCGCATCCCCACGCACACGCGGATCGGGTGCATCGCCTCCTCACCCGTGAACGCAGCGATCTCTTCACGCGTCGGACCGCCCGCGATGAAGTCTTTGCCGCGTCGGCCGATCAACTCCCAATCGACCAACGACTCTTCGCTGCCGCACGCGAGGCTACGATTCGGTTGCTCGATTTGGTCGTCGATGAGCAAATCCGCTTTCAAGAAAAAACCATCCGCGAAATTCAACATCCCCCGCGCGACGACACCGTTGGCAATCATCGTCGCCACGATCAACACCACCACGGTGCTCACCGAGATTGCGATTCGACGCGGAACGAATCGTTCCAGACCGCGCGACAGCTTGCGTCCGCCAAAGATCATCGAGCGGGCGATCGCGACCAACACACAGGCGACCACAATCGCGATCACGCAGAACCAAAACGGGTCAGCCGACTCTACCGGCGGCAGTTCCATCCGTTCTCGGATTGAGTTTTGCCACTCCGTCGCCCGCCACGTCGATCCCAAGAACACCAAACTCGTTCCGATCACCGAAGCCTGCTTGAATCGCGTTGCCAACACTTCGGATGGATGCGGCAGTTCGAGAAACGTCCAACACCACAACAGAAAAACACCGACGCCATAGCCGATCGCCAACGAGAAACCGGAAAGTACACCTTGCACGAAATACGGTCGCGGCAACAACGACGGCGTCACCGAACCGCAAAAGAACAGCGTGGCGAACACGAGCCCTACGAACGAGAAAGAATCCCAGTACGAATGCGACCGCGATTTCAATCGGGCCATAAGTCGATGCAACACGCTCATTTTCCTGTGCCGTGAAAATCCGATGGTGGGCCAGATAGTAGACCACCGGCGATGGAAAATTTCGAGGGAAGGTACCGAATGATCACAAAGTATGATTCATCAACCTCACCACCCTGTTCGACATGGACAACCAACCGCGAGTGCGAACAGTCACGCAAGTGGAAGACATCAACAGATCAAGAATGGGGGTTTAAGGGCGCAGCGAAAGTCGCCAACGCTTTTGGTGATTCACGAGCCCTCCCGAAACTATTGGCGAGTTTCGCTACCCGAAAACGAGGCTTGGAGCACCACCAGAGAAGAAACGCTAGAAGCGTTGCGTGATCAGTCCACTCGGCTGGAGATAAAAAATGCCATCCGTGGCTGGTTGTTCCTTCCGTGGCGAGCCAGGTCGTGAGCTAACCAGATCGATTCCGAGGCGTATTGGTGAGTTGCCGCATCGACAATCGCTATTGCCGCGTTGGCACCGTTCTGGAGTGCTCTGAGTTTCAGTAGTATTGGGGGGCCAACCCGGGTAATCTATGAGTTGATCACCTCATCTCGTCGACTTTTGTTCACAATTCTCTTTTCTTGAACTCGTCCCCGACATGCCTGACCCTTCCTCGCGTCAAACGTCGCCCGACCCAACCGATCGCGGCACGCCACAACGCGTCGCCCCCACTCGCCGCGATCGCATCGACCCGCCCCAAATCGATCCGATGTCATTGTGGGCGGCGGTCACACAAACGGCGGGCGTTGGCGTGTGCATCACGGATGTGGAAGGCCGATTGCTGTTCGTCAACGACACCGCAATGTTGTTGTTTTCGAAGGCTACCGGTATCGACTATGCGGGCAAGAAGATCAGTGACTTTCACTCGCCCGAGTACGCTGCCGAACGCATGGCGATGATCGCTCGTGTGATCGAAGAAAGCAAACCTCTCTCGATCACTCACGTTTATCACGGCAAACGAATTTGTTCGAACGTGTGGCCGATTGAAGACACGTCGCCACCGTTCAATCGGGTGATCGTGATCACACGGACCAGCGGCGGACATGACGAGATTGATACGCGAGAACCGATTGAAGAGGTACACACGAACTTCATCGGCCTCGGACCGCTCGATGTTCTGACGCGACGCGAACTCGAGGTCGCTATCCTGCTCGGCCACGGCATGAGCGTCCCACGCGTCGCCAAGCTTTTGTTCCGCAGCCCGAAGACGATCGAGCGTCACAAATCATCGATCACACAGAAACTCAAACTGCGTGGGCAGTCAGAGTTGGTCGCCATGATTACCGAAATGGGCCTCGACCTCGACGCCACCAAACTCCGCCGCCTCCCCAACTGTTAACGCACATTCGGCTCACCGGTGGGATGGCACTCGGTCGTGAAAAGAACGAGCTGCGTGGGCGACCCAATCAGCCAATCGGCGTTAGCCGCGGATTTCTACCGGGCAACCGGTGCGAACGCACATCGATCAATTTACGCCCGTCGTTCTCGCATCGCCCCCGTAGGCCGGACCAAGCGAAGCGACGTTCCGGCAATCCACAATCGTTGCAGTCCACGCTCCAACCGCCCAGTCCCAGAAACAGCCAACCGACGCCTTCTCTCGGTCTTGGAAAGACCGAGCTACGT
>NZ_ANOH01000226.1 GCF_000346505.1 Aporhodopirellula sallentina SM41
AGCAGCGGCCGGATCTTCTTGAAGAACTTCAGGCCCTGCAGCTCCGCGGCGCGAATATCAGGCGAGTCTTCCGTGGCCGCATCCCTATCGCTGCCGAGGCTCTCGGTCGTTGGACTTCGTTGTTTAGGGGGCCGGTTCGGCACTGGCTTATCCGCTGCGTGTCAAACTGGCGGAGCATCCGCCAAATTTGAATGCTTGCGCAATTGCCATGCCAAAAGTCATCAAAATTCAATGCGCAACTTTCGTGCCGAACAGTATTGTGTCCGACACCTTTGATTCTGGAAAGGCTTTTGAACTGGAGTTGCTGTTGGAGTTAGTCATTCCAGTGTTTTTCTACGATCGCTTGAATGGCGGGATAGTTGGCATCCGTTTCGCCAAGCTCAATGCGCTGTCGTTTTAACTCCTTCTTCAGCTCGGCAATGACTCCCTGGTACTTGGGGTCGTGGTATCGGTTCCGCAACTCCTGTGGGTCCTCTTTTAGGTCGTACAGTTCCCAGGTATGCGGCGTTTCTTTTTCGATGCCGTGATACTGGTTTGCCCAGTAGTGTTTCCCAAATTCTGATTCGGGCAGGTAGTGTTTGCCGTAGTAAAACACCAGTTTGTATTGCTTGGTACGGATGCCAAAATGGGCGGGCACGTAATGATGGATGATGTGCATCCAGTAGCGGTAATAGGTGGCGGTTCTCCAATCCGATTCCTCTTTCCCTTGCAGCGTCTTCAGAAAACTCCTGCCCTGCATGTACTCGGGAGTGCTGCCTCCGGCCAATTCGATCATGGTGGGGGCAAAATCGGTATTGTTGATCAGCAGGTCGGTCACCATTTTAGGTTGGATCATTCGTGGATAATGCACCAGAAACGGCATCCGCATCGACTCTTCGTACATCCAGCGTTTATCTTGCAGGTCATGCTCGCCGAGCATCATCCCTTGGTCACCGGTATAGATGATCACGGTGTTTTCCCAGATCCCTGCGGACTTTAGAAACTCAAAAAGCCGACCCAGGTTGTCGTCAACCCCTTTAACACATCGCAAGTAAGCCTTGAGGTAGGCCTGGTAGCCAAGGTGTGCGGACTGTTTCCCCTCGTACTTTCCGTCCAACAACATCTCGTTGTAGTTGCGATAGTCATGTCGGTCTGAAACTGAGGTGCCAATGTAATGCTCCAGAGATCCGTTCGCGCCTCGAGTTCCTTTCGAACCCCATTCAGGTTGGTAATACAGGCTCGAAGGTTCGGGGATTTCGGTATTGGCGAGAAAGCCTTGGTAGCGTGGTGCAAATTCAAAATCGTCATGCGGTGCCTTGTAGTGATGCATCAAGAAAAACGGTTTGGTCTTGTCGCGTTCCTTGATGTACTTAATAGCCAAGTCCGTAATGACGTCTGTGGAATGCCCTTGCGAGGCCACGATGTTGTTGGGCCACTGTCCTTTGCCTTTCTCATGAAACGTTGGGTCGAAATACTTTCCCTGTCCGGGTAGCACCTTGTAGTAATCAAAAGCGGTCGGTTCGCTGTGCAGGTGCCACTTGCCGATCACCGCAGTGCGATACCCAAGCCGACGCATCTCGTGTGGCAGGTACTGTTTCTCCAGATCCAACGGGATGTCTAGATCCAGGACACCATTGGTTTGCGGGTATTGCCCCGTAAGAATTGAGGCGCGACTGGGAGTGCAAATCGAGTTATTGCAAAACGTGTTGTCAAAACGAATTCCCTGGGCAGCCAAGCGATCGAGGTTGGGCGTCAGTTCGAGATTTGCCAACCTGCCGCCATAGGCACCGAGGGCATGGGCCGCGTGATCATCCGTCATGATGAAGAGGATATTGGGACGTGATTCATCGGCCGCTGCACTCAGGCACATGGCAATGGCAAGAAAGATGGGCAACAGTTTCATTTTGCTTTTTCTCGATGATCGATATTGAATGAATCGAAGGCTCAGTCTAGCGAATCTTCATCAACTGCATTCTACCACCACCGCTCGCCATCGTGACGAACGTGAACCGCGCTTCATCTCCAACGTAATCCCACGGAACTGTTCCGCATGCCCGGCGCTGAGCCCTGTTCATTGCCCCAGTTCATTGACCCAGTTCATTGACCCCAATTCATTGGCCCGCTGCGAGATCTCGGCCGAGACGTATCACGGGCAGTAAGTCGCATATCAGCTGCTGGCAGATAAGGGGTACAAACTGGCGTACGGCTGACACCCTATACTCGCCAATCCATCTCTCCTTCAGCGGTGTCGCCGTCCCGCTCGTAACGTCGTCCACTACACCGGTATTTAACCGACCGTTGCCTTGTGTGATACGGCAACGGATTCGTATCGTCGTCGACGACCGATGGGGTCACTCATTGATCCATTGTCCCAAGCAGCCTGGTAGGCGATTTGCCCGTTTGCGATCAGGTACGTGGCGAATGTGAAGCCCTAATACCGATTCACTGAACCAAGCCTTCAGTGACCTGGAGGAAGACGTCTTCAAGACTCTTGCGATGGGACGTCACTTCGGCCACCGCGTAGCCTTCACCGACCAGCCATGCGACCAACTCAGCCTGGTCGCGAAGCTCGCCTTCGAAACCAAAACGCAACAGTTCGCCGTCGATGACTATCTCGCCGAGCACGTGAGAGGTCGACTCCGAATCGTTTTGTAATTGAGTCAATCGTTCGGCCGCTTCATTCGCTCGATCAAGCACACGCAAGGTGATCTCGCGAGTCTGGTTTCGCTGCCGTTGAATCTCGTCGACGCTGCCGGTCGCGAGCAATTGCCCTTGCTCGATGATCCCGACCGCGTCACACATCTCGGCAAGTTCGGTCAAGATATGACTGCTGATCAAGATCGTTTTGCCGCGGTCGGCAAGTTCCCGAATCATCTTTCGCAGTTGAATGCGGGCTCTCGGATCCAAACCCGCCGCCGGCTCATCGAGAATCATCACCGCCGGATCATGCACGAGGGCGCGACCGAGGCAGAGTCGCTGTTTCATCCCTTTTGACAGTCCACGGATCGGCTTCTCTTTCATCCCCACGGTGCCGGTAAAGTCGAGCACCCATTTTAATCGCTCGGTTCTTTCGCGTCCGACGAGCCCATACGCCCGAGCGAAAAAGTCCAGATACTCTTCGCAATTGACATCACGATACGTGCCAAACGAATCCGGCATGAACCCCAATCGTCGCCGCACCAATTCGGGATCATTCACAACGGAAAACCCGTCGACGAAAGCATCCCCGTAGCTCGGCAAGTCAAGTGTTGAGAGGATTCGCATCGATGTCGTTTTGCCGGCACCGTTGGGTCCGATATAACCGAACACGTGCCCACGTGATACCGAGAACGAGATATCGTGCACGGCTTTGGTTTTGCCAAAGTATCGATACAGCCGACGCAGTTCGATGCAGTCATCGGTCCCGGAATGAACACCGCCGGCAGAAGGATGGACGGCGGCGTTGTTTTTCGGCGCAGCGAATTGGTTCAATCTTTGATCGGAATTCGCTTGCCCGGAAAAATCACCGTTGGACAAATGCGGATCGGAATCAGGACGCTGCATCTCGTCGGGCAACTCAGCGGCTCCGCCTTCGGATGCGATCGTTGTTTCGTCACTCATGGCAGTGACCCCATGACGTAGTGAATGCTGTCGGTGACCTGCGTTCCCTCGATCGCGACGGCATCATCGTCAATGTCCGCGAGCGCGAGAAAACTGTTGGGCGGCAGATCCGACTGCAACTGCAACCTCTGCTGAAGCTCGAACTCAAACACACCATCGGTCGGTTTGACCACGCTATCGATCTGATTAAGTCGTTCCGACACCAAATCGCTCATTTCGTTTTCGATGGAACGATTGAAGGCTGAATTGGTTTCGCGACGCTGCACCACCGTGCTGATCAACCATTGGCGTTTGTACATTTCCCCCAACCGCTCGGACGCGTGCTTTTTGGTGATTTGCACCGCAATGGTGGACGCGCCCGCGTCAACAAACTCGGCAAAGTAATAACGCCGCTCGGGGTCACAAATAATAATTTCGCGCAGAGGCGTGTTCGCGTCGCAGTGCACGACAACCGAGGCGGGTCCAGTTAGTTTCTCCTCATCGAGAGCAACGTTCGCCGGATTGTTGGAATTGGCGGCCGTCGGTGACAGCACGACCGGCAACGGTTCGTCGGAGAGGTTCTCGCCGATCCGAACCTGCCCCCATCGAGAAACCGGGCGGTGAACTACGAATTGACGCTGTTGCCGACTCGGCAAAAAGTCTCGGTTAAAAACCAACGCGTCCTCCGTTGCGGTGACTAGCCCACGAGATTCGAACCGGTCGTCGACTCTCGCCTCCCAGCCACGTGTTTGGTTGTCTGGGTACAACGTCACCTCGCTGTCGCCGGGAAAGGTCAGTCCCTGCGAAGGACGGATCCCGGCAAAATAAGTCGAACGCGAACGGGTTCCACCTTCGCCGGTCGCACCGTCAACCCAAGTGATCTGGCGAATGCGGGCGCGGGTCCCGAACCCGTCTGCGACCACGCCATAACCGAGCAGTGCGACCGTTGTCGCGATCGCCAACACGGGAGCGATCGCGAACATCAGGTAACTCCGGCCTGCCTTCGCGGTCTTTCGATACGCAACCGGTCCGACCAAAACGACAAACACGCCTAGCAAACCCATGAACGTGTAAACCGGCGGCTGCGAGACACCGGGGATCACCCACTGAAAGAACCGCTGACTTCCGAGAATCGGGTCGGCACCGCTGCGAATCAACCGCGAATGCTTCCATCCCATCAACTCCAACGCGGCCGCCCACTGCAACGTTTCAATTCCCGGCTCGGTGGCCCTTTCCTCCGAAACGGTACCTGACCCCTTTTCTGGGGCCGCCTTTTCTGGGGTGCCGAGGTAGATGATTGTTCCGGCGACTTCGGCCCGTCCTTGGACGCCGTTTTCCTGACTCGCCAATGTGGTCGGATAGTCTCGGAGCGATTGTCGCAGCTCCTTGGCTGCCTCAGGAAACCACTCATCCCATTGGGCACGCGATTCGGTAGTCGAGACGATGTAACTCATCTCACGGCTGTACAGTTCGCTGTTGGGATCGGCCATTGCGTCGTAGTGCGCTGCCGTCTGCTGTACCTGAATCGACGCCTCCGCGAGCGATTCCCGTGACGCGGTCTGGTATCGCTCAGCGGGTAACGCTTCGACGTCCTCGGCATTCACCCCGCGCAAGATCAACACGCCGCCGAGTTGAACCCATTGCCTGAGAGCCGTCGCTGCGGCGGGCGATTTTTCGGAAAGCGATCGCCAGTCTTCTCCATGCATCAGAACTGCATCGTAAGGCTGGTACGCGCGCCAATCCAACGGCAGCGTATCAAGCCCGACGGCGGCAAAGTTGCTCGATGTGTCGCCGCCGTAGCCCGACTCGATCATCTGCATCCACTCATCCGGACTCGCGGTGGAATGATACGGATAACCGCCGTGAGACAACGCCCAGGTCTTCAACGACTGCGGTCGCGTCGAGTCGTCGACGTCGGATCGAACCCACAGCGCATTGAAACGCATCTGCAGGTTTTGATTGACATACATGGCCGAGTCGCGATAGGTGATCGGATCTCCCACGGACGATCGACAACCGGGAACCGGACGGCCGCCTTCGAGAATTTCGACCACGTAAAAATTACCGAACGACGATTTCGGCAGATGCCTCGCCAATCGCGTTTGGCTCGTTCCCTCCGGGATTCGAAACGGCACCGATGCCCGCAAACTCGATTGCGGGGGCGAGTGACCGGTGGTCGACGGGGTTAACCGCAATTCGAGATTGAGATCCGCGGTGGTTGGCCCACCCGTCGTCGAGAAGCTCATCTCCACCCGCATCGTATCGGCAGTCAGCGACGACGCCACGCGGACAACCATCCGCCACCCCAATCGATTCTTCGTGGTCGTCGGAAAGACCACCGCATTGGAGGAGACCTCATTCAAAAAGCGAGCGGGCTCCGCCGTCACCGTACCGGCGGTCGGGTTCGACACTGCATCGTCTCGGTTTTGCGCCGGCGACGACGATCCGAACACGACCGCCCAAACCAACACACTGAGCCAACAAAACATCCCGCGACTGAATCGCAACGCCATCACTGCTCCGGCTCGCGAGGTTTGAGCAATTGCGGTGGCAATTGGTCTTTGGCAAACGGATTCCCTTCGCGGGCGTTGTCGACATCGCCGATGACTAGTTTTGCCGTCGCCCACGACATCAAGAACGCAACCGCCGCCAGCAAAAAGAAGAACGCCGTCATCACGATCGCCACCATCACCGCTTTCGCGAAAGTGGCACCATCCCCGGCCGCTCGGGAGATTGCGGCGATCACCGCAGCGACCACCGTCCCGATCATCATTGCCCGGAATGAAACCCGCGGCAGCACACGGCTGCGCACGATCGGTTGCATCGACGACGGATGGCTTCGCGGAGGAGTTGGCGACTCGTTGGACATAACGATGAGTGTAACGAATCTGCCGCGACGTCGTGCAACCGGGTGAATGATTCTCAGCCGGAGGGACGATGGGCTTCAAACACCATTCGCGAACTCTGCTGAATTTGGCGGATGTTTTCGACCGTGTTTCGGTACAACGTTTCTTGCACGCGGAACGGCTTTTGTTTTTTTCCGGCGGTGATTCGCGTGTACGTTCCGTCGGGTTGCATCTGCCACGCGTTCTGATTGTCGCGGAAGTACAACTGCAACGTTTCACGCAACCGTTTGCGGATTGCAGGATCGATGACCGGGACCAACAATTCGACCCGGCGGTCCAGGTTCCGAGGCATCCAGTCCGCGCTGCTGATGAAGATCGCTGGGTCACCGCCGTGGCGGAAGAACAACACGCGGGCGTGTTCCAAGAACCGATCCACGATCGACACCACTTGAATCGACTCGCTCAATCCAGGGATGCCGGGACGAAGACAGCAGACACCACGAACGTTCAAACGAATCTTCACCCCCGCCTGGCTGGCTTCGTACAGGGCGTCGATCACTTCGGTATCCACCAACGCATTCAGTTTGGCGATGATCTCTGCTTTCTGTCCCTGTTTGGAACGTTTGGTTTCGCCTCGGATCATGTCCAAGACGGTACGCCGGAGAGTCAGTGGTGCGATCGACAATTGTTGCAGCGGCTGCGGTTGGCTCGCGCCGGTCACCGCGTTGAAGAACATGGTCGCGTCGGTGCCTAACGTTTCATCTTTCGTCAGGATCGAAACGTCTCCATACAAGTTCGCAGTGACCTCGTTGTAGTTCCCTGTTCCGAAGTGAACGTAACGGACGAGCCCCTGCGGTTCCCGCCGAACGATGATGCACACCTTCGCGTGCGTCTTGAGCCCACGGATGCCGTAGATCACCTGCACACCGGATTGCTCCATCTCACGAGCCCACTCAATGTTGCGGGCTTCGTCAAACCGAGCCTTCAACTCCACAATCGCGGTAACATACTTTCCACGTTCAGCCGCTCTCTTCAGCGCCGCCACGATCGGACTGTCGCGACTCGTTCGATACAAAATCTGTTTCACCGCGAGCACGTCGGGATCCGTTGCCGCCTCTTCGATAAACCGGACCACCGGGTCGAAGGACTCGTACGGATGCATCAACATGATGTCACCCGAGGCGATCGACGAAAACATCGGTTCGGAAGGATCGATCGCCGGGCTGCGTTGGGGTGGCCACGCTTCGTCACGCAGGGAGTCAAATCCTTTGATTGAGTGCAGCCCGAACAGGTACGTCAGATCGAGTGGACCGTCGATTTGGAAAACATAATCGGGGTCCACATAAAAGCTCTCCATCAGGTAGTTACGGATCGCATCGCTCGCCGAAGCGTCCATTTCCAGACGCACGACATCGGACAATCGACGGCTTTCGAGCACCTCTTCCATGCCGCCGAGCAAGTCACCGGCGCCGTCTTCACGCAGTTCCACGTCGGCGTTCCGAGTGATGCGAAACGGTTTGCACTGGACGACTTCGCGGCCGGGAAAGAACTCATCGACGAAGTGCGCGACCAGATCTTCGAGCAACACGTAATTGAATCCGCTCTCGTGCGAACCGCCGCCCGGTCCGCCACGCGCACCGGGTTCGTTCGAACCGTGTTTCTCACCGTGCGATTTGTCCGACGGCAGCGGCACGATCCGTGGCAGCGTTCGGCCGAGCGGGATCACGGCGAATTGCGGCTCGAATTCCTCGGGCTTTTCTTTCGAGGCCGAATCTCCCATGTCCGAGTCATCGGCTCGTTTGATTTTGCGAGTGTTCTGCGGCGCCAACTCGGCAACCCCTTTCAACTCGACGCACAGATGGATGCCGAGTCCGGGCAGCATCGGGAAGCGGCGATCGTGAAGCGCCTGCGGCGACAACACCGCCACCACGTCGTCCTGAAAATGCCGTCGGGCCGCGGCTTCGATCCGGTCGCTGCATTCGTTCAGGTCCACCCGCGTGATATTGCGCTCGGCGAGGGCCGGTTGGATTTCTTCGCGCAGCAACGTGTACTGCCGCGTGATATGCCGATGGCATCGCATCGCGACGGCGAGCAGTTGTTCGGTCGCGGTCAGGCCCGCCGGGTCGCGACGACCGCCCCCGCCGCTGCTCTGCAGTTTCAAACTGCCGACGCGGACCATCACGAACTCGTCGAGGTTGGAGCCCGTGATTGCGAGAAATTTCGCTCGCTCGAGCAACCGCATGTTGGGATCGTCCGCTTGGTCGAGCACGCGTGAATTGAACTCGAGCCACGCGAGTTCGCGGTTGATATAACGCGGTTCACTTTTTTCAACGGTGGACAGTGACAACGAAGCAGTCTCGCGGCAGGAGTGAAACGGATACGTGAATTGGAACGGCAGCATACAACCCGGCGCAATCCGAGCCGATACCAAACGCGGGCAGCGATTCCGCCGGCCCGCGAGGTCGTTGCTCAGGTCACGCGATGCTAGTATTCCACTGCAGCGTGGCTTTCGGGTGGAATCGTAGTGGATGACGCAAGAAATCCCCGAGCGTGACTAGCGCATCAAGGACTCGTCGCCTCGTCCACTCCCCGAAAATTGAATTGACATGAAATACCAGTGGTGCGCCAAAGCTTCAATTTAGGGTAGCGAAACTCGTCAGAAATTTCGGGAGGACTCGTGAATTATCGATAGTCTCGTAACTTTCGCTACTGCCTTCACCCCTCATTCTTGATCGTGACGCACCACGAGAGCCGTTTGAAAAGGATGCAGCCGGTTTCGCCAAGAATGTCGACTGAATTCGGTGGTCTGAATTCAGACAACTCCAGCGACGGGGATCGGACTCTTCCAATTTCAAAATGCTCGAAGCCGCCATCGGAAATCCACCAGCCGGCCAGAGCCAACCGCGGTGAAATCGTTTAGCGGATTGTTGCGCCGCGGGAAGTTTAACAACTTCCACCCGCCTGGGAGGTCGTGAAGTTTTGCTTCACCCTCCCTTTGGGAAGGTCGGACCGCTTCGGGCCGGTGAGGGTTACGCGCTGGATTCGATGCTGAGCCCTCGCTTCGCTCGCCCCTCCCCAGGGAAGGTGATGATAAATGCCTGGCGATAAAGCACTCAAAAACTGCACAACCTCCTGGATGGGGGTAGTATCGCTAATTCGTCGCCGCGAGCGGTTGCTCATCGATCGCGGGGACCTCCACCTCGACCGCTTCCACGTTGATCGCCTCCTCATCGTCAGGCTGCAGCTCCGTGCCCAGCAAAATACTGAACGCTTTCGGATAGAACGCTTTTCCGTACGTCAATTCTCCGCCCTGGTGGCCGACCGCACCGACCAATCCGGCCACCAACAGCAAGCCGATCTTCCACGTCGCGGTCAACTTTGGAGACGAATTCCGCAGCGACATCAACGCGATAATCGAGAACACGGTCGCCGAAACGGTCACCACGACCGCCGACCAACGGTGCCAGAAAATCTCGGCATCGAAATCAAATCGATTCCACGATCCGTAGCCCTTCTCGACGCTGAACGACCATCCCATCATTGTTGCGGCGATCGAGGACGCTGCACCGATCAACAAACACGCCAGCGGGATCTGCGTGCCGATCGCGGGCCATTTCCAACCGAGCACGACGAACAACGCACCGACCAACAGCAACGCGATCGGGAAATGCACCGTCGCCGGGTGCAGAAACCCCTGGAAGGACCAAACCCGAGCGACCAGGCCCATGTCCTCGACCGACATCTCTTCCGTTTCCGGCAACGGGGCTCCGGAACCGTCCAACATTGCATCTTCGGGCCAGTGAGCGCCTTCATCGATCCACAATCGAACCAACGCGAGTTCGGCCGCACTCAACGGCCCGCCATGGCCACGCGGCGGCATCAACATGTCGTCATCATCCGTTGTCATGTAGTCGACATACATGCTGCTCGACGAGGCGTCTTCCGCCTCCACGTAATCGAAGACCAAATCGGGGTCATCGATCCGAAAATCATTCTTGGCGTCGTCCGGCCCGTGACACTCCAAGCAGTGTTCGCGAAAAATCGGAGCGATATCCCGCTGAAAATTGACGACGCGGCCTTCCTCGTCGACCGGCATCCGTTTGATGACGACCACGTCGACGTTTTCCTCGCCCGCTGTTTCATCCGCCCAAACGGTGGCTGTCCCCAAACCGGCAAACGATCCCAGACCGATCATCACGGAGGCAGCGATCATCAACCAGGAAACAGTCCCGGACGATCGACGACGAGGCTTAGACGACCGAAACAACGGCGTCCGTGATAGGAGCGAGAGGTGACTGGAGAAACGGGTGAGGGGCTGAACAACGCAGCGCGTAGGGGTGAGCATGGTGAATCCGTGCCGCCGGGGAGGCTTGAAGGTGGGGAGGCGAATTTCTCTGGCAGAAAAACCCCATTGTAGTGCGATTCCTGCCCGGTCACCAACCGCCTACGAACATCCACAAGCACTTCCCCGTGACCTCATTCACGCCTGCGAATCGATAGATTATTCGGCACTCCCGGTACCCGCATTCGATTGGAAGGTTGGCTTCACCGGGGCATCGTTCTGCGGCCGATCGTCCGGGGTGGTTTCTGACGCGTCACCGGTGTCTTCCTTCGGGGACGCCCAAGTTTCTCCAGGCGTTTCGCTTTCGAGCCCAAAATCCTCCAACTTCGTTCCGTTGTCGAACATGGAATCGGAGTATTCGGTTTGGACGTTTGGATCGAGCGAATCGACTTCGCTGTCCCCGAGTTCGGCATCGCATCCTGCGGTCAGCACCGCTGCGCAGCCGAGGGCGAGGAAAAGGTAGAGCATTTGCATGCGTAATTGACGTTGTGACATGATCCGGCTCCTCTGGGTAGCGGCGATTGGGACCGCGGCGATTTGGGTTGGGACGCTATCTCGCGCGGGTGCTAGTATTCCGTCGCAGCGTGGCTTTCGGGTGGAATCGTAGTGGGTGATGACGCAAGGAATCCCCGTGCATGACTAACGCATCAAGGACTCGTCGCCTCGTCCACTCCCCGAAAATCAAGTGCGTCACGATCAATAATGAGGGCGAACGGCCGTAGCGAAAGTCGCGAAGACTTTCGATGATTCACGAGCCCTTGCGAAACTCTTGCCGAGCCTCGCTCCCTATTAAGCCGTGCCAGAACACTAGTTGGTTGGTACTTTCTGTAGGCAACCGGACGGTCCCGGTCTTTTCTGCGGGCGGAACACACGCGTATTGAAACGGCGAGTCTTTCCGTGAACGGTTGCCTGTTAACGCATCGCAGAGCACGCAAACTTCATGCCGAATTGTTTTTTCTAGCCGGTTCGCTTCGGTGCCGTTCCCACCTGGTTTGCTGGCCCGGATCGCCGATCGGGCTCCGACAACTTTTTCGAAACACCCCAAACGAATCATCATCCGATCCGATTTCGCCGCGGTTAATACGAGACAACCGGGGCTCGCGCTGGCCGACTGAGCAGCTTTTCGAGGTTACCGAGCAACTTTCCAAGGTTTTCGGAGAGGTTCTTAGTGTCCGGATATCTTCCCGCGTGGGAAAGAATTCTTATCAGCCATCGCGTTCTCGGCCCCTGACGTGTACCCTGGTTCGCTCGAATTTCCTAATTCGGCATCTTCGGCGGGGCCGCGGGTGCAGGTCGAATTGGGAGACGCTTGTTTTTCCACCAATGGGATTGATGACGGCATGGATTGGATCGCCGAGGACCAGATCGGATCGCTCGGGTTGCTGTTGGGCGAAGCGATCGAACGACTAGTCGATTCTCACGATCAGGAGTTCGACAAGCGGGCGGCGATGATGACCGTGAAGACGCCCACGCTGACCCAAAGCGACGCGGGCGTACGCTTCGAATTCCAAGTCCAAGGCAACCGTCAACGCCTGCAGAGCGTGGTCATCAATGTCCATCCGCAGTTCGACGAGGACGATCCCGGTGCCGAGGCGATGCAGCTCCGGGCGGAATGCGAATGCGGCTGCATTTCGCACCAACGCGACCTGCGGTGCCCCCACACGTTAGCGTCGGGGTGGTGGCTGCAGGAGCAAATGGCCCGTCGTCGTGGCAACGGTCAACTGATCGAATTCCTCGGCGGCCTGAAAGCCGACGCGGTCGCGGCGGGCAAACAATTCGTCGACGAACTCCTGCGACGTGCCAAGAATGCTCGCCCCGACATCACCGACCAGGAACCATCGCGTCTGCAGTGGCGACTGCGGATCAACGTCGCGTCGCAAACCACGCCGCTGACCATCACGCCGTTCGAACAACGCCAACGCAAAGGCGGCAAGGGTTGGACCAAAGGCCGCGAGGTGCGGAGTTTCGACCTGCTCGAACACAATCTTCTGACCGATCCGCTCGACAGCCAAGTAGCGTCGCTGACGTCGATCCCGACACACGGGTTCCGCGAAGACCAGTTCGGAATGTTCCAAGCCCTGCGTTTACTCGCCGGTCACGAAAATGTCATGTGGGACGACCAAAATGCGTCGCCCCTGGAGGTCTTCAGCAGCCAACTGACCCTGACGCTGCAACCGATCGAGGTCGATCAAGCGACCAAACCGAAACCGGCCGCGGCAAAGAGCAAAGCAAAGTCGAGCGTTAAGAAAAACACGAAGAAGAAAAGCTCGCGTTCGAAGTCACTCGGCGAACTCGTCGGCAACGACGCGAGCAACGACATGGGCAGCGCCGCACGCAACGGCGACGGCGAATCAGCCACCGCGACCCTAACCGCGGTCGACGAATCACGCGAAACGAAGGCCGCATCCGAAGCAACACCGATCGCGTCGCCTGACGGCCCCGGCGACGCGGCGGGCGATGTCCTGGCCGCTCCTCCGGGCGAAACGATCGCGGTGCAGTTCCGCCCGCGCCTGTCGGTCGAAGGCATCGATATCGACGTCCACAACTGCGAAGTCATCTTTGGCCAAACCAGCCCGGTAGAACCGGTCGTGGTGCTCGCCGATCGGCAGAGCGACCGCGTCGTCGTCTGCACGCTGAATGATTCCGCGGCGATCGGTTTGGTGCAGTTCCTGCTTCGCGACGACTACCGCGACACGATGCTCGACGAACCATCGGCGGCCAAACTCGCGTTGTCGGCGGCATCGATCGATCCGTTCATTCATGTTTCCCTGCCGCCGCAACTCGCCGGCCCGGTCCAACCGACCACCGGCGAACTCATCCTACAGATGCGGCCTCGCCCCGGTGCGGGTTTGAAGGTTGCCCTGCGGGTGCACGACGGACGGTTCCGAAACGATCCGGTGCCCGGCCAACCGCCCGAACTCGTTCCCTGCTTGAGCGACCAAGGCCCCGTTCGCGTGCAGCGGAACCTGGCCAACGAACTGACAAACGCACAGAAGGTGATCGAGCTTTTCGGACTGAACAAACTGTCGAGCGACGGGGACCACGAGTGGGTGGCCGTCACCGACCACGCCGCGTTGGATCTGCTCAGCCGCTTGCATGATGCCGGTGAAGACGCCCCGCGGATCGTTTGGCCCGAAGGCGAAACCTTCCGCGTTCGCGGCGAGATCACCCCGAAATCGCTGCGGGTGCAAATCGACGACTCGCCGGATTGGTTCGGCGTCACCGGGTCGGTCACGATCGACGGCGTGGAGGTACCACTGCAGGACCTGCTGCTCGCGGTTCGCGAAGACCGTCAACTCGTCCGGGTCGGCGACCGCAAGTTCGCGAAAATTAGCGAAGCGTTCCGTCGCCGTTTGACGCAGCTCGCCGACACGCTCGTCGCGGAAAAGGGACAACTCAAACTTCCGAGTGCGGCCGTCCCGATGGCCCAAGAAGTCCTCAGCGACGACGTTGTTCTGGAAGCCACCTCCGCGTGGCATCAAGCGATCGAGCGGCTCGACTCGCTGTCGAATTGGAACCCCGATCGGCCCGACGGTCTCGACGCGACTCTTCGCGATTACCAACTCGATGGATATCGATGGTTGTCCCGCTTGAGCCGATGGGGTGTGGGCGGTGTTCTCGCCGACGACATGGGTCTCGGTAAAACGGTGCAAACGCTCGGCATCTTGATCGACCGCGCCGCCGAAGGCCCCGCACTGGTGATCGCACCGACGAGCGTTGGCGAGAACTGGGTGCGGGAAGCGGCCAAGTTTGCCCCGTCGCTCAGACCGGCCCTCTATCGCGATTGCGACCGCGACGAAGTCATCAAGACCGCTGGCCCGGGCGACATCCTCATCGTCAGCTATCAGCTCATGCAGCGGGACGCCAAACGGTTCGCGACGCGGTCATGGAGCACGCTCGTGCTCGACGAAGCTCAGTTCATCAAGAACTCGCAAACGAAAACTTCGCAGGCGATCCGCACCCTCGAAGCGGACTGGCGACTCGGCCTGTCGGGTACGCCGCTGGAAAACCACCTCGGTGAGCTGTGGAGTTTGTTCCGAACGCTGAGCCCCGGTTTGCTCGGATCGTGGCAACGATTCCGCAGCCGATTCGCCGAACCGATCGAACGGCACAACGACGCCGAACGTCGCGAGGCACTCGCGCGATTGGTCCGTCCGTTCATCCTCCGGCGTACCAAAGACAAGGTGCTCAAAGAGCTGCCGCCGCGAACCGAAATCACGCTGCGTGCTGAACTCAGCGAAGCCGAACGCAAACTTTACGAAGACGCCCGCTTGGCCGCGCTCGCCGAATTGACCCACGCACCGACCGACGGTGCCAAATCGCACGAGGGCCGTCGCCGCATCCAAACCCTGTCGTGGCTGACCCGATTGCGGCAACTCGCTTGCCACCCGGCACTCGTCGAACCGACATGGAAAGGGACCTCGTCGAAACTCGAACTGCTGTTGTCGCTCGTCGACGAACTGCGTGACGGCGACCACCGGGCACTCGTGTTCAGTCAATTCGTCAAACACCTCAACGTTGTCCGCGAAGTGCTCGAGAAACGAGGCATTCCGTACCAGTATCTCGACGGAGCGACGCCTTCGCACGAACGCCAACGCCGCGTCGACGCGTTCCAAAACGGCGAAGGCGATCTCTTCCTGATCTCGCTCAAAGCCGGCGGCACCGGCCTGAACCTCACCGCGGCGGACTACGTCTTGCACCTCGATCCGTGGTGGAACCCCGCCGTCGAGGACCAGGCAACCGACCGGGCACACCGCATCGGCCAGGAACGGCCGGTCACCGTGTACCGCCTCGTCGCCGAACGGACGATCGAAGAACAGATCCTGCAGTTGCATGCCGACAAACGTGAACTCGTTGCCGGCGTCCTCGATGGAACCGACGCGGCCGCTCGCCTGCAGACGCAAGACCTGATTAACCTGATCAAAAACGAGATGGCCTAAGACTTCACACGATCTTCATTCTTTTCCCGTATCCATTCCCTCGAATCTCAACACAATTTTGAGGGACCGCAGAGCCTTCTCCTGAGAAACGTTCTCGACACTCTGCGGATCGGCCGGGGCACCGCGATCGCCTCGGCAAGATTGCAAACGGGCGGTACCGGAAATGGGCTGGATTGAAATGAAGCGTTGGTCAGAGGCTGCTTGCGTTTGGGTTGTTCTCGTGTCGCTGTGCTGCCGCATCGACGCAGCCGAAGCAAAGAACGTGACCTCCTCTGACGAGTCGTCGAAGGTCACCGTCGAACTCATCGCCACGCTGTCGGTCGACGGTTCGCTGCACGATCTCAGTGGCGAGCAGGGTGTGCTCGAAGACGGTTCCGCGGCCGACCAATTCGGCGGACTCTCCGCGATGGAATATTCCGGCCAGGGGAACCGTTTTTGGTTGCTCGCCGACCGCGGTGCCGGCGACGGCGAAGTCACCTATCGCTGCCGTTACCACGAAGTCGAACTCACCGTCGATCCGCAAACCCGTGAAATTACGTGCGAGTTGGTCGAGACTCACATGCTGTCCACCCCCAACGGACAGCCGATCGTCGGATCATCCGTCGCCGATGAAGCACACCTGGTTTCGACCGACCCGAACCACCAATGGACCGCCCTCGACCCGGAAGGCATCCGCAAACTCCCCAACGGCAAACTCCTGCTCAGCGACGAGTATGGGCCGCACGTCATGATCGCTGACCGATCCGGGCACGTCGAAAAGGAATTGCCTGTCCCCGAGAAGTTTCTGCGGCAAGGCCGCGCCGAAGCCTCCGTCCCATTCCGAGGCGTCGCATACAACCGCGGCCTCGAGGGGATCGCGGTCACACCGAGCGGCAAATGTATTCTGACGATGCCGCAAAGCCCATTGGTCCAGGACTCGGTCGCCTACAAAGGGATGAGCCTCGGCGTGAATTGCCGGTGCATCGTCTACGGCGCCGACCGTCAGTGCGTCAGCGAAATCGTTTACGTGATGGACAGCAAACGGAACGGCCTGAGCGAAGTGTTGGCAATCGACGAGAACCGGTTCCTCGTTCTCGAACGCGACGGCAAAGCAGGCGTAGAAGCGAAAGAGAAAAAAATCTACATCGCTGACATGCGCGGCGCGACCGACGTCAGCGAAATCGCATCACTGCCGGAAATGGAACTGCCCGGTGGCGTCACGCCGATGAAGAAAACGCTTCTCATCGACCTACTCGATCCGCGCTACGGCCTGGGCGGAGAACGCGCCAAGGAGAAAGCCGAAGGATTGTGCTGGGGGCCGAATCTTCCCGACGGTCGTCGATCGTTGTGGCTGTGCTACGACAACGATTTCAAGTCGTTCAACGAAACCGAATTCGACTGCTTCGCCATAAGCGGCCTGAACGAATAGTCGTTTCTGACAGCCCCGTATTCGGGTAGTGGATCTAGTCAAAGATCCCGGTGCATGAGGATCTTTAACAAGATCCACTACCACCTCCCCGAATACCCGGAACGTTCCCACCCAGAGAGCCGAACGGCCGTAAGGCCTCGGGTCGAAACGCCATCCAAGTCTCCCACCCCAACACGCCAAAACCCGAGTGCTCACGCACTTCGGCTCACTTTTCACGTCTACTCCGAGTAGGTCATGCTCCGCATGACAACAACCTGCAATCGCCGAAAGGCTTCACGCCAACGGTTGCCCTCTCGGTCTTGGAAAGACCGAGCTACGTGAGCCGAACGGCCGTAAGGCCTCGGGTAGAAACGCCATCCAAGTCTCCCACCCCAACACGCCAAAACCCGAGTGCTCACGCACTTCGGCTCACTCGTGACACCTCGGGCGACCACACCCACCGAAAATTCCAACGCGTGACATTGCGATCGTCATCACGACGAACGCTCCGGTCTCACAGCAATTTTTGGTAGCACGCAAAGAACAGCGACGCGTGCAGCAGCAATAGAATCGCAGCGATGACCTGGCGGCTCGAGAACAGCCCTACCGACGCCAAACCGCACCCTAGCGCGGCGACGATCACGCCGCCTCCGGGGAACATCGAAACACAGGCGATGGCAAAGATCGCGACCCAGGCCGATGCCCAGTTCGCTGCCCGCAGGACGCCCCATTCCGGATCGAGAATCTCCACCGGCAGCACCATTACACCCGACGCCTGATCGGGCTTCGCCGCAAACGGGCTGCCCCGACGGACCGCTGCATCTCGGTCGGTCGCCTCCTCGCCCACGGATGCGTGCTCCGGCTCTGAAACGGGATCAGACGAACGGTTCTGTTCTGTTTCTTCCGGCGATGCTGTCTCGGATTCGGAATCGTTCGGTGGAACGGGTGAGGTCATGGACAATGGCGTCTGGAGAAAGAGGATGGCGGCTGGAGAGCGAGATTGACAATTTCATCCGAGAACAAAACGGAAGAAAACGATCCAATGCGTTGCAGTTTAACGGATTTACGCCTCCGGAATCTTGTTCATTCTTGGCAACAGTGGCTATCCTAGGGACGGTCGCCTGAACGTCAGGTTTCGCCACGGGCGACCCCTGCCACGCCGTCGCATCTCTCTTCTCGCGAAACCACCAAAGACTTTTTGCCATGAAGCATTCCGATTGCGCCCCGCTGCGCCGCGTTTCGAATGGAGTCCCCCAACGCGAGCGTCGAGTATCGACGTGGGTGGGAATGCTCTCCGGACTGCTATTTCTCTCGATTGCAACGTCGGCTGACTTCATCGGTCTCGAACGCACCGATGCCGCCTCTCCGTTCGTCGCCGAGGCGTCCGACGAACCCAACGAGGCGATGTCGGTGATCCGCATCGCCCCGGAATGGAAAATCAACCTCTTCGCGGCTGAACCGGATGTCGCGAACATCGTCGCGTTCGATGTCGACTCCCGCGGCCGAGTTTTTATCTGCGAGAGCTATCGCCAGGAACGCGGCGTGACCGACAACCGGGCGCACGATGAGGCCTGGTTGCTCGCCGACCTCGCCGCCCGCACGGTCCAAGATCGAATCGACTACCACAAACGGTTGCTCGGCGAGGGCGCCGCCGCATACGCCCAACAGGAAGATCGCATCCGCCGCCTCGTCGACCGTGACGGCGACGGCCGGGCTGACGAAAGCACGATCTTTGCCGACGGATTTAACGCACTCGAAGAGGGAACCGGCGCCGGCGTTCTCGCCCACGGCGAACACGTTTATTACTCGTGCATCCCCAAATTGTGGCGGATGACCGACGTCAACAACGATGGCATTTCCGACGAGCAAACGGTGATGTCGGACGGATACGGCGTTCGCGTCGCGTTCCGTGGTCACGACCTGCACGGATTGACGCTCGGATACGACGGCCGGTTGTACTTCTCGATCGGCGACCGCGGATTTCATGTCGCCACACCGGACGGCCGCGTGTTGTCCAACCCGGCCGAGGGTGCGGTATTCCGATGCGAACTCGACGGCAGCGATCTGCATGTCTTCGCCCACGGTTTGCGAAACCCACAGGAACTCGCATTCAACGATTACGGTGACTGGTTCACCGTCGACAACAACAGCGACAGCGGTGACAAAGCACGCGTGGTCGCGCTGCTCGAGGGCGGAGACAGCGGTTGGCGGATGCACTACCAATACCTTCCCGATCGAGGTCCGTTTGGTCGACAAAAGCTGTGGGAGCCACACCGAAACGACCAACCCGCCCACCTCGTCCCACCGATCGCCAACCTAACCGACGGTCCATCGGGCCTCGCGTTCTATCCCGGCACCGGGTTCGGAGACCGTCTGAAGAACCGATTCCTGATCTGTGATTTCCGCGGCGGACCGAGCAACAGTGGCATCCGTTCGTTCGAGTTGAATCCATCGGGCGCGTTCTATTCGCTCGGCGAAAACGACGAACCGATTTGGAACGTGTTGGCCACCGACGTTGCGTTCGGCCCCGGCGGCGAACTCTTTGTCAGCGACTGGGTCGACGGATGGGAAGGACTCGGCAAAGGCCGCATCTACCGCATCACCGATCCGAAGCAACAAAACGATCCGCTCATTGCCGAGGTCCGCGATCTGCTCGCCTCAAATTGGAACGAAACTGAACTGACCGATCTGGGTGACCATCTGCAGCATGCCGACCGCCGAGTCCGACTCGCCGCCCAGTGGGAACTCGCCCGCCGCGGCGAGGTCGACACGCTCCTCAAAACGGCCACCCACACTTCCCTCGACCCGCGATTCCGTCTGCACGGATTCTGGGGTGCCGAACACGCCGTGCGACTCCGTGGCGAACTGCGAGACCAGGTGATCGCGGCAACACGCGGGTGCCTCGACGACGAAAGCGGATTCATCCGCGCGGCCGCCTGTGACCTCGCCGGCGACCAACAAGACACGCAGGCCGTCGATAAAATAGTGACACTCATCGATGATGAGGATGGCCGCGTTGCCTATCACGCGCTCTTGGCACTCTGTGATCTGATGCCACGCGGTCATGCCGCACGCTCACCGGCGAGCCCCGCCGTGCTCGCGAAGGTCTTCAATCGGATTTCAAGAAATGCGAACCAAGACCCCGCGTTGCGTCACGCCGCGATCCGTTTCCTCAGCATCGCGTCCGATGACGAAACACTCGTCAATACCAACAATCACCCGAGCGTCGATGTCCGCCGAGCCGCAGTGGCCGCCCTGCGGAGTCGTCGCAGCGAAAAGGTTGCTGACTTCCTGAACGATCCCGAAACGATCGTCGTCGCCGAAGCCGCGATGGCGATCCACGACGAACCGATCCCGGTCGCCGAAGAGGCGTTGGCGAACTTGATCACCGTCGCCGATCTGCCGATCGATTCCGAACCGCTGCTCCGCCGCGTCCTCAACGCCGGGTTCCGAATCGGAACGAGTGAAGCGGCTCACGCGATTGCCGGCTTCGCCGCGTCCGACCGCTCGCCGCGTTGGGCCCGCATCGAGGCGATCGATTCGCTCGCCGATTGGACCGATCCCGATCCTCGCTGCCGAGTCACCAACGAATACGATCCGTTGCCGCCGCGTCCCGAACCCTCTCGCACACCGCTGCCGGGTGCGACGAATAAACCACCGGTCCCGGGCGAGTCGGTCGCCAAGACGGCTTTGTCGAGCCGGATCGACGAGTTGATGCTGGCCACCGACGCGGTGCGGGAAAAGGCAATCGATGTCGGCTCAAAACTCGGCATCAAGAAGATCGCACCGAGCCTCGTTAAACGTTTCACCAACAAAGAACTCCGGCCGAGCACGCGGGCCGCGGCGTTGACCGCACTCGGACGCCTCCAACGTCCACTCGCGGTTGAATTGGCCCGAGAAGTCGACCTGCAACAACCCGTGCAAATCGTTCTCGCCAGCCTTCGCGTTCTCGGCGAGTACGATGCGGCCGGATCGATCGAACGACTGATCGCCGCGACCGGCAGCTCCAGCCAATTGGTGCGAGGACTCGCGTGGGACTTGATCGCCCAAAACGAATCACCACTCGCGGTCATACAACTCGAACTCGGGCTGCAACAATACCTCTCCGGGGAATTGCCCGCCGATGTTCGATTGAACGTCGCCCAAGCCGCTCGCAAACGTTTGCCGGAGTCCGCCGCAAAGCAGATCGCCGCATACCAGGAAGAACTGCAAAAGACCGAACCGCTCGCCAAGTGGATCGACTCGCTGCACGGAGGCGACTCCGAGACCGGCGAGAAGATCTTTCTTGGCAAGACCGAACTCTCCTGCGTCCGGTGCCACAAAGTCGACCGGGCGGGCGGCGAAGTCGGTCCGAACCTGACCGTGATCGGCAAGACCCGCGACCGTCGAACGTTGCTCGAATCCATCTGCCTCCCCGACGCACGCATCGCCGAAGGGTTTGAAACCGCGGTCATCGCGGATGAGGACGGAGGCGTCTTCACCGGAATCGTTGCTACGGAAACGGAAGACACCGTCGAACTGATCGCCGCCGACGGATCCCGCAACGTGATCGAGAAAGAGTTGATCGTCGCGAGAAAGAAAGGCAAATCATCGATGCCCGCCGGACTCGCGGATCTTATGTCACCACGCGAACTCCGCGACCTCGTCGCCTACCTCGCGAGCCTGCAGGTCGACCCGAGATCGAGTTCCGACACCGAGTGATTCTCTCCTGCGAGGATCTCTAACGAGTCCGCGCCCCGTAGCAGGACTCGCTAGAATTCACACCGAAGCGTGGCCGACATCGGCTACATCAATCTTCAAGTAGTGGATCTTTTTAAAGATCCTCATGCAGCAAGATCGTTAATAAGATCCACGACGGCCTACAAAAGCCAACCTGCGTCGGCATACTGGAACACGCTCGGCTCGTCACGCCGCGTCGGCGATCTCGCTGCCATACAGGTTTCGGTAGAAGCTGTTCTCCCGGATCAACTGCTCGTGGTTGCCCACCGCAGCGACGTGGCCTTGGTCCAACACCGCGACGCGGTCCGCCAGCGCCAACGTGCTCGCTCGGTGAGTCACCATGATGCCGGTGCGTCCTTTCAAGAACGTCTCCAGGGCACGGTGAATGAGCAGCTCGCTTTCGATGTCGATCTGGCTGGTTGCCTCGTCCAAGATCAGGATATCCGGGTCCCGCAAGAAGGCCCGTGCCAACGCGATCCGTTGCATCTGACCGCCCGACAAACGCACTCCGCCGGTACCCAACATGGTTTGGTAGCCCTGAGGCGTCTTCCGCAAAATGAAGTCATCGGCAAAGGCGAGTTTCGCGGCACGAACCACGTCGTGGCTGTCCGCACTCGGACTTCCGTAGCGGATGTTGTTTTCAATCGTGTCGTCAAACAAAACCGTCCGCTGCGACACCAACGCGATCCGGCGTCGCAGGTCACGCGTCGCCATTTGATCGATCGGGCAATCGTCCAAACAAACGCGTCCTTCGTTCGGATCGTCAAAGCGACACAACATATTCAGCAACGTGCTCTTCCCGCAACCGTTCGGCCCGACCAACGCGATCGTCTCGCCGTGCGGGATCGTCAAATCAATGCCCTGCAAAACCATCGGCCCCGACGGATATTGGAAGTGCACGTTTTCAATACGAACATCGTTGTGCGGACGTGGTGGCTTGATCGGGCTGGCTGGTTCGGTAACACGCACGGGGGCGTCGACGATTTCATAGATACGAGTCGACGCGACAATCCCACGTTGCAACGCACTCCACACATCGGTCAACTTTCTCGCCGGATCTGACGCACCAATCAGGAACGCAAAGAACAGCAAGACCTGCGAATCATCGAGCGGTTGATTGCTCATCCGCAAACCTAGCAAGTGTGTTTCTTGATTGATCGCGAGATAACCACCAGCGAGAATCGCGAGACCGACCGTGATCAGCCCGAGCATCTCGCTCGTACCGCGTGCCAACGTGTTGTAGAAAGCCACCTTCATCGAACGTCGGAAATAGGCATCAACGTGCGACCGGAACCGAGCCCTCTCGCGAGATTGCGTGTTGAACGACTTCACGACTCGGATGCCGTTGAACGCATCGTTGAGCATTCCGTACAGGCCGCTCATCTCTTCCATGACCCGGCGGCTCGCACGTCGAATCGCGCGGCTCAATTTCTGAGTCACCAACGCAACCACCGGCGTGACCACCATCACCAGCAGCAACAACCGCGGGCAAACCATGAATGCCCCGCCGACACAGACGATCATCTTCAGGGGTTCGCGAATCAAACGACCGATCAACGTGCTCAACCCCATCCCAACGTGAGCAACATCGTTGGTCAAACGACTGGTCAAATTCGCTGAACCGTTTTCGCCAAAGTGATCCAGGTCCAGGCTGAGTGCTTTTCGGAAAAACTTCTCGCGCAGTTCCATCACCGTCCCTTCGGCGATGTACTGAACCAACATCATGTTGATCACCAACGCGACCAATTTAATGGCCGTACAGGCGAGCAAAAATCCGACCACGAGCAGCAACGTGTTGAACGGCCCCGGCGGAGCATAATTCACAATGATCGGTTCGACCCACTTCAGCCAACTGAGCGAGTAGGCGACCGCTTGGTAGCGAAATTCGAGTTGAGCTCGCTTGGCTTCGATGACGCCGTCTTCCGCGAGGCCCGCGTCGATATCCTGTAATTCTTGTCCGGCCGATTCGATGCGGTCGTGCACGTACGTCGCTAGATCGTCTCCCTCGAAGACCACCTCGGTCATCGGGTAGAGAACACTGATATTTCCTCCCCACATCGCCGCAATGATCAGCGAAGTCACGACGATCCCCAACATCGAGAGACGTCGTTTGGAGGCCAGGTAGAGAACTCGGCGGAAAGACTTCATGTCAGCGGTGAATATGTAAGCAACGGTGCGCGGGAATCTCGACCGTCTTTCATATCAGTCCCCCGGCCACGACCGCCAGAGAGATTCAGGCCACCACACGGCCTGTTTCATCGGTTTCACGACAAAATATCACGACTCTTCCGTGAAATCCCGTCGTCCTTGAACCATGTCGATCGTCCGACGCACCTTGGCGGCACACTTTCGAAACGATTCCGCCTCGTCGTCCGATAACGGCGGATGCAGAACTCGCGTCACGCCCTGCCGTCCGATCACCGCCGGCAACGACAAACACACGTCATTCACGCCGAGAAAATCGTCCACCATCACACTGACCGGCATCGTGTGACGCAGATCATAGACAATCGAATCAACGATCGTCATCGTCGCCAGGGCGATCCCATAATTGGTATAGCCCTTCCGGTTGTAGACCTCGTACCCGAGGTTCACGGTTTCTTGGAACAGACGTCGGATCGTCTCACTCGGAAAAAATTTCTCGCCGCCCGTCATGGCGACTGAGTACGCGGCGAACTGATCGTCGCCGTGCTCGCCCAAGATGTACGCCCGAATATCGTCGGCGTGAATCTGCAGCTCCGCCGACAACAACGACCGATACCGAATGCTATCGACGAGAGTCCCGGTCCCGATCACGCGTTCGGGTGGGAAACCAGTCAATCGAATCGCTTCGTAGGTCATGACATCGACCGGGTTGGTCACCATGATCAAAACCGCGTCCGGGCTCAGTTCAGCCAATCGAGGCAACCACTCTTCGAGAATCCCGCGGTTCCCGAGGGCGAGATCCGACCGCTTCCAATCTTT
>NZ_ANOH01000227.1 GCF_000346505.1 Aporhodopirellula sallentina SM41
CCGAAGGTTTTCGACCATACGGCGTGCGTCGCAGTACTCGATCGCAACCACACGCACCTCGGCAGGCAACCGTCGAATGATCGGATCGGTGTACGGATCGGCGTTCGCGAAGATCAGCCGTTCGGCCCAATCGCTGTGCACATCGACTGCATCGGAATCCAGTTTTGCGGCAACATGCCGAAGCAAGGTCGACAACGAACGGGCAGGCGACGTTGCACGAACGCTGCGGGCTTGACTGCGGAGGGCGATTTCCGCCGCCGCAAAATCACGTGCCGCGTGCCAAGCCACCGGATCACCCTCGGCGTGTACCGCGACGACAAAGTGTCCTTCACCGAGAGGTCGAACCGCGCCACGGTCCTCGCCCAAGACCGGGATCTGCGAAATCGCATCGGTGACCGAGTTCTTCTTTGGCAGTCGTCCGAACGCGACCACCGAAACGTCCACCAATCCGGATCGGAATCCCGCAGGAACGTCAAAGGTGATCTTCAGTTCTTTCTCGCCTTCGAGCACCTGAGTCGACGTCCATCGCAGTTTGTAGTAGACGCCTCGTCCGCGTTCGATCGTCCCGGCGGCGGTCACCGCGTGCAAGGGAGCGTGTCGATCGAACTGAACCGATTCCGATTGCTTCGAACCTTTGTCGCCGCCGATGTGTGCGTTTGCGACCGCCCCGTGAGCAACGTCGACTGCCATTCCGAACGCTTGGCTGTCTTCGTCGGATCGTTTGACCTGGATCGGTCCGGCATATTCGCTCGCGGTCTCCGTTCGAGGGCTGTAGTTGACCACTCGCCATGAAGGATCCCGCGGCACACAACGAATCATCCACCGATCGATTTCGGGGAACACGCTGCCACTGACCAAGGATGACAACCGCAAAGTGATTTCCACCGGCTCCCCGCGATCACTCATCGTCAGATCGTTGCCGTGCGAGCAAACGACAGGAACCGCAACCGCGGTCGCAGGCAAGTCAAACGAGATCACCGGTGGCTCCGATGCGGAGACGGTGTTGCCAGTTAATGCACCGGAGAAAACACCGAGACCGGCCAACAACACGAGGGCACCGATAGCGTATTGCCGCCCGCGGATCTGTTTTGTAGCACCTGATGCTGGAGATAGCAGCATATTCATAACAAGGGTCCTCCGTTCCAATTTGACATTTCCTGGTAGCTGTGTCGCAGCAAGGCAAGCACCTCAATGCAAACGTCGCGCCGAATCATCCGGCCAGCAACCGCTCCGTCATGGATACGGGCGGTGCAGGGTAAAACGAGCTTTCCGTCGAGCGAAGGAAACTCTCCTGCACAGCGACCTCATCATGCACGGCAACACTCCCAGAGCAACTCGAAATCGCGTTCTTGTCACACCAGCCAGTGTTCCAATGCAGATTGCAATGTTTGTGAAACACGCTCGCGACCGCTCCCGAACGGCACGACATTCCGTGAAACAAAACGCCCGGCCGAACCGCGTCTTGAAGGCTCGCGATCGGCTCGCAAACGAGACACTTGGCAGCGGTCGTCGGCGCCTCGCGAAATGAAGGGGCCAATGGTCAGTTTCCGATTTCCGCGTGCATAACCCGACCAACACTGACCAGCCGGGCGGCCCGCCTTCCGAAACGTTCAGTTACTTCCCCCCCGTCGAAAACGTCGCTAGGCTCTACCGTTCACACACCGCAATTCCAGTATGTCAACGGTCTACAAAATTGCCTCCGAAAAACCCGTTCACGCAACCGATCGGCGTTGTGCCAGCACCAGCGCCGACTCGTTCGAGCAAACGAATTCTGATCATCTCGCTAATCGCGCTCGCAATCATTCCAGTTTTCTGTGGCGGGATCGCTGGGGTCGGTTACCTTGCGATGAAGCGGATCGCACAACCATCGTTGCAGGTCAACCTTCCTCCGCGCAAAGACGCGTTCAATCAGGATGCCGCGGAATTCAACCGATCACTTGAACGGCGGGTGGGATCGGCATCCGATCAACAAAAACAGCGGGTCGACAGAGGGCTGCAGCGTTTCATCGACAACCACATTGAGCTACTCACCCAAGACGATGCTGTTTTGCCGTCAGCGGAATTTAGCCCGTCGAGTTTTATCGAAGCGGTCGCGACGAGCGAAGAAGGCAACGGTCAAATCAACATCGCGCACCGCCTGACGCTCGCCGATTGGATACGAACTGACGCTCCGCAACCGGACTCGCTCGAATCACAAACTCATGTTCTCGATGTACGGTTAGAGGCGGACGGCAAACTCGCCGTCGTCGACCTCATCTCGTACTCCGATTGGAATCAGGCGAAGTCGGTCCAGTGGTTCCTCGTCTACGAGGAGCAACAATGGAAGTTTTATGACTGGCAACGTTTGGAATACGGACGCCGCATCTCGGACGAGTACGCGTCGTTCATCGTAGGCGATACACCTCAAGACCAGGGCTACGACAAAGCTCTGGTCGAACTCGCTCGAGCCAACACGATGTGGAGCGACGGACAACGCGACGAAGCGATCGAGTTACTTCGCAAAACGGAAGGTGCCATCATGTTGCCGTCGGACCGTCCGGTATTTCGGATCCGAGCCGCCTACACGTGGATGCAGTTCGAAAAGTCGACGAGGCGGCGCGGATGCTCGAGTCCGTGGAAACTCCAGACGCGAGATGGGGAGTCTGGCCAACACTCGCGGTCTGCTATTGGAACATGCAGGACTATGATGGCACACTGCGCGCCGCCGAGCGGGCAACTCAGCAAGCGCCGAACCATCCCAACGCTCAATGGATTCTATCCGAAGCACTCAGTAAACTCGAACGCAACGACGAAGCCGCCGAACCGGCTCTCAGAGCGTTTCGCGTTTGCCCCAATGACTCCACCATTCTGAGCTGTGCGATCGCAAACCTGCGTCCGGAGGATGTCCCCACACTGGTCGATATCATCGCGGGAGCCGATGACGAGTCGCGATGGACTCAGCTTCTCCCGGTCACGACCAAAAAGAATGCTGACCTAACCGAAGCGATCATCAACGAACTGCGTCGTCGGCGAGATTTGCCGCCGGGCGTGCTCCTCATCGCGGAAGGGAATCAACATGTCGCGCAAGACGAACCTGACGAGGCGGCAGTTAAGTTTCTGCGGGCTGAAACAATCGCGAAGAACGAGACCTTCCGCGAATCCGCAGCAGAGTACTACCTCGACGTCAGACTCGAACACGAGCAACTCGATCAGCTCTTCGACGAAATCAAAAGTAGTGACGACATGCATCGTCGTCTCGTGGAGAGAGCCTACGACGGTTACCTCGACTGCGACACCGAAGAACTGCGGCGCCTCTTAACCAACAACACAGCGGAAACCAACGTCGGTTGGCTCACCGGCCTCGCGGGATGGGCAGCGTTCTACTCGGACGAATACGAAGACGCTGCAAAGCGGATCGACCAGTTTCTCCGATGGCGTGAAACGGATTCGGCGGCCGCTGCAACAGACTCGGCCGCTTCCGGCTCATCCTCTTCCGATTCGCAAAGTTCCGCCGGCGAAGACTGGATGAATAACGATGACTGGATTGATGACGCCGCCGAGAGTCTTCTCGCGACATCGATGCTCGAACTCCGTCGCCCGTTGGAGCTCATCGAACGATGGCCAGACGATCACGAAAAACACTCCCAACTCGGCAGCCATTATCGAAAGTACGCGACCGACATGGAGATCGCCGAGTTCATCAACGCGACCTCATCGACAGCGTCTGACTCGGTCCGAGTTCAACAATTCGTACTCGGAGCCGCCCTTCTTTGGCGAAGAGGAGACGTTGATACCACCACGAAGATGGATCAAAAGGCGATCCAACTGGCGAGCAAGGCATACTCAGTCGACCATGAGTATATCACCAGGGAACTCACCGACCGATTCGCCCGCGACTTGGTGCGAACCGGGCACGTTCAGACGGAGATGGATTTGACGACGCTGAGGATCGACGGCATGGATGACCGCCAGAGCGTTCTCGAATCGGGACTCAGTGAGGCGATCCTTATCGGTGACCAGCGACAGGTTGATGTTTGGTTAACACATGCACTCGATACCAACGCCGCGCCGGACTCACTCAACGGTTTCACGCGTTTTCAACTAGGCGAGTACTTTCTTACCCAAGGAAACAAACGCCGGGCACTCGAGCAATTCCAAAAAAGCGTTCTAGCGAGCGAAAATGCGACGTGGGATCGGGCTCGTCGTCTCGGTCACGTGATCCACACGTTCGTGCAGTTGGGCGAGGACGACGCGGCGGTCGAGTGGATTGATCAACACGGTTCCAGCGACGAGGAAATCCCCGGTCGGGCGATTGTCGCACTCGCTCAGGGCGACTTCGAAACCCTGCAACCTTACCTCGCTGCGGTACCGAAAGAAACGGCGATCGAATGGCTGCAAGAGCAACCGCTCGCAACACTACTCGAGGGGCGGGCCGAGACAGCAGGCTTTCGTCGGCTGATCGAATCGTATCCGATACGAATTCCCTATATGCCTGCGAAAGCGTCGGGCTTTCTATTGCTTCAGGGAAAAATCAGGGTCAACCCCGATACGCTCGGTGCCAGATTCGAATCCGTTCTCGGCGAAAAGCTATCTTCTACCTCCTTTTCGAACTCCGCTGCAAACGACCGTAAAGATGCCACTGAACAGTGGGTGTATGAATCTGAAAACGGGACACGCATCTATGTGAGTCTTGAGACTTGTCGTTACGAAGACAAAAAAACACCAGCATGGCTCAGCGAGCGTTTGCGTGGCCCGACCACGAAACTGAAGATCAACATCAGCGACAGTCGACCGGATCCGGTTCGTCGGTTGTTCGAAATAGCCCGCGCGATCGCAAACCAAAAAGCTATCGCGTTTCGTTGGCCGGACGGCATGGATGTGTGGAGTGGCCCCGATCTTTGCGATCAATTGAAATGGGGTGATCGAGCCCCAACCCAGTTCGCGAAATCATCGACAGAGCTGGTCATGATTGCAGACGACGATGAAGAGGATATCTACATCGACATCAACGGATGGAAAGACAAACTCTCGCAGTCGAAGGAAGAACTCACGGCGACGCTCTCCGTTTACGCCTGTGGTCTTACCGAGAACATCCCGTGCTCGATTCAACGTGTCGACGCGACCGAGTATGACATCTACGTCACCCCGCATCGTGACAGCATCGCTCATCCACTCGTCCGCGGCGGCGTCACTTACACGTGCGGCCCCTCACAACTGCAACCTCGTTAGAGCATTGTAAAGTTCGCCGTAGCTGACGCCGGTAGGTTGATTCCGGGGAGCCTTTCAGCGTCTCGCGAGGCATGCCGAAACTCCCGGAGGGCTGTTGAGTTTTTCGTTTAACGGGCAGCCGTAGGCGACCTACTTGCCACTGCACGTCGCCTACGGCTACCGGTTAAACGAAAACAGGTTGACTCTTGATTAAATCAACAGCCCGTTGAATTAGTAAGCGGCAAGGCGTTAGCCGCCGGTCTCAACGCCAACAACCCGCGGATCACATCGTGCCGCTCACAATGACATTTGAATTTGCAAAGACTCTGTTACGGAGATCGAACGCGGCAGATTCCGTGATGCTCTACCCCTTCAACAACGCGTCGGCGAACGAGTCGGGATCGAACGCCGCCATGTCTTCCATGCCTTCGCCGAGCCCGACAAACTTGACGGGCAACTGAAACTGCTCGCGGATCGGCAGAACGACGCCGCCTTTCGCGGATCCGTCCAATTTAGCGAGCACGATCCCCGTGCAGCCCGCCGCTTCGCTGAACCCTTTTGCTTGACTGATCGCGTTCTGGCCCGCCGTCGCGTCGAGCACCAACAACACTTCGTGCGGTGCCCCGGGCAATCGTTTGTCGATCACTTTGCGAATCTTTTGCAGTTCTTGCATCAGATTGCTTTGTGTTTGCAGACGACCGGCGGTATCGATGATCGCGTAGTCGGCACCGACCTCGATCGCTTTGTCGACAGTTTGATAGGCAACGCTAGCTGGGTCGGCGCCGCTCTTTCCTGTCACGATTTCACACCCAATCCGTCCGGCCCAAATCGTGAGTTGTTCAACCGCGGCGGCACGAAACGTGTCACCGGCGCCCAACACCAACGAGTGCCCGTTGGCATGAAGATAGTGTGACAGCTTTCCGATCGACGTTGTCTTCCCGCTGCCGTTCACCCCGACGACCAGCACCACCGTCGGTGGGGAATCGTTCTTCGCCAATTCGCCGTGATCCTGCGACAACTGCGACCGGATCTCTTGGGTGATCGTTTGAATGACTTCCTCGAGGTGGACCACTCGACCGCGATATTGCTTCGCCACCTCTTCGCGAATCTTGTTGGCAGGTCCCGTGCCCATGTCCGTCCGGATCAAACGGGCAAACAGTTCGCCGAGGAAATCATCGTCGACGAGGCGTCCCTCGCTCTTGAACAGGTCACGGATGTCGGTCCCGAGAACGCGGCGCGTCTTCTGCAGCCCGCCCGCGATTTTCGACAACAGCCCGCTGCCCTGTTGCTCGTCGGCCGAACCGGAAACGCTCGGAGCGTTTGCTGACGCTTCATTGGGTTCGTCGGTTTCGCTCGTCTTTTTGGATCGCCAAAACGCCATCGTGATTCAGTTCCGCGTGGAATGAGTGGGAGCAGCTCAATCGAGTCAAAAGTTGGCCAATGATTGTGTCATCCGAACCACAAATTCGCCACCCGTCTGCCCGACAGCGATTGCCGCGCCTCGAGATTTGGTTTTCCAGGCCTAGGACAAATGGGAAGATTCTCATTGGCCCGCGATGACGGGATCGGAAAACGCAAGCGTTCCGAAAACTCATCAGCCGAACGGTGTTGGCCGCGGTCAGCACGGAACAAGCGAAGTTAATGCCCGTCGGCTGATTCATTCGTGAGGCCTCTTCGGCATAGTCGTAGGCCATACCAAGCGCAGCGCCGTTCCGGCATGACTGCAATTGCCGGATACGCGTCGTAAAGCCTCTTTCA
>NZ_ANOH01000228.1 GCF_000346505.1 Aporhodopirellula sallentina SM41
GTTCCAAGGGTGTTTGAGCGATCAAGTCATCGATGTCGCTCATATACGATGATGAGTTTCGGGTGTTCATGCAAGGCGAAAGGGGAGTGGTGGTTCGCTTAGTATGGTACGCTTACAAGCACTCTATGGCAAAACAAAACTCCGTCGCCCTGACTGCTCGTGACTTCGAGATTTTGACCGCTTTGGATCGAACGCCACTGACACCACGGCAGCTACAGACAACAAGTCAGTCATTCGATCAGCCGTTCTCCGATGAAGCGTTGGCACGTCGTCGGCTCGGCAAACTACGAGACGCTGGTTTCGTCCAATCATTTCCTTACTCGCTAGTCAGCGAAGGCAGGGCCCCAAAGTATTGGAAGCTGACGCGGGCCGGCTATCGATTGATCTACGGTGCGGATGCAATCATGCCCAGCCGAAGGTATTTCTCTGAAGTACCAATGGGTAACCATTTCCACACTCATTCGATCGCGGCGGTCATTGCTCATATCGTCGCTTGTGGGAAGCGACACGGGGTCGAGATGGATCAGTTTGCTCGGGAGAATAGCTTCAAACTCCAAGCGGGCCAGTTTCAACTGTACCCCGATGCCGCCTTTCGGCTGGTTCGCAAGTCGCAACGTGATCGCCCGTATTCGTTCGTATTGGAACTGGATAACGGAACCGAACGGGTGCGGAGCAACCGCGACACCGAATCATTGGAACGCAAGATCCGAGGCTACGACGCTCATCAATCACAGTACAAACGTGACGATCCAGCCAGGTATCTTGTCCTCTTTGTCACCACGCGGAGCAAATCACGCCTTGATCATGTTCTTGCTGCTTGCGGCAGCTTGGTTCGCAATCCGAATCGAACCACGGTGATTGGGACAACACTCCAAACTCTGCTCGACTGTGATCCCTTCGCTTCCCCGAATCAGGAATCCAATCAAGGTCTCAAAAGAACGCTGATTCCCGTATGTTGAGGCCTGGACGCCGATTGAAATTCTCGACAAATAAAGGTAAGAAATGAGTTGGAAAAGTGGCTCCGGCGTCGGCCACCGGAGCAGCTTCGTTTGGGATCGTTTCAACGCGTCGGTGCCAGCTTTTCGGACACCGATGCGAATTCCGCGTACAGCTTCAACGCCTCGAACGATGCAACCTCAGCTTCCTGATGAGCTTCTGAACTCGCGTCGGTCTACTTGTCATTGCATGGCTTAAAGAGCTCTTGATCGGGAAGGATTCAGCTAACGAGGATTTGGCAAAAAATGCTCCGCAGTTGTGGAGCCACGAAAACGCACGCTGACAACATCAGAATGCGAAAGAGGATAGAATCCCCTGACACCAAATTTCATCAGCCCATGGAAGATTCTGCAACTGCGCAAGGATAGAAAATGAGTGACTCCTCTCCTGAGACAGCCTTTGACGAGTTTAATCAGAGCGTATCCAACGAAATCCGTGCGGTGCGGCGAAGCGGAAAAAGAAAACTGAAAATCGCGAACATTCCCCTCGAGGAACTGACGCCGGAAATATGCACTATTGAGGGACTAGAATCGTTATCACTCAGTTCGCTTAACGTCCGTGAACTCCCGGATTGGGTTGGAACACTAACGGACTTGACGGAACTCAGCATCCGACAAGTTCCCTTGACGTCGTCTTTGGACTGCATATGCAATCTTACAAATCTCCAGGTCTTGGACATTAGCGGATTAAGGGTTGCCAAACTTCCCGCGAATCTTGGTGCATTGAGGGCCCTGACACATCTCCGCATTCACTCATGCCAATTTGATTCGCTCCCAGATTCGATAGGCGAACTTGATTGTTTGATCGAACTTGAGGTGGTAAACGCTCGACTGGCCACCTTGACGCGGCATATTGGCAATCTGCAGTCGCTGTGCCGCCTCGATTTATCAAAAAATAAACTCACCAATGTTCCGGACGAACTTGGAGCGGTAAGTCACCTCAAATTCTTAAATCTGTCCGAGAACAACATTGAGGTTCTTCCAAATGAGATCAGCGATTTAGAAGAACTTGAGATACTTAAAGTGTCTATGAACTCACTCAAGACATTGCCATCGAACTTACGAGGACTCAAGAGTTTGGCGGAATTGGACTTGGCTGAAAATGATTTGGTTGGATTACCGGAGAGCCTATCTTTCGTTCGCTCTCTCAAAACAATTGACGTACGTTGCAATAAAATCCAGTCTTTGCCAGGAAGTTTGGGTGATTTGCATGACTTGCGAGAATTGAAACTGCAGGGCAACAGAATTGAACAGCTACCAGAATCAATTGGAAAACTGACTGATCTCAATTTCGTAGATCTATCTGAAAATAGACTGACTTTCCTACCGGACCAAATTGCAGGATTGAAGAGTCTTCGAAGGATTTCATTGAAGTCAAATAATCTGCTTACGATCCCAGCCAGTATCGGCGAGCTAAGTGAGCTGGCTTCGCTAGACCTAAGCAATAACCGTTTGTCATCGCTTCCCAGAAGTGTTTCGTCGCTTGACAGAATCGAGTTGCGTTTGCATGGAAATCCGATTCCAGATTCTATGAAAGCGGCTCACGAAGCTGGCTGGGATGCATTCTGTGCGTTTTTGCAAGGTGTCTCGACCGATGGGATTCGGTTGTATGAAGCAAAAATGCTGCTGATCGGTGAAGGTGGTGTGGGTAAAACATCACTCGTGGAAGCGCTGCTCGGCAAAGAGTTTGTAGACGGCCGGAAAACGACCCATGGTATCGAATTAAAGCAACTCGTTCTCGATCATCCGGACGATGTGGACGATGACGGAAACGCCACATCAATATCCTTAAATACCTGGGATTTCGGAGGGCAGAAGGTTTATCGTGTCACGCACCAGTTTTTCTACAGTCCGCGTGCACTTTACGTGATTGTCTGGGAGGCCAGACGCGGAGTTGAGAACTCCAGGGTCGAAGAATGGTTGCGTCACATTAAGATGCGTGCGGGAGCCGATGTACGAGCATTGGTGGTTGCCACACATTGCGGGTCATTGGATCGCGTACCAAGAATTGATGAACAAAGGTTACGCGATGAATTCGGAGATGTTATTTGCGGTTTTTTTGAAGTTGACAGCAAAACAGGATTGGGCATCGAGCATCTTCGATCTGCAATTTCGGTCCAGGCAGCTGCACTTCCCCAAGTTGGAGAACTATTCCCTAAGGCTTGGAGCCATGCGAAGCAGGAAGTTATTAGATCGAGATCTGCGACGATAAAGTGGTCTACATTCAAGCGAAAATGCAGGACTCACAAACTGGATTCAGTTGCAACTACAGCTTTGGCTGGTCTCTTAGACAACCTGGGTCTCATCGTTTACTTTGGTGAATCCTTGGAGCTAGACGACCTAGTGATCCTGAAACCCGAGTGGCTGAGTAAAGCAATTGGCTTTGTTCTTGAAGATAAAGAAACCATTCGTGACAACGGCGTACTGTCTCACAAGCGGCTACCTCAAATCTGGGACAACCCGTCACGCCCTAACAACGAGCGTTATGGGCGTGATCTACATCCCCACTTCCTTCGATTAATGGAGAGGTTTGACCTTTCCTATCGGATTGATGATCAATCTAGCCTCGTGGCAGAACTTGTCCCCACCAACCGCCCCAAGCTACCTTGGAATAGAACAGATCGGTTGGATCCGAAGCAGCAGAAAGAACTAAGTGAAACTCGCTTGGTTGTCCAAATTGAGGAGGATCCACCCGGGCTTATCCCTTGGCTGATCGTTAGGAATCACCGGCACAATGAACGTCGTCTACACTGGACGTCGGGCGTTTTCTTGACCCATGTCCGACACGGGCAAGCACATCTTGAGATGGTTGATCGAGAGCTCTTCATTACGGTGCGATCTGTCTATCCTCAGCATTTCATGAATTTGCTCCATGACTCAGTGTCGTCACTGATCGATGAGCGATGGCCTGGCTTGAGAGGTAAGTACCATATGTCTGTTCCATGCCCAACCGAAAACGTGCAAAAGTCGAAGACCGTTTTCTGCAGAGGACGTTTTGAGCTGACGGCCCTACGGCATTTTCGGTCAGAAGGCGAGTCAAGCGAAAGGTGTCCTGCATGTTTTGAGAAACACGGAATTCAGAGATTACTCGATGGATTTGAAACTGGCGACTTCGATTGGGAATCCGAGTTTGGAAACATTGTCAAGTTTCGTGACACGGCGGCCGCGCAGTTGAGCCGTCTTGAGTCTGCCGTACGGAGTGTGCTTACGGCGCTGGGAACTAAGCCAGAGTGTCCGCGTCTTTTTTCAATTGTTACTGATGAGCTTTCCTGGATTGACCGTGCGAAACCATCGAATTGGTCAGATGTGTGGGCCAAACAGAGGTGGAGGCTCACGCTTTGGTGCGAGATGCCGGATGAATACCACCCTGTTTGTTGTATTGGAGAAACGGGGGATCACGGTGACAGCACAAAAGGCGAGTACATAATCCGGGAGCCACGTAAGTGGCTCTTGAAGTTGATGCCGTTGGTTCACTTATCGGCGCGGACGCTTGCGCTTGCTGGCGAGACCTTTTCTGCAGGATTTTCGACTTCGCCGTATTCGGAATTAGCTGATGTTAAGGAGACTATAAAAATATTGGATGCGGCGGTTAAAATGTCCAAGCTAATGCTTGAGCGAGAGAAGGAAACTCGTAAGTACGCGGAAGAGTTGGACTGGGACATGAAGGAACCGAAGGCATCGGGAGCTGTACTTCGCGATTTCGAACGTCTCCTTCGACATCTCGACCCAGTTCGAAAGTGGGGCGGCTTGAGCCGAGTTCTCGACAAATCGAGCGGTGACTGGATTTGGGTATGTGAACACCATCGGAGGTCAATCCAGCCTGGCCTTCCTGATCTGCAGAATTAGATTTTTGCTTTTGGACTCGAAAGATCGTAAGGGACTTTTGGTGCGTGGCGAGAACGATGATACATCCTGCAAAGTAGGTGCGTCCAGCGACTGGGAACCCGTGCCTTGTCGCTGAGACCGATGCTAGTTATGTCTCGATTGACCTGAGCGAGGTTGGACAAACCGACCGCTCTGGGAGAAGTGGCAAACTGACCTCGGTGTAGACGACCGAAGAGCGTTTCCCTGATGCTCCGGTGGCCGACACGAATGGCACGTAGTTATTTTGTAAGTCCTGCCAGTATTTGACGTTTCGCTTCGTGTCGATGCACGTGCAGGAAGTCATGATGCTTTCGAGTAGGCTGTTTAATCTTCCTTGGTTCAAAGCGGTCTGGTCTATCTCCAACTCGATGGACTGAAATTGCCGCGATCATTTGGTCGTACAATTGCTGCCGGAAGTCCGAAGGACAGCGTCTCAAGTTTGCAAGGACTGGTTGAAAAGCCTTCAGCATTTGCACGGTCATTTTGAAACTGATCGAACGTGGTTCTATGTCGACTTCGTGAGCGGCCCTGGCCATGATTGTTCGAATGAGGTTGTAGGCAAGAACATGAGTCCAGATTTCCTTGCGAACAAGATCTGGAGTTTTGCAACGCAGCATGTCCATTTGCAGAGTCTGTTTCAAAGATCGGATGTCCAACTCGACATTCCATCGCTTGCGGTAGAGCAAGGCGAGTTCTTCTTTCGGATACTCAATCGGATCGAAAAGCGTTGTCGCGACGACAAGCACTTTGCTGCGGAAACCTGGGCGAGCGATTCGAATGCGACAGACTCGCACTTTTAGATTGTCCGGCAAGCTCTTCCGATAGGCGTTGGCTTCTTTGGTACGTGCGTGTCGCTTTGGCCAGTTCACGATTTGATCGTCTTTGCCAAGACGTTGTCCACAACGGAAATCAAGCTTGCGAGTGGTAGCATGTCTGACGACAAAATCCACGCCACGAGTTTGAAGTGCGGTCAGTTCGCCCCAGGAACACATAAGTCGATCAGCTACCATGATGTCACCCGAACGAAAGGCATCCATTAATCGACGGAGCAAACCGAGTTCGCTTTGGCCTTTACCCGAATAGGCGCAAATTGCCATGTCGACGACAGCTCCGCACGAAAGTGAAAAGACGGTGCACACTCTCGCCATTGGGCGTCCAAGCCCCGGCCTTTGATACGATGGCTGGGGGTATTCTGATTGATTATCTGCCGTGTCCGGCATCTTCACCGTCGTGCCGTCGTACAGATAGACGCGCCGACCATGCCATAACCATTCAGCTTTCGCACTGTCATCCAGCGCACGTCCCGCTCGACGCGCGACATCGGAGAAGAATTTCTCCGGGAGCCGTTTTCTTGCCTGACAATATGCGGAAGTCTCTGACGAACAAGGGCCTTGATTGCGTGAGATCCTGTGAGCAATCAGCCTTGCGACCGCAGATGCACACGACTGGTCTTCGCTGAGGATTTGCCCCAGAAAAACCCACAGGGTTACGAGCGGCGAGTAGATCCTTTCTTTCCAACAGACGCCATTCTGAGACAGTGCATTAGAGATAGACTGCTCTGAAAGAACGTCAGTGAATGGTAGACCGCCATCCTGTAAGAACTGGCGACGCAAGAAACTGATCTGTTCACCCAACGGACCTTGGTTCAAACTACCCATCACAGAGGCCTCCTTGCCGAAGATGAAGTTGTGGTAAACCCATCTAAGCAAGTGAGGCCTTTCTTGCATATGTCGTTTCAGTGAAACGAGTTAGCGATAACTACGTGCCATTCGTGGCCGACACCGGAGGCATTTTGCGTGCTTTGCAATGCACCGGCTACGTTTGTTGGAGGGGATGATCCTTGATTGCCGATCGGCAGACTGTGATCATTTTGAAGAGTTTTCTTGACAAAGTTGCGTGACGATTGATGCTGAAAAATGCTACTATGAGACGCCGCTTGATTCGCCGCTGACTCATCATCCTTCGTACCGCTCCTATGCGTGCGGCCCCTTCCTTCGCTACTCAACCGGCGATCCTGGACGAATGTAGGTTGCGTCTCTTCGTTCCGCATCGCTGGACCAGTGTCGAACACACTCGGATCGAGATGGGAATGGGTTTTGGACATTATCGGTGACTTCCGGAAATCGATCGGCCTCGTCTCGGCTTGGCCGCAATCGATGGCCTCGCCGAGCGAGTACCCCCGCTATCCCTCGCATGCTGCATTGTTTGACTCTCCCCACTGGCGTAACCAATGGATCGGAAGCGATGGCTGCAGTGCTGAGAAGCATGCACGCCGCAAATCAGGCTCGCCAAGCGGTTGAACTGATCTTGGCTGAACATGATGGACTTGTTCAATTCTTCGTTGATTGTCCGCTCAACTTACGATCGCTTCTGCTCGTTCATCTGTTGGATGCATTTCCTGGAGTCAAACTTGAGCGAGTCTCAGAGAGCCTCTTTGATCGAGATTCCCAAAAATCTCGGGTTGTCACGATTCGACCTGAATACGGCTTTGAATATCTGCGACGTCGCTTCGATCGACATGATCCCATGACGGCGGCGCTTAGCCTGTTAAAAGGGAGACGTTCATTGCCAAGTCATGCTCGGATCGCGATCCGGTTGCGGCCCGCTCGTGAACACCAAAAACGCTGGGCAGAACGAGCTGAGTATGTGCAACATGGCCGCTGTTTCAGTGTAGCGCTGCAACGCAGGCTGGTTGAAATGCTGAGTCATGGACGAATGTTGAACCGCTGGTGGGCGATGGCAATCCGTGCTCTCTGCGTTCGTGGCCCAAGCGGAACGCCACAGGTTAATCGCAAGCTGCATGATTGCCTCTTTGAAGCAGAGATAGGAATCACTGTTAGTTCAAGTTCCGGTCAACCCAACGCCACAAACGAAAGACTGGTGGGTCTTGTCGGCGGGTTCGCGTTGTTTGCTTCGCCTACGAATCGAATGGTAGTCGGCCGCAATCGGGGGCTAATGACACCCGAGGAGATCGCCTTGATGTGGCATCCGGTCAGTGACGATGTGCGAGTATCTAAGCTGCACCGTAGCGGTCACATTGAGCTTGAGCCACCGATCGAATTGCCGGCACCGGGACGGCATACGTCTATGACACCGCTAGGACGCATCGCATACCGAAAAGACAATCGCTTGGTTTGCCTGCCGATCGCATCGATCCGAAGGCATTGTTACCTAACGGGAAAGACGGGTGTAGGTAAAAGTTCGTTGATGCTGTCAATGCTCACGGCGAATCTGCGAGACAATTTCGGCATCGCGCTGCTTGATCCGCATGGTGACCTCTTTCTCGATGCTGCATTGCAAGTACCGAAACGACGCACGAACGACTTGATACTGTTTGATCCGGGTGACGTTCAGCAACTCGTTCCGTTTAATCCGCTCGATGCTTCAGGTGGCATGGATCGCGGTCGGATTGCCGATGGTGTGTTATCGGCTTTCGTGAAAGTGTTTAATCTGGATGCTGCGTCGGCACCACGGCTTCTTCACATCTTCAGAAACGCGCTCTACACGCTGGTTGAACAGCCAGACGCCACCTTGATCGGCATTAACCGACTCTTAACCGACGCACCTTATCGCAAATCGGCGGTCGCCAGAGTCAGCAATCCGGTAGTGCGGGACTTCTGGCACGGTGAGTTCGGAAAATGGAACGAGCGTGATCGGGCTCAGTTTCTGGCGAGCTTGCAGAACAAGCTGGGAGCGTTTTTGTCTAATCGTCAGTTGCAGTTGGTTCTGGGGCAACCCAAAAGCGGCTTCAATCTTCGACAGGTCATGGATAGTGGTGGGATCCTGCTGTGCAATCTCTCGAAAGGACGTCTTGGTGAAGACTCGGCGAATCTTCTCGGGGCGTTGCTACTCAGTTCGCTGCAACTAGCAGGGGAGTCGCGGGCCGATATTCCAGAAAGTGAACGTCGCGACTTTGTCTGTTACGTGGACGAGTTGCAGAACTATTCAACAACCGCTTTGGCAACCTCGTTGTCCGAGGCGCGAAAGTACCGCTCCCCGCTGTTTGTATTGGCGAACCAATATCGAGAGCAGTTGATCCCTGAACTACGATCCGCCATTATCGGTAATTGTGGATCAGTGATTACGTTTCAAGTTGGTTCGGAAGATGCCCCATTTTGGTCGCGTCACTTCGGAGGCAAGGTGTCACCGGAACACTTGATGACAATCCCCAAATACCACGCCGTTGCCGACATCCTGATTGACGGAATGCCATCCGGCCCAATGACGTTTCGCACGCTACCCCCACCACAATGCATTGCGAGTCGGGCCGAAAAGATCAAACGTCACGCAGTGCGTCAATTTGCGCGACCGCGAACTGAACTGGAACGATATGCCGATTCGATGTTTCGATAAACCGTGTGAGTTTCTTGGTTAATGGAGGTTGCTGTGGCAGACTATATGTCATTATGCAACGTCAACTCGAATTTTGGAATGATGACGAGAAGGAAACCTCCAAGCGGACTCATCTGGAAGTTAAAAATGCTCAAGCAGAGACGAAACGCGAAGCGAAAGGCCTCTTCACCAACCCAGATCGTCAGTGCGATTTTGACGGTGACCCCCACGAAAAGTGGCCACAGCCCGCCAACACACGCAACAGCATCTTTGTCGACCGCATTCGCAATGACATTGACGGCCCAGCTCACCGTTTTGAAATTCGTCGGCATGACTTCGTAGAAGTTTTCGTCGACAAAGACAACCTGCGATACGGACACATCGTAGGAATCTCGCAGAAAAAACAAGAAGTGCGAGTTGCTTTCGATGACGCGAATGAAGAGATCTGGTTCGATATCGCCTGTATCTTCCCGGCAATAAACGAAACCGAACGGAAACAGAAGCCTCGATCGCTGGACTGGAAACACGTCAGTGAGAACGGAGATTCAATATGTCTTCAACAAGAGATCGCTAAACGGATCTCGCGGCAAACCGACTACACATCGTTGAAGATCGTGTCGGTGGTACGAGTCGGCTCGATGAAGGGGAGGCCCAAACTGACCAGCACCTCTGAGGCTCAAGCATTCTTCAAGAAGTACTGGAAGGATAACCCGTCACCGGACCAAGAAAAATTTGCGATTGCGACGCTGGATACAAAGCACGCCGTCCAAAGCGTCGTGGTCATTACGCAGGGAACACTCGACGCGTCGTTGGTTCATCCCCGCGAGGTTTTCAAACCCGCGATAATCGAAGGTGCGAGCGCAATCTGCCTATCACACAATCATCCATCAGGTGATCCAACCCCCAGTCGCGAAGATCACGAAGTGACGAGACGCTTGACCGAGATTGGCACGCTGATCGGAATCACGGTCCTGGACCACATCGTCGTTGGCGATGGCACACTCGAAAGCGTGTCGATCCGAGAGTGCTGAGTACGTGTTGAACAGAGTGGCAAGACGTGAGCGAACTGCCTTTGTGCCAGGCGGTGCGAGTTTCGCATCTCCCGATTCCAACCGATCAAGGTTGTCTGCGAGCAGCTCCACCTTGATCTGGAATCACGCAATGCGTTTTCCGCACCGAGGCCACACAGGCCGCTCACTATCTTTCCCCCCGTTGACATGTTCACGATAAATTTTCACGGACGACACCAAGTCGAGATTGCTACCGGTCGCTACTGCGACAACGATCAGCTCTACGTTTGCCTGGAGCAAAATGGCGAACTGTTCGCAGACGTTTCAGTTTGCTTCCCCGAGATTTCACTCAAGCCCGATGAGTTTATCTTCAAAACGTACGGCGAAAACACAGGCTTATTTCAGGCGATGATTGACGCTGAACGAGTCGTGATGGTCAATCTAATTGACACTCCGATGGACTTCCTACCTGTCTGTCGCTTGTCGGAATCGTTGCACGTATCGCCTGATTGCTAAAATGCGTTGTGATTGATTCAATGCCGTGCCCCAATCACGCGGAAGGCAGTTTGCCTTCCTGTACCACACGAATCCAACTTCAAAGACATATGAGCAGAAATATTTACCAGATGTACCAAGATAACGGTGATTCAGCAGGCTTTTTCGTGCGACGAGATTCTTGGAGTACGGTCGTCGCAAAAGTCTTGTCGATCGACGGTATGGAAACCGGCACCCTTGCAGGACAACCGCCCTATCACGGTAATCCACCCGTATTGATGGCGGTCTATAGCAACGATGGGACGATTCAGAAGGAATCCGAGGTGATGTCTTGCCCTGGAACATACGCATACACGCAAGTGGATCCACCGCCTGCGCTGAAGTAGGGAAGCCAAACACTCTTCGGCACAGCGATGAGGTTTTTTGATGCAGACGCTGCTTGGGTCTTGGGTAAGGAACCATTGCCGCCGAGGCACGACCAGAAAACACAATCACTCACTGCCGTGTCAAAAGCTTCCTGCGGCTCTGCTTTGTGACACCGCTCGCGATCGTGCATGACAAAGCGTGCCCTCGCGGCATTTTGTTTTCTTCCCCATTTCATCGTGCAGCATCCACGCACCAAATCACCGGCACACACACTTCTAACCAAAGGTATCTTGGCCAAGCTTCCCACGCTCGGAGCAACATCCGAAAACCGCGATCCGATTGTTCAAGTCAAATGGTTCACCCCCGATGCCAACTGGACTTGGTGGGTCATCGAATACGATCCTGAATCGCGAATCGCCTACGGTCTGGTTCGCGGTCTCGAACAGGAATTCGGAACCTTCGCACTCGACGAGATCGAAGAATGCCGGGGTGCTCTCGGTCTTCCGGTCGAGCGTGACCTCCACTTCGATCCGCAACCGGTTTCGCAGGTCATGAATCGGGCATAGGCAATTGGCCAAAGGCTCTCGATCTTCGAGGGCCTTTGCAGTGCGCCGCGAGGAACCTCGACCAAAATCCTCAGTCATCCGATTCCCCAAAAGCTTCACCGAAAAGAAGTGTCCGGATGTAAACAAACTGTTCTTGACTGATGATACCAAACGTGCTGAAAGGTGTCATTCCAACAAAGATTTTGGTTCTCTCCCACGGGTCGTCTTTGTCTACATGCTTTGCATCAATCAGCATGGTCTGCCAAATCCGGTGATGGTATTCTTCAGTCGCCGGGTCTTCGTCGAGCGGCTCGTTGTCACCGGCTCGTGAAAGGAAGATCTTCCTCGCGTAGTCCGCTTGTTCTCGAGTAATGTGTTCGACATCGCACGCCGCTTCGATGCCACAGAGCAACTTTGTGCGTTCCCAAAAATCCAGAGGATCAACAGAATAAGCGTCGGACAAAATTTTGGTCCACCATCGCTGTTCCCCTACTTCGTTCATCAGTCCTTCTTTGTATGAATCATCGAGTGCATGTGAGATTACGTCTAATTGTATCAATCTGTAAGTCCAGAATAAGCAGCTCTTTTCGCTAGGCGGGATCACCATAGGCGTTCGGAGCCAATTTGCCGTGAAGTCCTACCGATCGCGAAAAATCACCAAGACGTTCGGGCCGCACTCCATCCACCCTCGCTCGCAGAATACGATCCGATCTCTGTCAAACGCATCAATTGAAATTGCTCGTCAGCGAGAGCGAAATCATTTGCTTTCGGAAGACGAGGGCCATCCTGTTCCGCTTCCATCCAACCAACGCGGGCGGATTCGGAACCCTCCAAAATCACTTTCTTTGTGGGGAAAACCCTCTTGGTCACGCTTCCAGCGGGCATGGATAACACGGTAATCGCTGGTGTATTCGCCCTTTCCTGTGATACAATAGGGGCATGAAGTACGAAATTGATCTTCCAGCCGACCTTCAGCAATGTCTTTCCGCTCGCGCCAGCGAGACGGGGCAAGACGTTGTGCATTTGATCCAGCTTGCTGTGACACGGTTTGTGGCTGAGGAAGTTGGTACGGACGGAGACGATGCTCAGTGGACGCAGGCCAAGGACGACCGTCGCTGCGAATTGATTGATCGCGAAATTGCTGGCACCATCAGTGTGCCTGAACTTACCGAGCTCGCGGGCTTGCAAAAGTTGGCAGAGCGGCACTTCGATGAAATAGCATCTCCGCCGATGGAAGAAGCTCTGAAGCTACACAAGCGGTTACTCTCTCAACCGGATGCGTAGTGTGCCGCCGCTTGCGTTCACCTATCCAGGCGGACCGCTAGTTCGTCGTCACGGGCCGAGTGGTTACTCGGATGTCCAATCTTTCCGGCCATGGTTGCGTGACGAGTTTTCGTTTCGCTGTGTGTACTGTCTGGTTCGCGAGCAGTGGGGAAAACGACTGGGTGAATTTGACCTCGACCATTTCGAGCCAGTGGCTAGCTCGCCAGAGACGAGTTTAGAGTATGACAATCTCGTCTATTCGTGTCATGCATGTAATCTCCGCAAAGGAAAACGGCAGGTGCCAGATCCAACTCAGGCCCTTTTGGGTTCGGCTGTCCGAGTCCATCTCGATGGAAGACTTTCCGGTTTGACCGACGAAGCACGCCGAGTTATTTCGGTGATGGGGTTGAATTCGGCGAACCTTGTTCGATGGCGTCTCACTTGGATGCGGATTATCGACATTTGCCAAAAGACTGATCCTGAACTCTTCGCTTCATTGATGAGTTACCCAGACGACATGCCAGACTTGTCGGTACTTACGCCACCAAGCAACACACGACCAGAAGGTGTCGAGCGTTCCTATTTCGCGAAACATGCTGATGGCAGTTTATCCAACGGCTTCACCGTTTGAGCAACGATAGAACCTTCCCGCTTTTCTTATCAAGCAAACCATCGCCCTGATCGGCTGCGGAAAAGAGAAAGCCAATCGAGCCGCCCCGGCGTGCGAGCTTTACACGGGACCATTGTTTCGTGCATCACGACGTTGGGCTGAGCAAAATACAGACGCCTATTTTATTGCGTCGGCAAAGCATCTTGTCATTGAACCCAATACAGTCATCGAACCCTACGATCTGGCGATGTCGGACTTACCAGCGGATGAGCAACGATGGCGAGCCAAGCAAATCGAAAGCCAGTTTCATTTGCATTGGAAGGAGTACTGCGAGTTTGGCAGGAACTCAAGAGGCTTCCAAGTTGCAGTCGATAAGCCACGAGTCGTTCTGCTTGCCAGTCAGCTCTACCTACGCGGTTTTTACGATCGCATTCTGGCCGGACGCGACAAGTACAGTTTTGAAGATCCGCTTCGCGGACTTGGCATCGGCAACCGACTTGCTTGGTTCAAAGCACAAACGCGTTCTTCAGTAAATTCCCAACTGGACTTGTTCTAAACGTTTGATTGCGCACGTGAGATTTTACAGGCATTCTGTTTCCGCTTCTGTCCACGTTGGGCAGACGACCGCCTATGGCGGTTTCGTTCTTTCTTTGCTGAGGAATGCCATGTTGGTCGATCCGAACGATGGCAGCTGCTATGAGTGTGAAGGTCAGCTTGAAATCATCGACGCTGATGATTGCTCGATGGCCGTGAAGTGTGCCGAGTGTGGTGAAAACTACGACGTAGAGCCTGACGCCTTTGGCGACGGCTGCGTGACGTACTACATCCCGTTTACAACCGAGCGATACCTCGCTGAACACTTTGGAGACGAATGATGGACCCAAATACAGCGTGGGACAGTATGCTCATGGCTTACGCGACCAAACAATGGTCCGAAGCGTTTGACTATGCCGAAGCCCTCAAAAACTGGCTCGATGGAGGCGGTTTCCCACCGCGTCCAACCATCGGTTCGTGCAGCGGTGCACTGACCATGCAGCCAGACGAACACCTATCGCGTGCAATTGCAATCGCAAGTTGCGACTGCATCTACCGACAATGTCTCATCGAGACGAGCGAACCGGCATGAGTCTCCGCACTCCCGCCAAACCAAGGCATCCACTTTCCGAAGTGCGGTGCCTTTTTCCAGCTATCCAGTGGTTTTCGCAGTTGGCTCTTAGACTTCGCCAATGCTGTCCTCGAACGTCTGAATGAAGTCCAGAAGTTTACCGATGATCCGCTCTGTGACCTTCTTTCGCTCGAGAATCTTCGGCTTGGCTGTCATGCTTGCCACGATGTCGTCGCGAAGTGGCATTCGGCCAGTGAAATGATACTGATCCAGCACCTTCAAGATCGCGTCGGGGACCAGACCCTCAGACTTGCAAAGTTCCTCGAATTCCGCTGTTCTGGCGGAGTCCCAATAGTCGCGGAACGCATCCTCAACATCGGCATCCGGTTTTAATTGCGGCATGTTCCGATTGATAAACTGCTCAATCAATACTCGCTTGCTGCGAAGTTGAGTTTCGCTTCCCAACAGGTCGAGGATGCCTCGCTTCTTGTCACCGACCTTCTTTCGCTCCTCATCACTATCGCTATTCTGTGCTGCATGCAACTCCGCCAGCAGTTTCAGGATGTAGGCGACGTTAATTTCATCTCTATGAATAAGTTCTAGCTCAAAATCGACATCCTTGACGATCGACGCAGCCTGTTCGGGCTCAGCACGGGTGCGATCGAAAATGTCGAGATACTTACTCTTGTAGTCCTCGAACGTCTGTTCCTTCATGTAGAGGTCGGCAAACGTGAACTGCGAGAATGTCTTTAGGACATTCATCGCCCGAATCAAATCTCTAAACGCCTGAACAAATCGAAGTATGTCATCTTCGCTCTGCAAATCATTGACACTGTCTACGGTAGGAGCGATCCCGAGCAGCACTTTGACACCATCATTGAACGCCTTGACGTAGTCTTCGTAGGGTTCAATCAGAATCGTTTCGCTTGCTTGCTTATTTGAAAAAAGACCAATCGCCTTGTCTGTATTCACTTTGAGATTGCGAAAGCAAACAACATTCCCCTGAGACTTGAGGCTGTCGAGAATTCGATTGGTTCGGGAGTACGCCTGAATCAGTCCGTGATACTTCAGATTCTTGTCCACGTACAACGTGTTGACTTTTTTTGCATCGAAACCGGTTAGGAACATGTTCACAACAAGAAGAATGTCGACGCGATCTTTTTGCTTGAACTTCTTGCGTTCGCGATCTTTGATACGTTTTCCGATGTCCTTGTAATAGCTGTAAAACGTGTTGTCGCGTGTCGAATAGGCAGTGCCAAACAAGGCATTGTAATCCGCGATGAACTCGTCTAGCCGTTCACGCGTGTGTCGCTTCTTCGGGTCAGTGTCGTCGGTGCGTATGTCGAAGTCGGGCTCACCGATCAAACCGTCCGCGTCGGCATCCTCTTCATTGTCAGTGAAGGAGAACACCGTAACGACTCTTAGTTTGTGCTCTCCTGCTTCTTTTTTCTCCCTAAATTTTTCGTAGTAAGTGATCAGAGCGTCGACGCTGCCGACTGCCAGAATAGCCGTGAACGCTTTGTGATGCGTCTTGCGATCGTGGTTTTCGATTATCCAGTCAACAATCTTCTCGATTCGGTCCTCATCTTCAAAGAACTCCTTCGTGTTGATGGAAGCGACTTTCTCATCAATCAAACTTCCATCTTTGCGTCTAAGGCGGCCCCAATACTCGACTGAAAACTTCAGGACATTTTCGTCTTTGATGGCGTTTGTGATGACGTACTTGTGTAAGCACTCGCCGAACAAGTCCTTGGTGGTTCGCTTTCCCAATTCGTTCTTGGACGCATTGTCCGCAAAGATCGGCGTCCCCGTAAAACCAAACATTTGGAAGTTTTGAAAGAACTGCGTAATGCGTTTGTGCGTTTCGCCGAATTGAGAGCGATGGCATTCGTCGAAAATGAAGATGATTCGTTTGTCGGCAATGGCCTGCATCTTGGCCAAGTGCCTGCTCTTCGGATTGATGGCGTTGTTCAGCTTTTGAATCGTTGTAACGATCAACGATGTGCTATCGGTCAACTGCTTTACCAATGACTTGGTGTTGTCTGTGCCATCAACGCTTCCTTTGCTGAAAGCGTTGAATTCAACGGTGGTCTGGTAATCCAAATCTGCGCGGTCGACGACAAAGACGACTTTGTCGACATCGGGCAAGTCCTGCAGAATTTGGGAGGCTTTAAAACTCGTGAGCGTTTTCCCTGACCCAGTTGTGTGCCAAATGTATCCGTTGCCGCTATGCGTCTTGACTTGGCGAATCATCTTCTCGACCGCGTAGTACTGGTACGGACGCAATATCATCAAGACCTTGTCCGTCTCTTGAAGCACGATGTACCTACAGATCATTTTCGAGACATGACACTTTTCCAGAAACGTGTCGGCGAACTGATCGAGTTGCGTAATTAGGTCGTTGTCTTCGCGTGCCCAGTAGAACGTCTGTTTGAAGTGCTGGTTTCGGTTATTGGCGTAGTACTTGGTGTTCACACCATTCGAGATCACGAATATCTGAACATAGTTGAACAACGCCGTGTTCGCCCAGAAACTGTGTCTCTGGTAGCGATTGATTTGGTTGAAAGCTTCTTTAAGCTCCAGGCCTCGGCGTTTCAGTTCGATTTGCACCAGCGGCAGGCCATTCACAAGCAGCGTTACGTCGTAACGGTTTTTGTAAGACCCGTCCATCGTGATTTGGTTGGCGACCTGATATTCGTTCTGGCACCATCGATCGACGTTGAGAAACTCAACATAGAACGAACTCCCGTCATCGCGTGTCAGGTTGAAGCGGTCTCGAAGAATCTTTGCTCGTTCAAATACGTTGCCTTTGTCCAAGTGATTCAAGACTTTGGCAAATTCCTCATCTGAGAAGACAGCGTCGTTGTGCTTCTCCAATTGCTTTTTCAGATTAGCAAGAAGTGCGGCTTCATCGGGAATGGCCACACGCGTATATCCAAGGCCACCAAGTCTTTCAATTAGGCTCTCTTCCAATTGAGCCTCTGACTGTATCGGAGCGTCGGTGGTGTCTTCCAATCGATGGTCAGTTGGGCGTTCCATCGGAGTGAAAGCAGACTCGGTTGCAGTCGTAGTCCAGGTTTTGATTCCCATGGATTGCAACGCAGCATTTTGTGTTGGACGAACCAGCACCGCACCGAGCCACAACGGGGCTTCGATCGTCACTCGTACAGATCCATCTTCCAGACCAGCCACATGCACTTGATCAGCAGTTGCTCCAACCAGATCCGCCAGTTGCTGTTTGAATTCGCCTTGGTCGAACGAATTCATCGTTTGGTTCGGAAGGAAAAAACAAAATTCCTGCTGAGAGTCCTGAGCCCGCTTGCGAAGTTTGCGTTCCCGCCATTCCGCAGCAGAGAGTGGGAAGTAGCGTTCAACCAGCGTCAAGCCACCGTTCTCGTCACCTAGCAGGCTGCTCTCGATCTTCTCGCGGTCAAAGACCTGCAGTTCGCATTCGAGCGACTCCAGCTTTCGCATCAAGCCAGAACTGGGCAGAGTCGAGTAGAACGCAATGAATCCTTGGCACTGGTGCTGCCTGACTCGTCCCTCAATATCGACTTCATCATCAACGCCGACCGCTGCCTGATTCTTTGAATGTGCATTGTGCTTACAACTCACCAGCCAGCGAACTTGTGTCTTCCCTCCGACACCGGTACGAGTTTCCTCGACTACGAGGTCGCGACCGTCGTCGGGGCCGCGACTAGGTTCAATGATAATCTCGTATCCCAAGTGCTTTAAGAAATCACGAGCAAAGAACTCAAACTGGTCTTGGTCCCCATCAGCTTTATTCGCTTGGGCGATTTCTTTGAAGTCTAGTGCTGGCATAGGGATTCTCAGGTAGAAAAACTGATCTTGAGGATCATTCTTCAAGTTCGCCTTGAAGCTCTTGTTCGTATTGGTAGTCGCTTAGTTGAATCGTGTAGTCTTCGTAGTATTGGTCGTACAACGCACGACTGTACAAGACTCGCCCGTCTAGCGGATTCTCGTCGTCGAGCGACTGATTGAAGTCTGGGTTATCTTCGTACTCAATGCGTTCTTCGCCGACGGGTGCAACTTCAGGATCAGGAATCGAAAAGAACGCGTCCAGCATGTAGAACAAGACGCTAGCCGTCATTTTCAGGGAGAGCGATGACAACTTGTCATCGCTTTGATGAAGCTTCGGAGCCCCTTTCCCGTGCGAGATGTCGCCTCGCGCGTTTCTGAGGGCTCCCATCGCATATGCAAGTGAGGAGCACCGCTTTAAGAAGTCGTCCTCGACAATGTCATTGTTTACCTTGAGCTGTGTGACCGCGAGCTTAACCAAAGGCCCAACTTCAAGTTTGTCTAGGTCAGGTCGGGCGTGAGGATTGGGAAGTTTTTCGATGATCGACTTTGAAATACCTTCTAAAAGCGACTTGCACGTTTCGATGCAGATGTCGGGATGCTCAACGAGATCAGCCTTTGCCTTCTCAATTAATGGGAGATAGTAAGCGAATTCCGGAAATCGCCCAATTTGGTGTTCGATGATCTCTTTGACTGTATCCATTGCAGTTCTCAAACAAACATCTGTTGAAGCAAGCCGTTCTTGAATTCCTCCAATAACGTTATTCGCAGTGCAACTTCGCGAATCTTGTCATCAAAAGCTGCAGGCAACGAGTTATCCTGTCCTGCTCTCGAGTGGAGGGCAAATAAATAGGAAGAGAACAATATTCCTCTGCATTGATTCCAGGTTGCCCTGATCGCGCTGACATCACAACAACCCAATTTCTGTATCGCTGCAGATCGAATTGATAATTGATGAACGCTGCATTCGCAGACAAAATACGAAACCGAATTAGAAAGCCCGCGAAATAAACAGCCCCGTCATTTGGATTGTAGAGGTATGTTTTTCCGACACTTGCACCGGTTCGAGCTACAACAATATCTCCAATCTGAAGGCGGCAGTTTGAATCACCTCCCCCTGCAGGTGATACCCATTTGTCTTGCTTGTACTCTCCAGTCGCTTCGTCGATGTCAGTGATTCGCACATACTTGTTGACGCCATCGAAAGTTGCTGCAGCCGCATTCATGCCGTATTTCGGTGGTTCGGACACTTCACCAAGTGTTGTCTCTTCCCAATCGGGAAAGTCGTTTCCGTCATCATCTTTCAAACGGAGTTGCTTGGAAAAAATCTGTTGCATCACGCCCTTTTTGTACTGCATGAGCAACGATCGCTTCGTCTCAAGATGTGCAATCTTTTAATCAACAGAACCCAAAAAGGCTGCTATCTTCTCCTGCTCGTCGATATCAGGTGCAGCGAACGGAATCTGCGCAAAGTCTTTGTAGTAAAGTCGAAGGCGATCATTGGTTAATCCATATGAGAACGCCCAGAGCCAGTAGAGTGTTCTTTTGCGATTGAACATATGCAAAAAGAACTTTGAATCCGCAGTCTTTCGAGGCCGAAGCACGACGTAAGCAGGACTGACCATGCACGACTCGCTCGCCAGACCAACTGCGCCCTGCCACATTCGCATCATGTTGTAGACAAGGTCATCTTTTTCTGCACGAAGGTTTTGCTCGAATCCCGCGTCAACTCCGATTTGACGGTCAAGGCTATCGCGTCGAACCAACCCATCGTTTTGAGTCACTGAATAGATGGGCAGTCCTGCAGTGCCCTTCGTGCGACTGCTCGCGAAATACTCGCTTCCTTTTTTCTCTGTCCAGTCGTCTTTAAACTCCGGAAATCGAATCGGTGGGCTAGGAGACGTATTCTTGGCGGTCATTCACTCGTTCCCACTGGCGATACGACACCAAGTTCTTTGCAGAAATTCGCAATCGCTTGGTCGGTTGCTTTCATCGAGGATTCCAATAGCTCGAGATCCTTTGCAACAGCCTCCAAGTCAACGAGTGGTTCGGGTTCAAACGTGTCTACGTATCGCGGAATGTTGAGGTTAAACTCGTTCTCTTTGATTTCGTCGAGTTCCGCGACGTAAGAATATTTGTCTTCTGTTTTCCGTTGCCGATACGTGTCGATTATCCTGTCGATGTCTTTCGGCCGAAGGGTATTCTGGTTCTTTGTCTTCTCGAAGTTGTCGCTCCCGCTAGCGTCGATAAAAATGATGTCGCCCGGATTTTCGCGACACTTCTTCACTACCAAAATGCAGGTGGGAATTCCGGTGCCGTAGAACAGGTTCGGCGGAAGCCCGATAACCGCATCCAACATGTTGAGTTCTTCAATCAAGTACTTGCGAATATGGCCTTCGGCAGCTCCCCGGAACAGCACTCCGTGTGGCAATACGACCGCCATCTGTCCGTTCTCATCCAGGTGATGAATCATGTGCTGAACAAAAGCGAAATCGGCTTTCGTCTTCGGCGCTAAAACCCCGTATTGGCTAAACCGATCATCGCCCTTGAATAATTCGCGGGCACTCCATTTGGCTGAGAATGGCGGATTGGCAACGAGTGCCTCAAATCGCAACTCGCTGTGTTGAGGATGCTCCAGCGTGTCTTCTTGCTTTAGATCAAACCGACGGTAATGAACGTCGTGCAGGATCATGTTCATCCGAGCCAAGTTGTAGGTCGTGCGGTTTAATTCCTGGCCATAAAACGCCCCAACTTCCTCCACTTCACGAGCAACTCGCAGCAACAACGAACCTGAACCGCATGTTGGATCGTAAACCGTCTTGAGCCGCTTCTTGCCGGTCGTGACCAACCTCGCCAGCACGGTGGAAACTTCCTGCGGCGTATAGAACTCGCCCGCCTTTTTGCCTGCACCGCTCGCAAACTTGCCAATCAGGTATTCATAAGCGTCGCCCAGTACGTCGGATTCACTGTCTGCTAGCTCGAAATCAATCTCGTCCAAATGCGCAAGAACTTTTGCAATCAGTTCGTTCTTCTGCTTTTCGGTTCTTCCTAATTTGGTAGAAGCTAAGTCGAGGTCTTCAAACAACTTGTCAAAGTCGTCTTCACTCTCGGTCCCCATCGTGCTGCGTTCGATGTTGTCGAGGATCTTTGCCAGATCGCCAAGGATGAAAGTGCTGCCACCATCTTCTAGCGGCGTGTTTCCCCGCTTGGCTATTTGGCTAAACAACTCCGACGGCTTCAGAAAGAACCCCAGTTGCTCAACTGATTCATGCTGTACCGCTTCGAGATACGCCTTGCCGTCCTCAGACTCTTCGTTGATGTCCAAATAGTCGATGCCGTCTTCCGCCAAAATTTCATTGGCGTAGATGTGCATTTTCTCGGACAGATATTTGTAAAAGATAAACCCCAAGATGTAGTCGCGAAACTCATCGGCATTCATCTTGCCGCGAAGCGTATCGGCGATAGCCCAGAGTTGCCGTTCGAGAATTCGTTTCTGCTCTTCGGTCACGTGTGAGCCACTTCCTGTTGCGATTCAAATATTGCTACTCGGCCAAACGCATGGGTGCGTTGCCTAAAACCTGCAACAATCGTAAGATCTTGGCCAGGGGCTAGCAAGCAGGGAGAAACATGACCGCATTCGGCGAACGCATTCGAGAGCTGCGAAAATCGAAAGGCTATTCGCTTCGCGAACTTGGGCCGCTTGTTGATGTTGGTTTCACCTACCTGAGCAAAGTTGAACGCGGCAAGTTGGATTTTGGCGACTATCCGTCTACAGCACTGATTCAACGCCTAGCCAAGGAACTGGACGCGGACCCAGACGAATTGATGCTGCTGGCAAAACGAATCCCTGAGTCCATTGCGACAAAGATCATGGAGCAACCCGAGGTATTCAGATTTCTCGCAAGTTGTGAAACCGCGAAGCTTCAAAAGCTCGCGGAAGACGCGGGCCTACGAAAAAACAGCAAAAAGAAAAAGCCGCGATAACGAGCATCGAATGGTATTCGCCTTAAATTCTGGACGCGTCAATAGTGTGAGCGTATTGTGGCGACATGACCGATTGATTTGAGTACCAGGAACCTTTCAAAGTCTTGATTTCAATCCACATTTGTATTTGTTACTCCTAAGCTGCTACCGATGACCGCGTTTCTAAAGAAATGGATGAACGTTAGCCAGCCGCTTGACGACTGCGCCGAGCTTGTTGTTTTGACGGAACAGCCCGCCGCAAGGAAGGCAATTGAGAAGACGCTCGACTTGGTCGTAAAGGATCATTTCGCGGACCTCGATATCATTCATCGCATCGGCGGATACCGAAAATCGCTAGCGTATGTCAGGAACAAACTACCAACGAAAAAGAAAGTGCGATCCGGTGATTTTGGCGAGTTGATGACGAGTGAGTACATCGATCAATACACCGAGTATTCGGTCCCCATCAAGAAACTACGATGGAAAGACGATCGAAACACGACTCTGCGTGGCAATGATGTGCTTGCGATTCAGCGATTGACGCGAGGATCCAAAATCCTGAAAGCGGAATCGAAGAGCCGTTTGTCCCTCAATAATGTTACTGTCACCGAGGCACTTGAGGGGCTTGATGGAGATGGAGGACGACCGAATCCAAGTTCGCTTGCGTTTATCTCGTCGCGTTTACGCGAACTTGGTCGAGACGATGAAGCCGAGGCCTTCGAGAAGCTGCAGCAACGGTTAATGCCACCATCCAAGGTTCGGCACCTCCTGTTCACACTCTCTGGTAACGCTCCATTAAATTTCCTGTCCAAAGCAATCGTTGATTCATCTCACCCCTACAAGCGTGATATTGTTGGATGCGTCATTGAGGACCACCAAGAGTTCATAGCGGACGTATTCGACCGAAATTATGGCAGAAGATCCAAATGACCTTGCACGGCAAATCGAAACTCTGGTCCAGCCGGGGTTTCGGGAGCAGCTATTGGCCCGAGGCCTTGCTCGTGGGTTGATCTGGCAAGACGGTGAATTGCCGTCCGACGCACCGTCATTTGCGCCGTCCTTGACGACAGATCTGCTCGACCACGGATTTCAGTTGCTTGCACAGTCACTTCGACTTCGAGACGTTGGCCAGTTCCCCGACGTTGTTAGGCGGGGCCTTTCTGCAGCGGCAGAGTCGCTCGAATCTGCGGCTAGACGTGAGGCGACCTCAAGCACCAATCGCGGATTCTATCTTGTGATGGCTGCAGGAGCCTTTCATATCGGCGGATATGCTGCTCGCGCATACAGTTTGTTTTCGGGCGAACTGGAAACTTTAAACTTGGCTAGTTACGAGCGATGTCTTGTTCAGTTAATGCGTCGTGATTTGAATGGCGTTCGAGACACTGTCTTTCAGTGGATGAACAATCGAGAAAATGATGATGCGAGCGTGCAGCGTCGTCTTGAAACTGACGATGACTTTGGGGCTGGTGATCTACTCGCCATTGCTTTAACTCGCCTGTTTCTTAAGGCGATTGCTTCGTTCGAGTTCGCACTGCTCACTGGGCGAGCGACGTATCACGAGCGTGCGATGGGATTCCTTCGCGACGGCTCCAAAGCGTCAGCAGAATCCAACCATGTTCCACTTTGGTGGTCTTTCACTGTCGCAAGACACTTGCTTGACGATCTTTGGGACAACTCGCTTCATAATCGACTTCCTGTCGGCGGTGGATCTCCTGAGTGGCCACGACTTCGCCGCAAGATGATCGATCTACTGGCTTCGCGTTCAGTCGCTGAAGTTGACCTTTGGCCATCGCAGCTTCAAGCAGCCGGTCGCGTTGTCGATACTGAAGATGATCTAGTGATTGCGTTGCCAACCAGTGCAGGAAAAACGCGAATCGCAGAACTCTGTATTTTGAGATGCCTTGCAGACGGCCTCCGTGTTGTCTACGTCACTCCGCTGCGTGCACTGTCGGCACAGGTTGAGCACGGATTGGCAAGAACATTTCGCCCACTTGGATTCAGTGTCACTTCGGTCTACGGCGCAAGTGGAATCGCGAACGCCGACATCGACACACTTAGGTCAGCGGCGATCGTGGTTGCAACGCCCGAGAAGCTTGACTACGCGATTCGGCAAGAACCCGACACGATTGACGATGTTGGGCTTATCGTACTCGATGAAGGGCACATGATCGGTTTAAGCGAGAGAGAGATTCGGTATGAGATGCTGGTGCAAAGGTTGCTCCGTCGCGACGACTCCAGCCAACGACGCCTTGTCTGCTTGTCGGCCGTTTTCTCACCAGGCGAGTCGTTCGATGATTTCACGAACTGGCTTCGCGACGATAAACCAGGAACTGCAATTCACTCGGCTTGGCGGCCAACACGCCAGCGTCCAGGTCGGCTGATGTGGAATGGTGAGGTGGGACGATTAGAGCTTGAAGTTGGCGACGAAAAACCGTTCGTTCCGCGATTTGTGCAACAACAAACACCAACAGTCGGTAAGCGGAGAGTCTTGTTCCCCCGTGACGCGGGCGAATTTCTTGTTGGTGCAACGAGTGCGTTTTTGGCACGTGGCCAAAACGTACTCCTGTATTGTCCTCAGCGTCGTTACGTCGAATCGACCGCAAAAGCATTCATCGAGTCGCATCGGCAGGCCTTCTTTGCCTATGACGCAGGGGCTCGATTCGTTGACACAATTGCAGACGCTGTTCGGATTGGAACGGAATGGTTGGGGGCGAATCACATTGCAGTTTCTAGCCTAAAGCTAGGCATCGCCGTTCATCACGGAGCACTGCCAAGGCAGTTTCTCGCTGAAATCGAGGCACTATTGCGACAAGGTGTGTTGCGAGTCGTCATTTGCTCGCCGACGCTGGCACAGGGAGTCGACTTGAATTTCAGCGTATTGCTTTTCAAGTCAATCTATAAAATGGGCCGAGATCCTATTGATGCAAAGGATTTCGCGAACGTCGTTGGACGCGTCGGACGGGCGTTCGTCGATTTGGACGGACTTTACGTGTTGCCACTTTTTGATCAAGACGTAAGAAAGAATTCGCGGAGCCAAAGAGACTTCCGAGCTCTTATCAGCAAGGCGAAAAGCAGGCTACTCGAAAGCGGAGTGCGACTACTCGTTGGGCACATCATTGACGTTTTGCAATCGAGACTCGGGGGCGATCCTCAGTCAGTTCGCGAGTACGTCCTGAACCAAGAAAGTACATGGGAAGTGGAGGCTCGTGAGGACGAATGGGAAAAGTGGCTCGACGTCGCATTAAATGAGTTGGACACAGCGATTCTTGGGGTCATTGACGTGCTGGATTTGCCCACGGAGTCACTCGCTGATTACCTGGATCAATGTTTGCAAAGTTCATTTTGGCAACGCCGCTTGGCTAAGGAGCCAACAGAACTTCGAGAGCTACACGGTGACGTAATTCGTGGACGTGCCACGTGGCTATGGTCAAACACTAACCTTGCATCGCGAAGAGCATTCTTTTCTGCAGGAATTGGCTACAAAGCCGGAACGGAAATTTCCCAGTACTTGGACGACCTACAATCCAATCTTGCCGCTGCTGAATCGTTGCTAGGCACGAATGAGATTGACACAGCAGTGAATCACATCAATTTTGTCGCGAAAATTCTTTTCGGCATTCATCCTTTTGAACCAGAAAAACAAGAGGACAATTGGGAGACATTACTTAAGCACTGGGTGAAGGGGACTGCTCTTGGTGAGTTCGCCGACAACACGGGGATTCACTTTATCCAACAAGACGTTGTCTATCGCTTGGTTTGGGGCATCGAAACAGCACGTAGCCATCTGGAGTTTCTCAGTGAAAGCAAAAATGATGCTCCAGGAGCTTTGGTGGCTCAGTGTTTGACGTTTGGAGTACCCACACAAACATCGGCGTTCTTCATGCAAGCTGGCTTGCAGTCACGAACCATGGCTACATTGATGCCCACAATGATCGGAATGGAGCTCTCAACTTTCGACGAACTACGTGAATGGTTTGGCCAGTACAGTTCCGGTGCGTTGGGGGAACTTGAATGGTCAAGTAACGATCACCAGGCCGAGTGGAAGCGTTTTTCGCAACAATTCAACCATCACGACGTTCGGGTACTTAGCAATATTGTGGTGAAGATGGCTGTGACATGGGACTCCAAAAAGCCGCCACGAGACAGAGTGAGAGTTCGAGTTAAGCGTGATGTGGGCTCCGAAGCGACAGTTTTTAGCCAAGCGTATCGTCGCCTCGGGTCCACGAAGATTCCTCCGTCGATAAAGTCCGACGAATTCACTGGTCTAGTAAGGAATGACGGTAGCAAGATTGCGGTTCGCGTTTTTGGGTGAAACAAAGCTTGGCCGTTTGGCTCGTAGCAGGCTATTTCCCGAAGCCCGACGCAAATTCTTGCTAGCACAGATTATCTCCGCCATGGGCAAGCGTTTGATTACCAGTGAAGAGCCTGTTACCGAAGATAATTTGGGTTATGAAAACTAGACGAAAGTTTTTAGGTGAACCTCAAGTCTGTGTCGGCAGTCAAGTCCCAGACAGAAAGATCCTAGAATTCAATTAGACAACAAAGGTGTGTCAGTAATGGCAAGAACCACTATCTCCCCATCCCAACAATCCATGACCGTTCACGATGACATTCTCGCTTGGTCGTTGGACCAACCACATTGGCAACGAGATGCGTTGCGCCGGATTATCGAAAAGGGAGTTTTCGAGAATACGGACATTGATGAATTGACTGCGGCCTGTCGTGAGGCCCATGGGTTGAGTGAGGAAGCTGCACCGGAGCTGAATTTTCTGGCAGCTGAGCATATTCCTTCACGTCACCAGGCCGGTCGAAAGATTACATTGAGTTCAATCTCGGAAGCCGAGAACGTCAACGCATTGGATTCCAGCCAGACGCTGCCTTTTGCTCCAACCGGTCTGACCGTCGTGTTTGGCAACAACGGTTCGGGTAAAAGTGGCTATGGGCGAATTCTGCGGCGTGCCTGCCGAGCGCGCAGCAAAGGCGAACCAATTTTGCCCAATGTTCTTGGGAATGCAACGACGGCCCCAGCTAGTGCAGTGATTACGCACGCTGTAGACGATGCCGAGCAATCACCGGGACAGTGGATCGATGGACAACGTTCACCAGACGGCCTTGGATCAATCAGCTTCTTCGATTCGGATTGTGCATCGGTACACGTACGCGATAAGAACGACGTTGCTTTCACGCCGTTCGGCATGGAGATCCTTCCCACTCTTGGCGATCTGTGCAAATCGATTCAAGCAAGAATCGATACTGAAAAGAAGGCTCTCGAAAGCGAAACGCCACCTTTTCTGCGGAACAACTTTGCGACCGGCGAAACAAAGGTAGGCAAGAAGCTGACCGGCCTAAAGGCTTCAGCGAATCTGGAAGACCTTGACAGTCTGGCGACTCTGAACGATGCGGAATCGAAGCGATTGAAAGAGATTTCCGTTCAATTAGCTTCCGACCCGCAGAAGGCGGCAAAAGAACTGCGCGTTCAGGCTGGCCGAATTACCACCCTCGAGCGATCACTCGTGACAGCGGAGAAGGCGTTATCTAATGAAGCGATAGCAGCCATTAAAACGCTTGCCAAAGATGCGTCCGCAAAAGCAAAAGCGGCTCAAGTCGCTGCAGCAATGGACTTCAATGATGATCCGCTGAGTGGTATCGGTGAACCCGTTTGGCGTGAGCTATGGGATGCGGCTCGTCGATTCTCAACGCTCGCAGTTCCAGACGCCGAATTTCCAGTCACCGATACTGAGGATGCTGTCTGCGTTTTGTGTCAACAGCCGCTTGCCGATGATGCAAAGGATCGCCTGCAGCGTTTCGAGAAGTTTGTACGTGATGAGAGTGCCCAGCAATCAACCAAAGCGGCGGCTGCTCTGAAAACTGCCATCAGTGCATTGCAACGGCTGGATCTTCAGGGCGAGGGCCTACGTGAACAAATGAAAGACTTAGAGTCGGTTGACGCTGCTGTGGCTCTGTCGGTTCGGAATCAACTTGCAACGATGCTGCGACGATTGCGCGCTGTCAAGCAGGCCTCCGAATCAGGCGTCTGGTCATTCGATATTCCAGGAACGATAAACGGAATAGGCGACCAACTAGGAACCCTCATCAAGACTCTCGGCTTGCGTGCGGCAGACATCGACAAATCAGCAGACACAACGGAGCAAAAAAAACTTTCGGACGAACTTGCAGAACTCAAAGCTCGTGAGTGGCTGGCGACCGTTTTGGGCGACGTAAAGGAGCATGTATCGCGGCTCGACGACATCAGTAAATTAAAAAAAGCGAATAAAGGAAACTAAAACGAACGCGATCACAGGGAAGAGCAAGGAACTGGCGAAATCCTATGTGACTGATCAGCTTCGCAATGCGTTCGCAGATGAAATCAGAAAGATGCAGCAGGGAGTGCGTCGGCTGAATGTGGAACTTGTGGCCGCAGAGGGAAAGCACGGTCGTACTTTCTATCGTGTGCAGCTAGTCGGGGCCAGCAACGCTCAGATTGGAACCATCGTTTCGGAAGGTGAGCATCGTTGCATTGCTCTGGCTGGATTTCTGTCAGAGCTGGCAACTGAACCGACCAAGTCCACAGTCGTATTTGACGATCCGGTAACGTCGCTGGACCATCATTGGCGTGGCTGTTTTGCACACCGGCTAGTGGAAGAATCGGCTGACCGGCAGGTGATCGTTTTTACCCACGACCTCGTGTTTCTCCATGATTTGCTCGACGGTGCAAGTGAACGCAGCCTGCCCGTTCAGATTCAGCAACTAGAGGCGCGTCGGGCAACTGCTGGGATAGTTGATGAAGGATTGCCTTGGGACGCGAGAAGCGTAGCATCACGTTTAGATACGCTTGAAAAAGATATTCGGACCGCTCGCACGCTCTACGAAAATCACGAAGACGAGCCGTACAAAGCGAAGATAGAAGGCGTTTATGGCCGACTGAGGGCAACAATCGAAAAAGTTGTTGAAGAACAGATTTTTTGTCGAGTGGTTGTTCGGCACCGTGACTACATCAATTTGAAAGAACTACCGAAAACCGTCGCTGTCACAAGCGACCACTGCACGCGAATTAAGAACCTGTTCAGCAAGTGCTGTGATATTACTGACGCTCACCATCGATCACCGTCGCGTGGTTTCAGTGTCCCAGCACCCGCTGATGTTCTGAATGACGTTGCTGAACTCAAGAGTATCGTCGATGCCGTAAAACTTGAGCAAAAGAATCTTTGCTAGGACGCAGCATCGTCGTCGCTAGTGCTAATCATGGTTCAGTTTTTGCGAAGTTGAACTGTTTTCAGATGAGTATCCGTTCAACCTCATCCAGTGTCACTGCATCGCTGCTTCGATTGTATAGATTCGTTGTTTTGGACGATGCGTGGGCGGCCATTTGCTGTGCCTTTTCTAGCGTGCCACCGGCCATCATGTAAGCGGTGATGCCTGAGGCGCGGCATGAATGATTATTAAATTGGTCGCCCAGACCGGCTTTTCGAGCACGGCGTTTAATCATCCAGCGGGAGTACTCGGCGGCCATGCGGTTTTCGGATAGGTTTCGCTTGCGATCAAGCGAGCGGAACAGGGGAGTGCCGTTTTGGCCCCATAGGTTTGCACCGTCCAAATAAGCGATCATGGCCTCTTCGGCGTGATGGTTTAGGGGAAGTGTGTGCTCTCTTCCTCCTTTTTCTTTGAGGCGAACCCAGTAACGGCGACCGTTCTGGTAAACGTCTTCGACGTTCATCGCTACCGCAGCTCCGATGCGGGCGAATGTGAACAGCATCAGCGAAATCAGAGCCTTGTCGCGAAGGCCACCGACCGTGTCGGTAGAGATCGAGTCAAGAAGAAGCCTCGCATCGATAGGTTGAAGAGCGGGTGTCTTTCCTTTGACGATGGTGAGCTTTGGCCCTTTGACCGACAGCGATGGATTGTGCCGCATCAATCCGCCGGTCACAAAGTAGTCGAACATCATGCGAATCGCTGCGAGGTTCTGTTTGACCGATGCCTTGCTGTACCCATCCTGCATTTCCTCGATATAGAAGGCGATCATGGTCGGTTCAATATCAGCCAGCCGTGTAATACCACGACCTTCCATCCAACTGCAAAACCGATCGATGGCACGGAGGTATGCCCGCCGCGTATTCTTGTTGCGAACTGAGGCGGCAAAGAACTCGACATATCTTCGTTTTGTGTCGTCGCCTGCATTCTCAATCAGTGCCGGCACGGTCGCCGCTTCGGTGATCGAGTGCGTCACTTGACGCGAAGTGAATCCGATGTCTTGATCGCTCTTGGGGAATTCCATTTCTTTGAGGGGAAGTGATTTTCTAAATGCATCTGATAACGTCCTTTATCCCAGATAGTCTTAGTCTGCCAAATTAGCTAGGCGAAAGCTATTGACAAGAAGGGAAATTGAAGTCCACTTTTCACGGTTCGTCAATTCCAGCTTCCTTTCTAAGATCGTCTCCAACCTTTCTTAACTGCCCCACAGCCCACCAGACGCTCACCGAAAAACTTATAAAAGCAATAAAGGTAAATATCATGTTATAAGGCTCTGACTGCGGAAAAAAAGTTTCTTCGTATTTCACCAGGGCATAAGCACAGGCAATGCCGATTGGAAAGCCAGTGATTCTGCCAAGGCGATAGAAAAAGCTGAGCCTTGTCATATAAGCAGCATTATCTTCTTCGATCAGTTGTAGCAACTGATCGAATTCCCGTGCATCGCTGAATTCGGAACGCCAGCGTTCAAGAATTGCGTCTGCTTCTTCATCGGAAAGATCGTCAATCATCCCTGTTTCGAGCCTCAATATACGAACTTGCAATTCGCTCGATAGTGTCGTCATCAAGCGATGGGTCATCTCTTTTGAGCAGGTTGCATAACCAAGTCATCCTTGTCGGGTACAACTCGTGTACTTCAACACGAAGTGCAATGGCAAAACGTAGGTAGGCGTGCTTTTTGTGATTTGTCGTGGCCTTTACGTGCTTCCTGCTGAGCCCAAGCCATTCGGAGAGCTCTTTGATCCCGGACGGCGTAACTTGATCTCGTCGGTTCTTTGCCAACTGAGTATCGATAACCTTGATCAATTTGTTTCGACCAATTCGCGAGATTATGTCTGAACTCGCTTTCTCCTTGATGAGAGCCTCAACTCGTCGGAACGTCTCCGGGTCCATCGCGACAACTTCTCCAAACAGCGAAGATTCAAACAGAAAAATGCTAAAGGTCTGAGCGGGTCGTTTTTCGACTCACTTCACCAACCACGAGTCGTTTTCCGACCCAAAAACTCGAAAACAATTCTTGCGTCGCATTTAACCATCGTCAACTGAAGACGAGAGGGCTTTAATTCGAGCAGTTCGGCGGTGAAGACATCGTTAGCTGCCAGCAATTCTGCGTCACATTCTGACCGAGCGTGAGAGGACGTTAACCAAAAAGCCAGTCACTGCACACGGCAGCGCTGATCGAATCGCTGAATTACTAGTCTTACGAAACCAAGCGAAACACTTACTTCGAATATTCACAATACCCTGAGGAGAGTCGCCACTGAAAGCATGCACGGTCGACTTGATTCGCCTAAGCAATCCACTTCCTGCCGGTTCCGGTCCAGACGAGGATCGACGTTCGCAAGCGTATGCTTTGGCGAGTCGAGCGATGCTACATCATAACGCAGGACGGTGTCAGAAGTCGTTGGATGATTACAACGAGGCTATTCGTCTCGATCCTTCGCTCGTGATGGCGTACAACGGTCGAGGGCATCTCTTCGAACGCCTGGGTGAAGATGCGAAAGCACTTGCTGACTTCGAAAAGGCTCTTGATCTCACCAATGTCGATTCTCATTCATCGACGTCACCGCTTAATGAAATAGCTGAGCCGAACTCGTTCGACTAGCCGTTTCTCCCCCCGAAGTTTGCCTCACTGAGCGTTCTGTTCGCTCATCTCTTTAACCCCGCAGATCATTGTTCTTCTCTTTGCCGTCAAAAGTTTCCGGTCAAGAGCCTGGCCACCGGTCTGCACTTTACAAAGGAAAGCCGAATGTCGACTACTCGAGTGCTGGAGCCGCCGAGCTCCGAACGAAATGGCCGGATCCGTTCGCGGGAACAGCCAATCAAGAGGCAAGTGAAACCGATCAATTGGGGTCGGGTCTATGCCACAGTTAAGTATTGGATAGTGTCCTTGGTCACGAAAATCGGCCTGGGCATTATCTACATCTCTGCGATCCGCGAGGGTCTTGCCTACATGGTCCCGTTTCTTGGTCAGCGTTTAAGCAAGCTGCCGGGGTTGTCATTCTTAAATGACTTCGAAGCCACCTACAAGCTTGATCTAGCGATCGTGCTTTCACTGTTTTTACTGGTATTTGTCTGGTGGCTTTGGGAGAAACTGCTCCTCCTTTGGCTCTACGACGATGACGCAGTGTTTGCGGGCAAGAGCGTTCGAATGCGTGAGCGACGGGCCTGGACTTTTCGCATTCTGGCACTCGTGATCCTGGGTGCTGATGCGGCATTGTTCTATATCGCGATGTGCATCTCGGGTTGGGGGGACTCAATGTTCTCGTTGCCCGCACTTTTAGCGACGGCCGCCTACGTTGGCGTGCTGATCGCGGTTTCTATCCTTTGCATCGATTTAAAGATGCAAGTCAAGCTAGCGAAGGAGCTTTACTCTGATGATGTCTAGAACTTTCATGAAGCACACAATTGCGGTCGTGCTTTTCTTTGGTCTGTTTACGGGATGCGAGGCCCGTCGACAGACGGAACAAACAACATTTGAAGCCCCCGAGGCGGAATATGTTTTGGCGATTGCTGTCGATTTCAGCGGTTCCTTCATCGACAAGATGGCGAACGATGGTGAGGCATATCGCTTTACCATGGATGTCATCGACCGGTATATGCGTGAGCGTCCAAGCGACGAAGGTCGTTTGGTCATCACACAATTGTCGGCGACGGATGACCCGCTTCTGTGGGAAGGGCCTCCAATGCAACTGCGAAAAGATTTCGCGTCGGCGGATGACTTTAGAAACTTTGTCCTGGCTCGCAATGATCCTAATGGCAGTCGGATCTTCGAAGGGTTGTCGAGTACGCTTTCGTACCTCGACGGCCACCGCGCTATTCGTAACGGTGCAAAGCCAGCCTTGTTCGTTCTTTCGGACATGGCTGATACCAGCGACGACGCGGACGAACAAGAGGCGGAGATTAGTCTCAAGTTCAAGGAGTTTGGCCAGAGTGGTGGCACGGTGGGAATGTACTACGTGCATCAACAGCTCTTGCCACGCTGGCAGCAAACGCTCGCCAAGAGCGGAATGCGAGACTACGTCGTCGAGTGTGACATCGTCACACGCCCGACGTTGCCCGAGTTTCAATGAGTCGCCCATTGTGACCCTGGTGACATAACGACATGGCTGGAAATGGAATGCCAGCCTTCTTTCATACGCATAGTTGGCCCGGTGCTGCCTGGTGCTGAAGACTTCCGCTACGTGAGCTCGATCAATGCTCAAACAAGCGTCTCCGTTTCATGCAGTGACGATCCTGTTGACTCATAGCCGCAGCTTTTCTTCATTCTTTCCAATGCAATTTAGCCAAACAAAGTGGTGCCATGCTTCCTGCAAAACCAATTCGACGATTTGTATACTTGCTGTGGCTCGGAACTGCAGTTGCTTTCATCTTCTCTACACTCCTTATATTGTTCCGCGAGTACCTCTTAGCCAACGATCCTAAACTCGCACGGATGGCCATCGAACTAACCAATCGATTCCTTCCGGGGGCATTCGATCCCATGTTTACGATTGATTTTGCGACTCTCGTCTCAGCGCTCCTATCGATCAGTACCGTTCCGTCATTGCATGGGTACTTTGCCGTTTTCTTTTTCGGCGAGCCACTTCCTTGGTACATCGCACTGTTTTTTGACGATCAGTCTGAAAAGCACCTCACGCCTGATAAAGCACGAAGATTGGCGATGGGACAAGCTTGTGCAACGACCGGAATGATTCTCTATTTAGATTCACATTATTCATTCCTAGCCGCTCGTTCACTCGGGCTATCTTTGTCGACTGCATTTTTAGTCGTGCCGGCAACGGCAGTCGTAATTGTCCTAGTTGGGTATATCTCATTTCTCCTTGATCGAGCGAGCAAATGATAGACAACAACGTTGGAAGTAGATTCTGGACGATCATTGACACCACGCCGATACTCTACTTGTTGGGACTCGCCTACGTGCTTAATAAGCTCGGGGTCGCTTTCGCTCAGCGTTTCCCTCATGTTGGGAACTGGCAGTATGGACTGGCTGTTGCCACCTTCGCTGCGCTCGGAACCCGACGGTTGGCGGTTGATCCTCCGGCCGAGTTCTTGAACGTTGCACTGGTTCTAATGCGCTGCGGAGCGTTTGGCTTGGTCGTGTTCGGCCTGGTGGGAACGATTGGCACCGGTTTACTGTCCGTGCGGGATTTTCATCGAGCTGTTATCCGGTGGTTCACTTATCGCCAACACGAGTCTGCTCGAAGACGCGAGGAAGCTCGCCTCGCTCGGTTACGAGCTGAAAGAAATGCACCACTTACGCCAGAGCAACTGGCGAGACGTCAAGAAGAGGAACGTCAACAACAAGAACGCTCAATTCGGGAGCAAATTGAACGTGAGCAAGCCGAGCGAGAACTCCATCTCCGCAAGGAAATGGAACTGAGGCTTAAACTGCGTCTGCGATTGACGACTGATGATGAAATCAAGCAAGTGCTCGAAGAACTGATGACCGAGTTCATGTCAACGTCGCTGCCGATGGATCAGTTCGAAAAACGAATTGCGATGCTGGAACAGGCTATCAGCGAATTCATTCCTAGGCGAGAGAAAAACTATCAGAGTATTGAGGAGGTGCTGTCAGATTACGACGAAAAAATTCGCCAGGTTGATTGCTCAAGTCATGCCAAGGAACAGAAGGACAGTTTGAAAGCGGTTTTGTTGATGGAACGTGACTCGATGGTTCAACGGCTGGCTAACCAATAGTAGACTTAACATGAAGAAGTTTAGGCTGGGCATCGAGGTTCCAGGTGGCGAGCCGGTGTGGTTTCCCCGCGGGCTTTTTGGCACGCACCTGCACTACTTGGGGGGCACGGGAAGCGGCAAAACATCGAGTCTCATCAAACTGATCGCACAGGTAATGGTAGCGTCTGTGCTACCCTATACCGTGTTCGTGATCGATCCGATGGGCGGACTCGCGGAGGCGCTCCTCAATTATCTCGCCCATCCGTATCTCTGCACCGACGAGGTTCGTAAACGGCTCGTGTACTTGGAGCCGGCCGATACGGATTGGGTTATGCCGTTCTCTTCGCTCGATCACCGGGACGCGGATGAGCTGTACTATGCCCTCGGTCGGCATTGCGACTGCATGCTTCGCACTGGTCGTGACCATGATTTGACAACGCAACTTCGGCTCAGGCGATGGCTCTATACCTGCTTCCTCTCGACCGCAATGATGCGGTACCCGCCGGCGGCTGCGCAGTTCTTGCTTCGTCCTGGAACGGAGCAGCACGAGGTTATGCTGTCGCAGTTGCCTGATGTTCTGCAGCTTGAGTGGGCAGAGATCATCAACGCAGGATCCCGTGAACGCATCACGATGCTCGACAGCACGCGAAACCGGCTAGCGCCATTTTTTAGCTGTCCGGCGCTCAGCCGAATGTTGTCGCGGACGCAAAACTACTTTGATGTCGCCCGTTTCTTTCGTGAAAAACGCATTGTGATCATCAACCTCGACACCAAAGGCAAACTGGATCGCAACGTTGCCCACGCGATCGGCGGGCTGCTCGCCAATCAGATAATCGAGGGTGCCCGCAACCTTTCCCCGATGTTGGTTGGACCGTCGATACTCGTGATGGACGAGTTTCAGCATTTCGTCGATGACACGATGTACGAGAACTTGCCACTGCTAAGACAACGGGGCATGGGCGTCGTTTTGAGCCATCAAAGTTTCGATCAATTGATTAAGGGTGAAGTCGATATGTCGTCCATTGTTTGGCAGGCGAGGAGTCGCGTCGTTTTGCCCAATGACGGAGCGGATGCGGACCTGATCGCTCAGGAGTTGGCAAGCCTCAACTACGACCCGAAGGCGGTCAAGGATGAGATTGTTTCGTTCCGTCAAAAAAAAGTTGGTCAGCAACTCGTGAAATTACACGGCGGCAATTCAGTGAGTACAACATCCAGTGCGACGGATGAAACGCGATCGCTCGGTGGAAACACGGGAACGGCTCGACCTCTTCATGGCGGGGCATTGGAGGGTTCGAAATCCCACGGAGAATCTTGGAATCGAGGACAATCAGAGAAAAAGGCGACCAGCGTTGGCGAAACCGAATCCTGGTCAGAAACGTTGGTCGACATCTTGGAGGACTTTTACGAAGTCAGCGGGCGAACCTTCTACACGTTTGAAGATCAAATGCGGTGCATGGCTCGGGACATTCGTCAGCTCAGGACCGGACAAGGTTTTCTTAAATTGAAAGATGATCCACGACTACGACGAGTTGACTTTGATCGACTCGCAATGGCGGCCACCAATGAGATCATCGAACGCCGAGCCGAATTGCTCGAACGAAATTACCGTGATGCCAGTTTGTTTCTTCCCAAAGCGGTCGTTGAACAAGATTGGGAGCGATTCGTTTCCGGCTTAGCGGGTGGAACAGTAATTCCTCCGCATTTGACACGTGGGATCGAGGATACACGCGAGAATGAGGCTGACGATATTTTTCTTCGTTAATTCGAGACTGCCTCGCTTCCGTGGCGGACCAGATTCTCCAAACGCGGTAGTCCCCGACCAGCGGTCGCTGCATACGAGACTTGCGCTGTATCACGGGCTTGCTGAAGCGATGGACTCTGGCCACCGATTACGGACAACAGCTGTTCGCGGTAATGATGACGCATCTCAAAATGGATCCCAAACCGCTCGTGGTATCCCATCGTTAGGTCGAAAAGGAGCCTCGCCCGACTGGCTATGTCGTTCTGCATGGCTGCAGCGGTTTCAATACTCGATAGTCCCACTTCGAGTACATCGAGACGATGAAGCTCGGAAAAGGCTTCCAGGCGGTGGGCAAGGTGCCGGTGGTGATCGAAGGATTCAGTCATGGGATGACAGTAGCACGTCAACCCCTGAAAGTCACTTGGCGCCGCTGGGAACTGGTGCGAGATGCGCTTTGTGGCTGATATGGAATGGTTCCGCAGGTCGGTCCAGGGTTCGGTCCGGACTGAGGCCCCCCCGGTCCAGCGGGACCGGTTTGTGTGTGTTCATGTATGTTTTTGCCCCCCAACCGATTAGGATCGCCTGCGGCTGGCAACGCGATGCGTTTCCAGCCTTGGCTGGAGGGCCACGTTCGCAAAGGAATTGCTCATTAGATTCGTGCCCCTCCAGCCAAGGCTTCGCCTTAGCGATCCAGCCGTCCACGGAACACCGTGTGCTCCGTAATTACACGCCTGATCGATCATCCGTGGCCGTCTCTTCGTCGTGGCCGACGAAGGCTAATCGGTCCCCCTTAAGTCGGTCTGCTCGATCGACTTTTCGAACCGCTGATCACCACCGTGGCCGAGCTGGGTTGACCCAGCGTTCGCGACTGCGAACAACTACCGTATCGTTGGCAATTTCGCCTACGAGTATCTTTCCCCTTTTTCCTATGGAGGATTTCTTTTTACAGCAGCGGCAACCTCGACTGCTGACAACACCGGCCGACCCGTTTCCGTCTTTGATGGATGCCGTCAAAGAGTTCGCGTGCGTTTCACTCGTTCCCATTCCTGCGAATTGGATCGTCGACGTGCTGCGAACACGAGAACAACCAGTAGCAATGCCAATTTGCTCGTGGCTGTTTTTGGTTCAAGGTCCGTGGCAGGTTCTAGCGATTCGAAAACGGCTTTCGGATCATGACTTCGGTGAAGATCTGGATCGTCAAAACCTGATGGATGCCGGTTGGAAAGTCGTTCCTGAAACAGGGCTTTTCGCCATTGAACTCGATCGGCAATTGCTGATCGGTATCGATGGAATTGGGTATGACTTTGTTGAGGCACATTGGAGGCCGCTCTATGAAGTGCTTGGATTGAGGTGGCATCTCGATGACTAGCCGATTCTCGGACTTCAAAAATATCTGTACGCCGGACTTGACTCGATCCATGTTCGGCGTACAAATGATTTACCGTTCGCTTGTCGAACGCCTCCATGACGCGTTTTCCGCCAGCGTCCCCGTGACGCTGAAGAAAATCCGCTTGGTTGTAATTGCTCCCACCCGGGACCGTCTCTACCGAACATTGCTTCATTTCAGCAATCGTTCGGTATCTCTATTTGCTTCTGATGCAATGACGGTGAAACAAGGGTCGGTCGATGCAACTTACTGAATTGGACATGACGGTACTGAAAACCGTTGCTCGCTACTACGTTCTGACCCGTGAAATGGTCCAGTCAGTCTGTTGCGCCGATCACGCCAGTGGCCGTGGGACACGCAAGAGATTGTCGCGTCTTGGCCAAGCAGGCTATCTCACCAAACATCGCGTGCCCGTCGCTTTGCCGGGCACCAACGGAGCGGCCCCGGTGTACTACGCAACCAAGAAGGGATGCGAGGCACTTGCCAGCTACTTTGGTGATGATGAGTTTTTGGCGACCAATACGCGTACGCCTCGCGCTGATCGCCTGTCGCACTGGATCGCAATTAACAAAACGCGACTTTTGATTGAAGAGGCTGCTTTGCTTGTCCCCGGATTGAAACTGGTTCACTGGATTACCGAGTGGGAAACGATCAATAAAGGCGATGCCGCATCGGATCAGTTCTATCTCCATACACAATTCTCAAAAACTCCGCCGCTCTCCTGCTCCCCAGATGCCGGATTTTTATTGGAGTATCGCGGGCAGCGAAAGGTCTACTATCTGGAGCAAGACTTGGCAACTTCGAGCCCGCGTCAGATTGCTGCGCGGAAGTCAAAGGGCTATGAACGCCTTGCGAAGACAGAGGTTCACCGCAAACACTTCCCGGAAACAACCATCGGAGCATTTCGGGTATTGTTCGTCACGAGCAACGACTATCGAGCTCGCAAAACGGTGGAAGAAATGAGTGATAAGCCAGGTAAAGAACTGTGGCTGATGATGAATGAATCCGCATTGACGGTAGACAACTTTTTCACTGGCGACGTCGCGTTGGATCATGAAGGGATCGTCGGGCCATTGGTGCGAACCCAATCGACACAACAGGTTGATACGACACAGCCTAACCGACCACACGCCGCATCACCGGCTACTGCATAGCAGTCAGGGTGCTGTGCACGCTGGTGTTGCGTGTGGATTTTTGTCACTGCGTCTTGACGCAGTATTCTCTGTTTCTTTCCCCTCCTACCCATGAGCAATCAAACTCAAAAAGACCAATCCAACGAACCGATTCGAGTGTTTCGTGCACCCGGCATGAGTGTCGCGGTTTTCGCAAACACCTCGGATGATGGCCGTACCTTCCACAAGCTGTCGGCTCAACGCGTCTACAAATCAGGCGATAAGTTTCGCACCAGTACCAGTTTCTCGGTCGCTGAACTGCCGCAACTGATTTTGCTAATGCTTCGAGCTTGGGCTTATGCCTCAGACCTTGAAGATAGCGGCAAGGAACGTGACAACGGTTAGTCTTGAAAGAATCGGAGCGGGTCACTTCCCTGACGAAGACCCGCTCCCGCGACCGCTTGGTTGATGCATCGAATGACACAATCGAGATTGCCCGTGGGCATTCCGCAAGGTGTCGCTTTGCTGGATTTACGAAAACTCTTCAAGCGATGCTGCTTTCGCATGATGCTTGGACTTCCATTGCCGCCCCCAATCGCTGAAGACGAGTCCGTCATTTGCGAGTTTTGAAAGGTCCAAACATGAACCGAAAAAATCCTGAACATGTCATTCGTATTGGCAACGTTTCCGCGAGTGTCTTTGCTCGCAAGATCGAGAAAGAAGGCGAACCGGCCCGCGTTATCCGAAGCGTCAATCTGCAAAAGCGCTATATGGATGGTGCCTCCGCCAAGTTCAGTTCTTCATTTGGATTGACTGAACTACCCCAAGCTATCGAGGTATTGAAACGAGCGCTGCAATACGTTGCTGATGCCGAATCGGTCGTTGCCCAAGTGTCCAGCGAGCCAGACGACTTCTAGCAATGACGTTCCCGCACACTCTGGAGGCATCTAAGTTCCCCGTCGGTTGCGGACGACGGAAACACCGGTGTCACCGAGTCGTATGTCGCAATCGGATCGCGGCATTTTTGTATTTCATTCCCCTAACAAACATGGCTACACGTTCATTTATCGCACGCAAAATCACTGTTGGCTACGAAGGTTGTTACTGTCACTGGGACGGTTACTTGGAAGGCGTTGGTCAAACCTTGGTTGAGTATTATCTCGACGAAGACAAGATCGCGTACTTGCTTAGCTTCGGTGACATTTCATCACTGGGCACCGACGTCGGCTCGAAGCATGACTTCATGGATCGCAGCGAAGATGCCACAACATTTTACGGGCGAGATCGAGGAGAAACGGGCACGAACATTCAGACGAAACAATTTCCAACCATTGAACGGCTACTTCAGTATGCTGAATATTCTGGTTGCGAATTTGTGTATCTGTTTGAACGAAACGGCTGGCGTTATGCAAGCCGCGGAGCCCAATACTTTGGATTGAGTGACGGAAGCGGCTTTTCTGAATTTCAATGGATGAAATCAGCAGCCACAGCCGCTTAGCCAATTCAATCGTGTTCACGCGGATGGATGACGACCGCAATCGTCATCGCCGTGTAGCACGACCATCGGGCGTACGCGGCAGACTGCTACTTTGAGCAGCTCGTCTCTATCACCGATGGATATTGCGAATCGCTGGTGGGTTCGACTCTCACGAACGTTCGTCTTTCACGATCGTTCGACTCTGTTTTGATCGCGCACGCTCGATTGTCGGGCGGCGATCACTCCCCTGCTTCAACAAAGAGAGTTTGAACGATGAAAGTTGTGTTGAGTGGCCACGAAGAAAAGGCCAAATGTGTTTGGTGTATGCGGGAGAGAGAAACCGTGAAAGCGAGCTTCTCCGATCGTATGTTTACCAATGCTTCCATTTGCTGGAAGTGTCTCGCGACCATCGTACGGGTCAAAGCCCAAGACATGGTGGAGCCTTCGTCACAGACGGTTACTGAGAAGAAAGAGTAGTCGTTTTTGATTTGCGTGGCGTCTCGGCGGGGTCGCTGGGACGCCACCTCCTCTTCAAAGAAACTCCACTGAATATACGAGGCACGGCGATGGATACAGACGAGATTACCAGCCGATTAAACCGCATCGAATCTTTACTAAGCACATTGATCGAAAAGGAGAAACCCCGGGATTACTACACCACTGCCGAGATCGCCAAAATCTTGGGAAAAGCCGAATTTACCGTTCGCGAATGGGCGAGAAATGGACGCATTTGGGCGGAGAAACGGCAATGCGGACGTGGTCGCAGCCGAGAATGGATGATCTCGCATGTTGAGCTTGAACGGATTCAGAACGAAGGGCTTTTGCCTGGCTAGCCAAGCTGACGGCCCATTTATTTGTTCGCTAACTCCCCCAGTGCTAGGCTGCCTGCAGATGACACATAACGAATCCCCTACCTCCCTTTCGCCGGAACATGCCGAACACGTTTATGAAGCCCTTCGCATCATTCAAAAGGCCCAGTCTCTGATCAACGAAGCCGCTCGCGAGCTTTGTCCGGTTGATGGGTTTGCCGATGAATGGTCCGAGTCGGTTGTCGTTCACGACGCGATCAAGACGTACTGGCATCAAGTGAATAGCCGCTTGATGCAGGTCCATCCGCCCGACGAATCGCCCAACGGAACAAAAGCGTGACTGCCACTGCACGCAACTTTTTCCCACTAGGTGCGGTGCATAGCGTGAATTTCAACAATCCCCCACTAGGTTCGTCGAAAAGCCGCCTTTTTGGCTAACCTAGTGGGGCGAAAAAAGTGACAAAACACGGAACAATTTGACTGTTTAAAGGCAACTTGTTACAACTGCAAAAGCAACGCGACCCCGTGTTTTACGATGTTTTAAGCTCTGTTTGCAATTTAGCCTCAATTCAAAGCAAGTGACAATTTGCGCGATTGAGGGCCTAGTGGGAGTTAATCCCGTGGAGGTTCGAGTCCTCTCGGCCGCATCCAAAAAGCCCCGTGACTCACGGGGCTTTTTCATGCGCGGACGGAATCTAAACTTTCCAGCAGAATGATCCGGCCACCCAATCCGTACGGCGCCCAATCAATCCGTACGGTGCCAGCCACCAAACCCGCCAGCAAGACATGAGATTGCAACAGGGTGCACCGGCGACCTTTCGGGGCGCGAAATAGGGCTGCGCGAAAGACTAGAAGTCGTTGCTGCACAGTTTTTCGCCGGGCCAACAGATGCCCGCGCAGCAAACAACCTCGCTTGGTGCTCTTGCCTGTTAAGCGGAACAATGACTACGCGGTGAAGCAGGCCTTGCCGAGAGCTTGGCCTCGGTAGTGGTGACGATCGGTCTGCTCGGCGTGCTCTCGCATCGATTCAGGCCGCCCGACACACACGCTCTTGCCGAAGTACTTCTGCCAATCCCAAACCAAATCTCGCCACATCGCTGCGTCAATGCCAACCTCCGCCAACGTCTTGGCGATCGCTTTCGGGATCTCTTGAACTGACGTCGTTCCGTTCTCCGTTCGCTTCGCCGTCCAGTCCAACAACCGCTTGTACTGCTTCAAGCTCAAATGCAAAAACCCTTTGTCGCTGCTGCGCAAACCACCGGTGTGAGCTTCAGGCTGATCCGACAACATGTCTGGCTTCAAACGCAAAGGACTTAGCCATCCGTCACGACGAATCCGTCGTCCCGTCGGGTTTCGGCGTTTCGCCTTACGTTCTCCGCGAAGCGCCTCAACCGGTGTTTCACGGATCTTGCGTGCGGCTTCTTCCGTAGGGATCGGCTTCAGATCGAAAGCTGCCGACGAGATCATTCCTCCCTTGCTGCCTTCAATGCGATCGTAGGCACTGGTATGGACACATTCCTCTGGAGTTTCGGCAATCGCTGCCCTGACGGGGTTAAGATCCACGTACATGCTGCAGGCAAGCAAACCGGCCTCGTCAACAATCCGCTGTGCCTTGAAGCGACCTTCCCAGAAGCGTCCCGTGCACTCGTCTTGCTTGTTCGCCATCCTCGCAATCGGCTCGGCCAGTGCCCGCATGAACCAAGAGATGTCCGATAGCCGCTGCCGGACTTCGGCCAGTCGCTCCTTGTCTCGCACCAGCGTCTTGACATCGTTCTCGGTCGGTTCAGCCAAGTGCTCTTCGAGCCTCCGCCCAGGAAAGACCCTCAGCCAACGGATAGCGACCTCTTCATCTGACCACTGAGCACAAACGTCCGGTCGATTACGAAGGATCTGATGCATGTGATTACTCATCACCGCGTAGGAAAGCACGTCGACGGCAAAGACCGACGCGAGAGCCTCCATCCTTCGCCGGATCCACTCCTTGCGGAACGAGTAGTCCTTTCCCGTTGCGTGGTCGATCCCCGCCAGAAAGGCACGTCGCACGCATCGCTGAACGACATGGACAATACAAACTTCGCTCGAACCAAACTGTTCGCATCGCTGAGGTCGCGGCATCTCGAATTCTCCTGAATAGATGAGATGAAACATCCTACCAACTCCCACCACGCTGTCAACGCTTGGTGGGTGGCACCATACAGAACAGATACATCGTATGGAAATGGCTGCACTTCGTGGGTGGCCCTTTTTCTCTCATAAGCGGCCTTCACAACTGGCACGGCCAAACGGCATACTTTGAGTGGCCCCGTCGCTTCCACGCAGTTCAACAATGTTGGTGCATGCATGAAACCTCGTTTCCAAAACAGCCTCTCGCTTCCCGAGGGCTATCGTTACCTGCATCAGATTGCTCCCACACCACTGGTGCCGGTAACGTTGGAGGACGCTGGCGTGGAAATTTGGTGCAAATTGGAGTTTCTCAATCCGAGCGGTTCGACAAAGGACCGCATCGCAAGGCATATCATTGAGAAAGCGTGGCGAGCCGGAAAAATCACACGCGGAAGCACCGTCGTCGAGGCATCGAGCGGTTCGACCAGCATCGCGTTCGCCCTCGCGTGCAGCCAGATGGGACTTCGATTCGTTGCCTTCATTCCTGATTCAGCAACATCCGAACGAGAACTAATCATTCGAGCGTACGGAGGGATCGTCAAACGGGTTCCTGGCGATATGACGGAGGTGCTTCGTGCGGCAAGGGAAGCCAGCGAGAACGAAGGATGGTTTCTAGGCCAGCAGTTTTCGAACGAAGACAACACCGAAGCACATCGGCTGTTTACGGGATCCGAGATTCTCTCGCAAATCCCCGGTGGCTGCGTCGACGGCATTGTCAGTGGAGTCGGCACAGGAGGCACGCTCCGCGGACTGTATGAAGCGTTCCGCAGTGCAGGATGCGAGGTGGGCGCCCACGCTGCAATTCCTTGCGAAGGCAAACTCTTCGGAGCCAACGTAGAATGCTGCAGTCTAAGATTCAGTCCGAACGTACCAGGCGTCGCCAATGGCATCAGCGACATTTACGGGCAATGGAATTGCCCTCATCTCACGGAATGGGAAATCCCCGATGACGAGTGCCTTGAGCTGACCCGCCAGCTATGGGCCAAGGGGTTCCCAGTCGGCCCCAGTTCGGGTCTCAACATGGCTGCGGCGATCCGCGTGGCCGATAGATTGGGAAAAGATTGCGCTGTGGTCACTGTCTTCCCAGATCGGATGGAGCGGTACTTTTCCCACACGGTATTCGACGGCATACGGCCCTGATATTCCGCGCAGTAGCACTAGCATGCGTGATTCGGCAGACGCCGTGATCCTCTACACGTCAATCGCCAACCGATGGTGAGTGGCACCACTTGGCAAGGAGCCCGCCGCTAGTTGGTGCATGGCATTGGCTGGAAGGATAGTTGGTGGGTGGCACCGTTTGAAAAATGGGATAGCAGATTGCCGCGGGTTGGTGGGTGGCACCGTTTGAAAAATGCTTGACACGCTATTGTATTACCAATAAAACAGAATCAACTACCGTTGCGGGGCTGCAGTGGAGCCCGGTCTACCACTGATATTCAAGGGTATTTGTCATGATTAGAAATTCGGAGCGACTTCGCCAGGGATTTACCTTGGTGGAGTTGTTGGTTGTGATCGCCATCATTGGTGTCTTGGTCGGTCTGTTATTACCTGCGGTTCAAGCCGCACGCGAAGCCGCTCGGCGGATGAGTTGCAGCAACAATTTCAAACAAATTGGCTTGGCACTGCACAATTACCACTCAGCGTACAAACAGTTGCCACGGCACATGGGCGGCACACGCTCACCGACGAACAAACAGTGGTACTCGGGTGGTGATGGAGCGCAGGCCGCCAACGCTTCTTCCCTGAGTGTCTTCGTCGGAATGCTGCCGTTCATTGAGCAACAAGCATTGTGGGAGCAAATTTCCAATCCCAACAATACCTATTGGAACGGATCGTCGGTGGTCAGCCCGATGCCGACAAGTCCATGGAATTCCATGGGGCCTTCACCGCATGAATCACGGTATGTTCCATGGCGTACCCAGGTTCCTGGCTTTCGATGCCCAAGCGATCCGGGGCAAGGTGAACCATCCTATGGTCGGACGAACTATGCCGCGTGCCTTGGAGACGGAATCAGCTATACATCAACAGGCGTCGGAGCATACAACTCCGCCGGATGGCTCGACGAAGTGTCGGTGGGTTCGAACGCTTGGCAAACTCCAGAAGGTCGTTCGCGTTATACTCGCGCGGGTTGCCGGGGAGTGTTCGTTCCACGGCAAGACATGCGTTTCCGTGACATCCTCGACGGTCTCGCTAACACCATCATGGCTGGTGAGATCGCCACAGACCTAGGCGATCTCGACAAACGAACGATCCCAATGCGAACCGGCAGTCACAACAGTGCCACGACCGGACCTCTCCGCGAGCCCGATGCGTGCACGGATCTCGGTTACATCGATCCCGAACGGCCACAGTTTTGGGAAGGATCGCGAGCCTATTCCGGGTCGGGCGCGCCGAGCAATGGCCAAGCCGAACGTCCTCAATTTGGACGCGGTTATCGTTGGGCGGTTGGCTCGCCGACCATGACCGGAATGTTGACAGTCCTGCCGCCAAACCGCGAACTCTGCAACGCGTATAATCACGATGGCGAGTCCACCGCGACAGCGAGCAGTCGCCACCAAGGAGGTGTCCACGTATTGATGGGCGATGGGGCGGTCAGGTTCATCACCGATTCTATTGAAGCAGGTGATTCCAGCGCGGACGGAATCTTCCTCAACAATCAACCAGGTGGACCAAGCCCATACGGACTATGGGGCGCGTTGGGATCGCGTGCCGCTAAAGAAGTGATTGACGAGGAGTTCTAATTTTCCTTCTCAACACGACGACTCAATAAAGAAGTCTCGAGTCGCATGGCTCTCGCGTGAACAGATCCAGCATCGGAGTTCGATGCTGGAACGAAGCATTGGAACGTCGAGTACCCTATCGAATTCTCCAAGATGCCGAGCTAGATGCTTGGTGGACTTCCCGTTCGGTTTACCGCTTTCACGAGACACCGTTCGTCATCGATGGCATCCGGTGTCTGTCTCTTTTTTTGCTACGCTCACCTTCCCAATGGAATTGACATGTTGTTCACACGCTTCGCGCTCGTAGGTTTGTTGGCCTTCTCGTTGTCTTGTGTTACCGGCTGTGGAGGCAGCCAAGAACCTCAACTGGTCGAGGGAGCCGTGATGGATAACGGGGGGATGTCCGAGGAAGAACTCAACTTCGACACCCCCGAAGAAGAAACATCGGGCGCCTATTAGCAACATGCGCCGCTGCGAACAGGGCGGTTCACAGCGGTAATCACTCGCCGGTGAAGCACTCGAGACAGGCTGCCCAACTGCCATCCCCCTGAGACAGGACCAACCATGGCTCCGTTTGAGCCGAGTGCAATGGCGATTTGCACAAATGGGTTCGTGGTGGGCCGTTTGGGCGGAGTTTACAAAGGCAGCCGCTTGAAATTCGATTCCCCCTCAGCCGGTGACAAAAACTTTCTCCCCGGCGTCACCAACCATCCTCTGGTTGGCTAATTGGCTTTTGTCACACGTACCGGCAGACAACGCCCCCAACGGCCCCATAGCCCGGAACATGATGAACTGTTGTCCCCTTCGTGCACAGCCAAATCGGTCGTCTGAGAAAGCCTTAAGGGAATCTGCAACGCCTTATCGCCAGAGCGATTTATTGCGCACAACCTAGGCAGCTTCCACCACTTCAAAGTGCGCCCAAAGAGATATATAGGCAGTGCCGCGCATGCTTGAACAGGAGTCCGCGCCACCGTTATCGTCCGCGCACCCACCCACATGGCAGAGAATCCTGCGCTATCGCAAACATAGTGTTCGCTCACGCGACATTTTCTCCAACCGCATCAACGCTGCCTGTTCCTTTTTGCAATTCGGATGGGGTGCCTGATACCGGCTCGACGTCTAAAGCAACCGTGATCAAAAAACAGGCACCCAATGCATGCAACACGTGCACGCTTCATTTTGAAAACCCCTAGCGTTGACAACAACGGTCACCGAACTGCCTTTACCAAAACGGTCCGCTGTTTGCCTATAGAAGCGACCGAAAGATGTGATGGCATGTCTTTCATGCTCGCTTCATTTCATGCAGAGCAATTTTTGCGACCTCCCAATTTCCCTATTGGAAACATCCCAAGATGTCACGTACGTACTGTCCTACCTCTTCGGCACCCCTGATAGTCACAGGCCCTCCGTCCGAAATGACCGACCGCCAATCCCGCCGCGGTTTCACCCTCGTCGAACTGCTAGTTGTCATCGCAATCATCGCTGTTCTCGTCGGCCTTCTTCTCCCGGCGGTCCAAGCCGCTCGCGAAGCAGCCCGACGGATGAGCTGCAGCAACAACGTCAAGCAACTCGGCTTGGCGCTTCACAACTACCATTCCGCCTACCAACAACTGCCACGGCAACTGGGCGGCACCAACGGCCACTTCGACAAAGGTAGCACGGGCGGAAACAGCCTTCGCCGATACGCTCCAGGCAACAACGGCGGCGAACTGTCGGCGTTGGTCGGTTTGACCCCGTTCTTCGAGCAACAAGCGTTGTGGGAACAAATCTCCAACCCGTATCAAGTCCACGAAGGTACCGGTGCCGGAAACATCTACCAAGCGATGGGTCCATGGCCAAACCGAACTCTGATCGAATCGGTCAACGCAGCGAGCGGAATGTATGACCCTTGGGTAACAGAAATCCCAACCTTGCGTTGCCCTAGTGATCCAGGCGTCGGTCTGCCCGCACAAGGCCGCAGTAACTACGGCGTTTGCATGGGCGATTCCATCGACCAAACAATCGGCAACAAATATCACCCATACAACGGTTCGATGTACGCCAGCACGACGACGCTGACCAAAATTCAAGCTGCCACTCGCGGTATGTTCCAACCGGAGATCGACAACCGATTCCGTGACATTTTGGACGGCTTGTCGAACACGGTAGCGATGGGCGAGTTTGTCACCGACAACGGCGACAAGAACATTCGCACCACCGGCGTCAAAGGCGTCTCGGTCAAAACAATCGGTGGGGTTCGTGGCTGCGAAGGCTACATCGATCCAGAACGTCCTCTCTACTGGGATGACTCGACGTCGATCCTTAACTCCGGGAACGTGGAATGGCGACGCGGGATGCGATGGGCTTCCGGGTACGCGATCTTCACCGGCATGTTCACAATCCTGCCGCCCAACCGCGAAATCTGCTACTCGTCCGGTTACGTGCAAGGCGACGGGATCCTCACTCCTAGCAGCAACCACCAAGGTGGCTGCCACGTCTTGATGGGCGATGGTGCGGTTCGATTCATCACCGATTCGATCGACTCAGGCGATCTCAATCGTGCGATGGTTACCGTCAGCAGCACCAACGGTGACTCGACATTGTCGGTTCCTGGTTCAGCAAGCCCCTATGGGTTGTGGGGATCACTCGGAACTCGCGCAAGTCGTGAAGTCATCTCCGAAGAGTTTTAGTCACACCACGACCTGTCGGTTGCATTCACGTCACAAGGTGGCATAGCCTCCTTCACGGAAATCGGTCGCACCGACTTCGTCGTCTTTCAACTATTCAGTGCCAACCGACATAATCGGTTGGCGCTGTTTTCCTTTTTCCAAGAGATTTTGTCAAATGAAATACGTCATCACCTCCTTCCTGTTCATCGCATGCTTCAGCGCCATCGGTTGCCAAGAATCGGGACCTGAGCTTGCCTACGACTCAACCGATGTCGAACAGTACCTCGAGGCTCACCCAGAGCTCAAAGAAGAGCAACCATACCACGAGCCATCGAGTGACGAGTAGGGAACCGGCCGCTATCGGCCTTCCCTTCGGATAGACACCTATCACGCCGCACGAGTAACCATTCCATTCACCGGATTCCCAGTTCGGCGATTTCGTCGAGCTGTTTGCGAGCGCTGCGAAGACTCGCTCCTGCAAATTTGTCTTTCCAGCTTTGACGGTTTTCTCGTCCTGCCCGCTGGACATGATAAAACGCCCACAGGGACACACCGATCCCAACACATCCAACGATTAGAGATGGGATCAGTGAATTGGGATGCATAATTTGGTCAAATCCGGCGGCGATTCCCGTTGGAATCCACATTAGCCACCACGGGAACCCGATCAGCGGACTCAGACGCAAGTAAATGCTTTGCACGTCCGAAACTCTTCCCTGTACCATTTCAATGGGCTGGAAATAGTCGATTCGTTTTATTCGGACCATGACGGCGATTGCGGCAGCGATCACGGCAACGCCGTAAACGTGCAGGATCACCCCAGAGACCAACCGGTGCGGGACATCCACATTCCGTGTCCAGCAAAACGCCCCCAAGACGATCAGCGTAACGCCGAGGAAGATCTGGAACATCTGCCACGCAAACAATGGCCGCAGCGACGCCTGGACTTGGCTCATCAAGTTGCGACGATCCAACAACATCCGCGCCGCCGGTCCCGACTGCTCGCCAGATCGCGCCTCGGAAATCGCTTCGCGCGAGGGCCGAGACAGATCGGCGTCTAACGTGACCGCCATTGAGACTTCGCCAGAGTTCGCAATCGACTGCAGATCCGACTTCACATCACTGGCGGCCTGATATCGAAAACGGGGTTCCTTTTCGAGCGACCGCAAGACGACTTCGTCCAAACGAACGTCTATCGACACCTTCTTCGACGGCGGTGCAAACCGTCCCAACGGTACCTCACCCGTCAACAGCTCATAGAAGACAACTCCCAGCGAATAGATATCTGCGCGGTGGTCGACGTTGTGAACGCCATCGTACTGCTCCGGAGCCATGTAACGCGGGGTCCCCATGACCTGATTAGTTGCCGTCAAAGGTGAAGTCTGATCGGCGTTGCCAATGATCCGAGATAACCCAAAGTCGACAATCTTCACCTCGCCGTTTCGGTTTAAAAGGATATTCTCCGGTTTGATGTCTCGATGGATCACGCCTTGATCGTGAGCGTACTGCAGTGCATCGCAAAGCTGCGGCACGATGGCTAGAGCTTGCTTGGGCGACAGTTCACCGGACTGGACAACATTTCGCAGCGTTGTTCCGTCGACGTGTTCCATGAAAAAGTAATACGCTTCACCGATATTCCCGAATTCATACACCGAAACGATGTTGGGATGATTCAGTTTCGCGAGCGCCCGAGCCTCGCGTGTGAACCTCAGTGAAAACCGAGCGTCGTGATGAAACTCTTCCGGCAGCAATTTCAACGCGACGTCGCGATCGAGCCCCGGTTGTCTGGCCCGATAAACCGCGCCCATCCCTCCGGCACCGAGCAACTCGATCACCTGCAGACTCGGAAACAACTTTGCGACTCGGTCGACCGAAGGTGGTGCAAACGGCAAAGCGGACCGTTTCTCCGCCGCGAATGCATCCTCAACAACACCGGCGTGCTCCGGGAAACGAACGTTGTACTCCTCCTGCGATGGCGACTCGCCCTTTTGCTTTCGATAATCAAGATCCAACGCGATAAGCTCCGCCAGCAAGAGCTCTCGTTGGCCTCCATTGTCCACGTCGGCGATTAACGACTCGATCGCAATCGGTTCGCCTGACTGCCACGCGGTTTCAAATCGCTCGCAGTGGTCATCGATCTGTTGCAGGATCGCGACCGGTAGGTTTTTCTGACGAATGTTCATCGCTGGCGTTCATTTCCTGTTGGCATTTTTGTCGGATCAGGTGCAGACGACGTTCAACCGTCCGTTCCGAACACCCAAAACGCTCGGCCATTTCCGCGTTCGAGTATCCCTCTAACTTGGCACCCGCCAAATCTCGAAGCTGCCCGACACCCAAATGAGAAAAAAAATTCTCGATCGTTTCTTGGGTCATCAACACCATCTCGGGTGAGGGTTCGTTCCCGATCACTTCCATGAAACGATCATCGGCGTCATTTGTCGCTTGAAGCGAGCTAACGTCCACGTTTCCCCCGCGTCGAACGCGTTGGTCACGTCGGTGTTTGTCCACCACCTTGCGGGCGGCCATCCGCAACAGCAGATGCCACAGGTCATCCCGATCGGCCAAGTCGGGAAAACGTCCTTGCTGAGCGGCGTCATAAAAACTATCGAAAACGCTCAGGGCGACGTCTTCTTCATCGCTAACCGCACGATTCTGTCCCTGCATCCGGCGTCGAACTGACCGTACCAGTCGGTCGAAATAGTGCTGCCAAATTTGATCGGCTGCGCGCGAGTCGCCCACTTTGACCTGTTCGATCCAGTGAGTCACGCCATTCGTTTTTGCCATTTTCGCAGACACCTTCAGGACGAAACGCCCCTCCTCGAACATCGTCACGCAGCAAATTGGATCATCCGATCCAACGGCAGTCGGGCAGAAGGGCACCGGAGCACATTGTTTGTGTTTGGCGGGACCACGTGATTCCGAAATACCGGATTCTAGCCTATCTGGCGACAACGACTGTACCGCGGATACGTTCGAGTGTTCTCGTATTCCGACGCAGCTTGGATTTCGGGTAGGGGGTAGTTGATATTGTCAAAGAGCCTGCTGCGTAGGGATCTTTAACAAGATCCACTGCCGGAGAAGAGAGCTAGCGTAGATGACTAATGAGCCTCGTCGACATGAGTGAGTGGCTTGCGATACGTATCCATCCGTTCCATCGCCGCTGCCTCATATTTTCTTTGAAGTTGCCATAGCGGACGTTTGAGAGTTACTTCCCATTCGAAGAGTTTCCTAAACATATCCCGCACACGTTCCGGATGCACCGCCGCCAAATCATTTACCTCCGAAATGTCATCGGGCAGGTAATACAATTCGGCAGGCCGGTCTGGGTAGCGAAGCAGTTTCCAATCGCCGTCGCGGATGGCCCCCCGAGCCTCTTTCTTCCAAAACAAAGTTTGGTGCGGTCGGTCTTGCGTTTCGCCGGTCACATACGGCCGCAGATCAACACCATCAATCGAGGTGAGCGACTCAACCTCTCCTCCTGCGGCGGCCACAAAGGTTGGCAAGAGATCGAGCGTGCTGATCGGATGTTTGAAGACCGATCCCGCAGACGCGACGCCCGGCCACCGCATCAAGAATGGGACGCGGATGCCGCCTTCGAGATGGTTCGCCTTGGTGCCGCTGAGCGGATCATTGTTCGAAGCGTTGCTATCGGTGGGACCGCCGTTGTCATTGGTGAAAACAACAATCGTGTTTTCCTCGAGCCCCAACTCGGCCAACGCATCGAACACGCGACCACAAGCTCGATCCATCGACAATGTCATGGCGGCCAAAGTTCTGCGTTTGCCGTTGAGTTCAGGGAATTTCGCGAGATCATTTTTCTCCGCCTGCATCGGACTGTGAACGGCATTGAAGGACAGCATCACGAAAAACGGGCTGGCTTGGTTCCGGCGAAGGAACGCAATCGTTTCGTCAGCAAACGCGTCGGTTAAGTATTGATCCGATTCGGCAAAGCTGTTCAACCCGCGTTCGAGACGATCTTCCTTGCGTGGGTTTCGATTCTTTGGACCGAACGCGAAGTAGCTCCTCGCTCCCCCACGAAAACCGTAGAACTCATCGAAACCACGATGCAACGGATGAAAACGCTCTGCGTTCCCTTGGTGCCACTTGCCGATCAGTGCCGTGCGATAGCCGAGCTTCTTCAATCGATCGGCTACGGTCGTTTGATCCAACGGCAGCCCCATTTCATCATCCGGCAAGCATGAATCGCTCATGTAGCCGGGAACATTATTCTCCTCATAACCAAACCGTTGTTGATAGCGGCCCGTCAGAATTCCGGCACGCGAAGGGCCACAAACCGCAGCGGTCACGTAAGCTTGCTCGAAACGCATGCTCTGCTCCGAGAACTGATCTAAATGTGGCGTCCGGATTACCTTGCTGCCGTGAAAACCGAAGTCGGCATACCCCGCGTCATCCGCAACGATCAATACGATGTTCGGTTTTGCCACCGTGTACACCGGAGAAAGGCAACACGCAACAAACGCGATAATGGCGGCCAGCAAACACTGCGAGGACTTGCCAAGAGGTAGATCGAGATAGTGAAGCATGGGCTAGTAGTGACTCTGATGAAGAAGGCGTTGGTGGGGCGACGCAATAAGAGCATAAGACATTGTGGACACTCCCACACGTCCGCGCGAAAGCCGCGACGCGAACGCGAGTTCAGAACCACGCACGAGAACTCATGGCCGAATGGCGTCGACGCAGTCTATAGGGCAACACGAACCTGCGAGTCGATTCACGGCGTCATCGGCCCAGGTTGTTTTCGGCCAAGGTTTGCCTTCGCAATCGGGAGTGATGACGACGACAAATTCTAGTCATACGCCCGGCAGGATGCTCGAACTCGCTGGCATGCTCGTTCTCACCCGCGTGGGAATACGCGAGAGAGGTTTGCCGAACCGCGGGTCAGCGAATGAGCTTTCTGAACCTACGTAGCGTTGATCTTCTAGGCTGACGCTTCGGTGCTGCTGGAGAGAAGAGAACGGTTTACCTGCAACCGGCTCGCCGTCGTGAAGATAGCCCGTTCCAACTGCTTGCTATCTGTCATGTTTTTGGAGACGAATTCCATCGCTCCCGCCTGCAAACATCGCTGACGGATCTCGGTCGAGTCATCACCGGAAACCGCAATGACGCCGACCTGTTCTTGGGTGAGTTGCGTGATCGCGGCGAGAGTTTCCTCCACGGGCGAATCAGGCAAATTGAGATCGAGCAAGATCACGGTTGGAGAATGGGGCCCGACCGGGTGCTCATCCAACAATCGCAATAAACCTGCCAAGGTCGGCGAATGCAAAAGATCAACGGAATGATTCGAGCGGTCCAAAACCCGCTGGGCGACGGCGACGTCCGTTGGGTTATCCTCAACGACCATCACGGTAATCCGGCAATCATCCTGCGAGAAAGAGTGGTCACACAACAGTTCTAAAACCTCCTCATCGCTCTGCGGACGATCCTCTCGTTCGTATTGCAGAAGGATTTGCAACAGTTCAGTGACGCGTGGGGAGAAGCCGAACTGCGACAGGTCTCGCGTACGACGTTCGACCAAGAGCAAATGCAAACGCTCTCGCAGGGATCCTCCCTCGAGATAGCACTTCCCGGTCAAGAGAAAGAACAGCAAACTGCCGAGGCTGTAGTAGTCCGACCGATAGTCGACCTTGCCTTCTCGGTCGAGCTGCTCAGGCGCGGCATAGCCGATCGTTCCGTAGGTGCTTGAGTCCCCGAGATCGAACGAATCGAATTCACACAACGTTCCCGACGGTCGGCAGATGCCCACATCCATCAGTTTGTAACGTCCCGAGTCCAACCGCATCACGTTGCTCGGTTTGATGTCACGATGGACCACGCCACGATCGTGCATGTGATGCATCGCCCGAGCGACTTGATGAACGGATTCCAGTGCGGTTGCTTCGTCGAACGGTCCGTTTCGTTTTACGATACGAAAGAGGTTATCACCGTTTAGCAGTTCCATCGCGATGTAATGAAACCCGTCCGCGTCCCCGACTTCATATGCGGTCACGAGGTTTGGGTGAGCCAACTCCTGCAGGACAGACATCTCGCGGCGAATGAACAGTAGATGTCGCCCGAGGTTTTGAAACAGTTTGAGCGCGACTTCTTCGTTTCGATCTCGATCGAACGCTCGATAGACCGTCCCCATTCCTCCGCTTCCCAGTTCGGTTAGCAGCGTGTAGCGGCCGACTCGCAAACGACGTTCAGCATTGTCGGCGATGCAATCGGCTTGGAACCCCGTTAACTTTCCATACAGAACACACCGCTGCAGTCCCAGTTCCAGGTTGGGAGCGTCGTTCAAAATTGACGTGATGACTTCGCACTCACTACGCGAAAACACTCCCGTATCGATCAACCTGACCAACATGGACGTGGGGTGCATACGGTCGCTGCGAGGACTGCAATCCGGATCAACCAATAGCAGCGAACTCTCGTCAGTGTTGCCGCTGGAAAAACCAGTCAGATGGCAACCTTCTCCAGAGGATGTCGCTTCTTCCAAACCCTCACTGGGCTGCGAACCGACATCGAGCACACGGGCGTCATTGATCTCCTGCTGCGTCGCGGTTTGCTGCACGTGGTCAGGTGGCAGATGGTCTTGCTGCAGATGGTTTTGCCGCGCGCTATCGGCCTGCTCGGAAGCCGACTGTCGCAACCGATACCACAACCAAAAGCAAATCAACGCGATCAAGATGCGAAACCATGGCACGGCCTGATGCCAGTACGCCTGAGCAATACTATCGACGGTCAGCGAGATCACGCCCGTCAACGCGAGGACACGCTGCTCACGATCTCGGAAGATCCCTCCCAAGAGCACGAGCAGAATTCCGTTGGTCGCTAGCAGCGGCAAATCGAATCTTAGGTCGAAACCAACCAACGCGACGATGACAAACAGGCCCAACCAGCGAGGATGTCGACTACCGTCGCGCGATGTTCCCCGCATCATCTGATCCACGTCCCCGATACCCCCACAGTTGACGCCTCAACGAATAAAACGCATTGATAAAAACACAAAAGCACACGTTTACATACGAACAGCATACCCTCCGCTTGGGTGGATGCAATACGCTCGTTTCACATTTCAAGGTGAAACCTCTGCACAAATGTATGCTGAGCTGGCGGTCTGCGACAGCTTCATTCTCGCGTAGCGACACTCACCAAGAGTATCGCGAAGGCTCGTGATTCACCGAAAGTCTTGGCTACTTTTCGCTACGGGTTTGGCGCAGATTAATGGCGGTAGTCATCCACGAACAACAGAGCAACCCGACGTCGGGGAAGTTCGGCGAGCCATCGATGCAAACGAAAAAACGCACATTCACAGGACGCACGCACTTGCACGCAGAGAAGGACACCACTCGAATCGGCGTTGTGCAACTGGGGATGCAACAAAGCTGCGCCGCATGCGGGGCAGGAGAAGCCCCGAGCATGGCCAGAATTCAACTGTCTAGGCAGACGCCTCAGCCATGAGGTTTTCGATCGAGGCGACGTAGTGAGCCAGAAACTCGCGAGAGTCCGCCACACTGAACGCCTTCGGATCACATCGCAAACAGATCTTCAGCACGCGGCGATACGTGAAGACCGAGATCGTAAGGCGTGTCCCATGACGCATCGGCGGTACACCGTTGATGTCGGTCATCCGCAAGTTACCCGCCTTCAACATTCCCTTTTCGCTCGGGAAGGAAACACTGAATCGCTTCGTCGGGTCACCGGTGTTCGATACGATCGCGGTGGCCAAGCGGCGGTGGCCGGCAAAGCCTCGCTTCAGCCAAGTGGGCAGTTTGACTAGGAACGCCATCACATTCATGAACGGTGTTTTGTGACGCGTGTGCTTCAGTTTCAGCAGTTCCTGTGACAACGAATCGATCAACTCAGGCGAGTCGACGCATTCGCTTCTTGGCCGGCGAATCAAGGCATAAGTGACTAAGTTTGCGGCGGTCGTCAAACGGGTGTCGGCTTCTCGCAGATCCATCGGCATCATGATGCAGAACTGGCCGCCACGCCGGTCGCCTTGATCAGTGTTCCAACTGTTGAGCGAAACGAGCAGTTGTTGAATCAGCAACTCATTGGTCGATTGTCCGCGGGCTTCGGCGACATGCCGCAGTTGTTTGAACCGTTTCTTATCGAATTCGAAATCACACAGCCCGGGAAACAGCGGTTCGGGTTCTGCGTTCGGTTGCCCTTCCGCCTGCACGGCTGGCCAACTTTTTTGCTTCGACTTTGGAGCGAGCGATCGCATTGTTTGGATCGCGAGTTTGTACGCTTCTGATCGATCGAACTCGATCTTGCCATCGTCTCGCCGATAACGCTCGATATTATACGATGCTTTGACTCGCATCCTCAGTTGCAACGGATCAAACTCGGGCAACGGCGTCTCAATCGGTTCACCCACGAGGTCGGCGTAATGCCACAACCAGTCGCCGAGCATCTGATACGCACCGATACCGTCACACGTCGCATGATGGAATTGCGTGGTGACGACGCAGCGGTCGTCTGCGGTACGAATCCAAACTCGCAGACCGACCTCTGATCGCAAATCGATGAACTCACCGCGAGGCAACTCCAGAGGTTCACCGATCTCTCCCCAAGAGATTTTGACTTCCGGATCCGGCGCCGCTACCCAGCAATCGCGATTGCCTTTGGCAGGTTTGACAATCGCCTGCAACAACGGATGACGCTGCAGTGCTAAGCCGAGTGCCTGAGTGATTGCGTCGCGATCGACCTTACCGTCGAACTCCATTTTGACGACGAACGTCATCGGAAAATCCGCGCGATCGTCCCATAACATGTATTCTTCGAACGGAGTCAGGTATAGTGGGAACAGTCGAGGCGAACGTGCCGGGGCGGCGACCTGAGGGGCTTCTAATGTGGACATGAAAACGCTCCCGCAATCATGCGGCGAGGTAATGAAATGTTTCTGCGGATCAAACGAAGCGGAACGCTGCTACACGCTTTGCCCGATTGAGCGAACGCGCAGGCTTGCCCGCGGATGTCATGCCCCTCCCAACGCGAAAAGCCCGCCTGACGCGAAAAGGTAACCCGCGATGGATTACCACCCCTCGAAAATAGTCAGATCGATCCCAGATTTACGGGTTTTAGGATGGTTTTTAGGATTCCTTTGACAACGGTGACGTTTTTTCGGGAAATTCGACGTGTCCTCACGCTGTGGGTCCTGACGACGCCGGTGATCGGCGTGGCTGCGGAATTTGAGCAGGCAGAGTCGCTCGAAAAGGCGGGAGCACTCGAGCATGTAGAGTCGCTCGAACAGGTGGAGTCCTTCATCAACCAGTACTGCATGGATTGCCACAATCAGGCGGATGCGATCGCGGACCTCGACCTGGAATCGGTGCCGTTGTCGGACGTCGATTGGGAGTCAGACAACGACGCAGTAGACTCGCACGCCGCCGGAGCCTTTTCGGAAAACTCGGCTTCACTCGCGAAATGGGAAACCACCCTCAAACGCATCGCGTCGCGGCAAATGCCTCCGGCAGACGCGGACCGCCCGTCGATCGACGAATACCAAAATATCACCGAACAACTCGGGCGTATCCTTGACGCAAGAGCCGCCGAGGCGCCGCGGATTCCGCCGGTCGATTCGCTGCGAAGACTGACACGTACCGAGTATCAAAACAGCGTCCGCGATCTGCTCGGTGTGGAAGTCGACATTACATCTTGGTTGCCCAAGGATGAATCGAGCGGTGGCTTTGACAACATCACCGTGGGCGATTTGTCCCCGTCGCTCATGAGCCGTTATCTCACCGCCGCGGAACAGATCAGCCGCATCGCAGTCGGGCGGCCGGCCGGTGTTCCGATGGGAATCAACGTTCGGTTGCCTGCCGACTTGACTCAGGAACGTCACATCGCCGGGCTTCCTCTCGGCACTCGCGGCGGAACCAATATCCGGCACACGTTCGCGGAGTCGGGGATTTATGAAATCGCGGTACGATTGACTCGCGATCGTGATGAAATGATCGAAGGTTTGTACCGGCCTCACGATCTCGACGTGTTGATCGATCGCAAACCTACTCACCGCTGGACGCTCGTTCCGACCAAAGGCAACCGCGACGATACTCTGATCGACGCGAACCTCAACGTCCGAGTGCCGATCACCGCGGGACCTCACGACATCGCGGTCGCCTTCGTCAGCCAAGGCGACTCGCTGCTGGAAATCAAACGGCAACCTTTTGATTCCGCGTACAACCGACACCGACATCCGAGACAACAGCCCGCGTTGTTTGAAGTTTCAATCGTTGGCCCATTATCGGTCGACGAAGATTTCGACGAGGCGCGCAACCGAAACACTATCGACACGCCGAGTCGCCGACGCATCTTTGCCACTCGCCCGGAATCATCCGACACCGCAGACCAACTCGCCGCGGCCGACTCCATCCTTCGCGGTTTGACGCGAATTGCGTTTCGTCGCGACGTGACTGACGATGACGTGCGAACGGCGATGACATTCTTTGAGGACGCGATCGATCCGAACCAAGACAGCGAACTGAGTTGGCAGAATCGTTTCGAACTGGGAATCGAACGCGCGATCGCGTCCATCTTGGTAAACCCGAACTTCTTGTTCCACGTCGAGCGACCAGTTGATCCCGATACGGAAACAGAAGTTATTCGGATCAGCGACTTCGAACTCGCCTCGCGACTCGCGGCGTTTCTTTGGAGCAGCCTGCCTGACGACCGACTACTGAACCTCGCGTCGTCGGGAAAACTATCCGATCCGAACGTCTTACGTGATGAAGTCGACCGGATGCTGTCCGATTCGCGTTCACGAAGTCTCGTCGATCACTTCGCCTCGCAGTGGTTGTATCTCAAAAATCTCGATGCGATCACGCCGGACCTGCGACTGTTCCCTGACTTCGATGAAAACCTCCGCCGCGCCTTCCGTGGTGAGACGGCGTCAATGTTCGCACACGTTCTCGAAACCGACGCGAGCCTGTTGACGTTAATCGATTGCGACTACACGTTTCTCAACGAGCGATTGGCTCGGCACTACGACATTCCCGGCGTCCTGGGTGATCAATTTCGTAAAGTCGACCTCGCCCCCGGTTCTCATCGTGGTGGGATTTTGCGTCACGGCAGCATCCTGTCGGTTACCTCGTATGCCACTCGCACCTCGCCGACGATCCGCGGGAACTGGATTCTCGAAAACATCGTCGGGACGCCACCGCCACCTCCTCCGCCCGACGTCCCCACGCTGAAAGAGAAATCGAATATCACGCCGGCGACGTTCCGCGAACGTTTGGCACTGCATCGCGAAAATGAATCCTGCGCGTCGTGCCATGCGTTGATCGACCCGGTCGGATTCTCGCTCGATCATTATGATGCAGTCGGTCGTTGGAGAACGTATGATGGAGAGCATCCGATCGACGCTTCGGGAACACTGCCTGATGGAACGGAAGTCAACGGTGTCGAAGATCTCGAGTCAAGCTTGCTTGAAAACCCAGAGATGTTCGTCAGTTGCTTCACTGAAAAACTGATGACGTTTGCTCTCGGTCGGTTCGTCACTCACGACGACGCGTCAGCAGTTCGCGAGATCGTCCGGGACGCGAGAGAAGACGACTTTCGGATCTCGGCGATTATTCAATCGGTCGTTGCCAGCCGACCGTTTCAGTATCGCTCCCGCCTATAACCCCGCCCCTGCAATTCATCCCTTCTGTATCCAATCCCCTCTGTGATCAAAGGCCCGCCCATGTTTCTGCAAAAGAAATCATTACCCCGTCGAACCATGTTGCGAGGCCTGGGAACCACAATCGCGTTACCGCTGCTAGACGCAATGGTGCCAACGCTGACGGCGGAAGATCAAACGCCCGCGGCGAGCGACAACCTTCGGCGAATCGGTTACATCTACACACCGATGGGATACAACCCGGCCGAATGGAAACCGAAAGACGACACGCTCAACGATTTGCCATCGAGTCTCTCGCCGCTCGAGTCGGTCAAAGATCAACTATGCGTGATCACCGGGATGGATTTGCAGAACGCATACCCCGGGTCTCACGCGACGTCCAACGCGGCGTTCCTAAGTGCCGCACAAGCCAAACTGACCGAGAGCAGCGACTATTACCTCGGCACCACTGTCGACCAAATCGCGGCGAAGCAATTCGGGCACCAAACCCAACTGCCCTCGCTCGAACTGGCGATGGACCTTTTGTCGACCGTCGGCCAATGTGACAACGGATACGCGTGCGTCTATCAAAACAACCTGTCATGGTCCTCTCCGACAACGCCACTGCCGTCGGAAGCACATCCACGGATCGTGTTTGAACAACTCTTTGGCGAAGGAGGCACGCCGCTGCAACGCAGCGAAGCGATGCGCCGCAGAGCGAGCCTTCTCGACAGCGTCGCGGTCGAGATCAAACGACTCAAACAACAACTCGGCGGAGGCGACCGCAACAAGATCGACCAATACGTCGAAAGCATTCGCGAAGTCGAACGTCGAATTGATCGCTCGATGGCGACCGCCAAAGAGAACCCGTTGCCGGACCTCGATCGTCCCGTCGGCGTTCCGGTGGCTTATGCGGATCACGCACGTTTGATGTTTGACCTGCAGTTGCTCGCCTTCCAGGGCGACATAACCCGAATCGTCACTTTCCAACTCGCACGCGAAGCCAGCACGCGAACTTATCCAGAAATCGGCGTTCCCGACCCACACCATCCGGTCACGCACCACGGTGGGAACCCAGCCAAACTCGCCAAGATCGCAAAAATCAATCAGTTCCACGTTTCGCTGTTCGCCGAATTCCTCGAGAAGATGAACTCAATCCCGGAAGGCAACGGAACGCTGCTTGATCACTCGCTGTATATGTACGGCAGTGGCATGGGCGATCCCGACGCACACGACCACAAAGACCTGCCGATCTTGGTCGCCGGTGGAGCCGCCGGCAACATGCAAGGCGGACGTCATCTTCGTTACGAGAAACCCGAACCGCTGTCCAACCTCCATTTGACGTTGCTCAACAAAGTCGGCGTGCCGCTCGAGCAATTCGCCGATAGCACCGGACAAGTCGACGCGTTATTCGGGGTTTAATCCATGTACGGTTGGAACATCTTCGCGCCTCGACGCGCCAGCCTCGCTATCGCTTTGGCCGTATTTACGGTGACAACGATTTCAGACTCACCGAACTGCGCTGCGAAATCTCCGGCGTTTCATTTGGTTGACGCCGTCGAGCGTCAAGACTGGACGCTTTCAGATGCAATACTCGACTCATCATCAGACGTCAGCGACCTGTTGCAGCAGTCTCAACCGGACGGCATGACGCCGCTTCACTGGGCCGTTGTTCACGAAAACGCAAAATACACGCGTCGGCTTCTCGTCGAAGGCGCAGACCCGAATGCGGTCACGTACTTTGACGTCACTCCACTATCGATCGCGTGCCGCAGCGGGAATGTCGAAATCTCAAAAGCACTGCTCACGCACGGCGCCGATCCGGACGCGAGACTTCCGGGCAAGATGACGGCATTGATGCTCGCCTCGCGGGGCGGCAACGTGGAATTGTGTCGCCTCCTGATCGAACATGATGCCGACGTGGAAGCGACCGAACGTGCCGGCCAATCGTCGTTGATGTTTGCCGCCGCCGAAGGCCATGCCGACGTGATCAACCTGCTGCTCGATAACGATGCGAAACTCGATCGGACGCTCTCGTCCGGCTTCTCTGCGATCTGTTTCGCCGCACGGCAAGGCCGGATCGAGGCCACGATGACACTGCTCGAACGCGGTGCAGACGTGAACACGACCATGGCCCCCAAACGCACCAACGGACGCAACCCACGCAAAGGGATGACACCGTTGATGTTGGCGGTTGAGAGCGCCCACTACGAACTCGCAATGAAATTGATTCACCGCGGCGCGGATCCCAACCGCGAGTCCAGCGAGTATGCACCGCTGCATGCGTTGTGCTGGGTACGCCGTCCCGGCAAAGGAGACAACCCTGCCGGCGACCCCGCACCGCGAGGCAGCGGCGGGCTTTCCTCACTCAATTTCGTTCGACAGATCGTCGACGCTGGTGCGGATGTGAACCTACAACTTCGCCGAGGAAAGGCGGCCAAGGGGCTGATCAACCCTCGAGGAGCAACGCCGTTTCTATTGGCCGCGCAGCGAGTCGATCTACCGCTTATGAGACTGCTCTTGGAATTGGGAGCCGACCCGCACCTGGCCAACGCAGACGGCGTGAATGCGTTGATGGCCGCCGCCGGCATCGGCACCGATCACGTCGGCGAGCACGCAGGAACGCCCGAAGAGGTTGATGAGGCAGTCCGCATGCTTGTCGACTTGGGCTTGGACATCAACGCGGTCGCTAAAAACGGAGAAACCGCGATGCACGGCGCGGCCTATCGCTGTTTCCCACAAACGATCCGCCTCGTTGCTCAACTCGGCGCCAAACAAGAGGCCTGGGATCATAAGAACAAATACGGGTGGACCCCGATGGATATCGCCAAAGGCTATCGACCGGGATCTTTCAAACCTGATCCCGCCACCATCGATGCGTTACAAGAAGTCAGCCACTAAGGGTGCGTCACGATCGAGAAAGAGGGTTCATCGGCGTAGCGCACGCCGCCAAGACTTTCGGTGATTGACGAGCTCTGCCGAAACTCTTGGCGAGTTCCGCTACCCTAACATTAGGCTTTGACGCACCACGCTGAGTCAGCGCATGCAAAGTCACAGCATGCTGAAATCTCGGCACGGAAATCGCACTCTGTCCGACCTGCTACGCGAACGAGATATCAAGACCGCGATTAGGTTTTGTGGATCCGGTTTCGTTCGTTGACAACGATCCGATGACTGCAAGGACTACCAATGCGATACCTCAGTGCGATGTGCGTGCTCTTTTTATCTCTCACTACCCTGCATGCCGATTCACCAAAAGAATCGCTGAGCGAGCAAGTTGAAAACTCGATCGTCAAAGAAACCAACTCTTTTCGTAAAGAGCATGATCTGCCTCCGTTGCAGCGAGAATCGAGTCTGACCAAAACCGCAAAACGGTTCGCGTCATTCATGGCGGAGACCGGAAAATACGGGCATCACGCAGACGGCAAAACACCCGCCGAGCGAGCCAAAGAGGCCGGCTATGAATACTGCGTCGTGCGAGAGAACATCGCCTACCGAACCAACACCGGCGACATCACCGCAGAGAGCCTAAGCGACGTATTTGTACCGGGATGGATCGAATCGCCACCCCACCGCGAGAATATGCTCGCCGACTACATAACCCAAACCGGAGTCGCCGTGTCGAGCACCGACGGCGTTACCTACTATGCCGTGCAACTCTTTGGTCGCCCTAAATCAGCGGCGATCGACCTGACCGTGAAAAACGAATCGGAACAGACACAAACTCTCGTGGTCGACACGAACGACTCGACAGACCAAGTCGAAATGCCACCGCGCAGTGTCGTGACGATGAATCGTTGTTTTCCGACAAAGTTGCGTCTCAAAGCCAGCGATTCAGCAATCACGCTGAAGCAATCAGCGACTTTAACGATCACCGACGCAGGACTCATGCAGCGGTCGCCCACCGAAGTGCAATAGCGCGGAGCATCTATTTGAACTGGGTAGTTTGATCCGCCGGTGGGCGTTGTCCCCGGTTATTACGCACCAACCGCGGCTAACGCCGATCGGCTGATTCGCAACCGGATCATGGTAAGACCTGTTGGTAGACATGGGTGACACATATTACAACGCAGGAGAACAGCCCAAAGGGCAACGCTCTGTCAGCCCAAAGCAACTCCTTGGGGGATTCAATCCCGAAGCCTCAAAGAGGCGGCCCTAACCTTCGTGAATTAGAGTTAGGGTCGCCCCCGTTAGGGCTTGGCGGTGTGATTTAATTCCGGTTCCCAGGCCGTTGGCCTGGGCTGGAATAAGTTAGGGCGTGTTGAGAACAAGAACGCCACGTTGGGGCGTGGAGGAATTGGGTGGTGGATTGGATGAATGGAACCGCCCGCTTCCGTTCATGCCATGGCCCGTTCCGGCCGCTGAACAAACCAAATTCAAACAGTGCCAGAGGGGCGACGCTTAGTCGGCCCCCGGGCGTTGCTTTGGGGCCGGCTAGGAATCTGAACCGGCCGAGCGAGCTTCATTCACCATCTTCCGAACATCGGCCTTGGACGGGCCACCTCCGAATTGCTCCATAGCGGCCTGGATTTCGTCGGGGGTGTTGCGGATTTTGGCGTACTCTTCCTCGGTGCCGACGACATGCGCTCCTTCGGAGCCACATCCCGACTGCAGCGAACAACCGATGAGCACCGCGGTGGCGACTGCCATTGCCGGCATCCTCTTCCGTGTCGAACGAGGCATCAGAATTCCTCCCCGATCACTTCTTTCATTCCCTTGGTGCCGAGTGCACCCCAAAGGCCGTAGGCACTCGCCAGCCCGCCCGTTCCCCACGGGTTTGTCATGCCGACGGTGTTGTCGCCCGCTTCGATCGAATCGGTGATGAACTTGACCGCACCGTCTGACATCAACACGTGAGCACCGCCTTGGTGCTGGCTCGATACCGTCGTGTGAATCCGGTCAGTCAACGCACCCATCCATTGGCCGGATGATAAGTCACCGCAGATTTCACTGTTGGGAGGCAACACGGTATAAACCTCAGTGTGGACAGCAAAGCCGTTCGCCCACTGGTAACCACGACCTCCACGGACGCCGGTACCGCCACCGTTTTCTTGGTGAGTTTCGTAGGCCGGATCCCAGAACCCGGGGCGTTGTGGATCAATTGAATCTCGACATGCGGTCGGCACCTCAATTGACTGCGAACCGACGGCGGACGCCTGAACGCTCGACGCTCGTACGTCCCGGTCGCCCAGGTATGTGATCATTTCTCCGGCGATAATCGTATTGCTGAGTCCGTCGAGGATGTCGCGGAACTGCGTCGATTTTCTCGCGGTGAAAACACCCCGCTGGCACTTCTTGATATCAGGCCATCCCATGTCGTAGAACGTCTCCGTCAAACTCCACCAAGGGTGATCTCCCCATGGCGAATAGTAGTTGTCGCCCATGCACGCGCCATAATTGGTTCGTCCGTATCCGGGCAATCCGTTCCCTGGGTCACTGGGGCATCGAAGGGTTGGAATTTGGGTAATCCATGGCGTGTACTGATCGTTGTTATCCACCGACGGCCCCATCGGCGGCCAAACATCGACGGGATTGTCATCAGCATCATCGAGCGGATTAGAGATCTGCTCCCAGATCGCTTGTTGCTCCATGAATGGGGTGAGACCAACGAGCATGCTTAGCTGCGAATTGTTGTGAGTGGTTGTGACTGCGGGCGGCCAACCTGTCGTGCCGTCCCACGTCCCACCGCGTTGAGTCGGTAGGTTGTTGTAGGCACTGTGGTAGTTGTGAAGCGCCAGGCCAATCTGTTTGAAGTTGTTACTACAACTCATCCGTCGTGCCGCCTCGCGAGCAGCCTGGACGGCGGGAAGCAACAGGCCAACTAAAACGCCAATGATCGCAATCACGACCAAGAGTTCCACCAGCGTAAACGCATGGCGTGGATGTCGAGGACGAATCATGTGATGACTCCTTATTTAAAGCGAAACTACGGAAAGACAAACGAACACTCTGTGGCCCCATGAGGGCACCAATCAAATCAAACGCGACGGCGAACCGAATCGCGATGAACAATTTCGGCAACGAATTCAGGCGGCTCAAACGGTTCACCGCGAGCTAGGGCAACGATGGCCTTGCCCGCCGCTTCACCGAGTTCCCTCGCTGGCTGGTGAACGGTGGTAAGAGGTGGTGTCATGTAGGCAGACTCGCGTTGATCGTCAAAACCAACGATCGAAACGTCGTCGGGAACACGGATCCCCTTTTGGTACAACGCGAGTCGAACGCCATAGGCACAAGGGTCGTTGCCAGCAAACACGGCGCTAAAGTTAATGCCGCGCGACAGCAACGAGTTCACTCCGATTACGCCTGATTGCGATGAGAAGTCACCTTCGTAGATCAGTTCCTCGGAAGGCTGAATCCCGTGATCTTTCAGGGCCTGTTGATAGCCTTCGAGTCGCTGGCGACCGTCATAGTGCTTCTGATTGCCGCTGATATGTGCAATGCGTCGATGGCCGGCCTCGATCAAAACCTTGGTGAGCTCATAGGCCGGTTTAAAGTTGTCGATATAGACGGTTTCTTCCGTTCGTCCCGAGATGTCGCGACCAACGACGATCGTCGGCATCGTGTTTCGAATCTCCTTGAGTTCTCTCGCCGAAACGTCGCCACCCATCAAAATCAATCCGTCCACTCGCCGGTTGATCAACGTTGTGATCGCGGCCAAGCCGATGCCCGGTCGATGCTTGCGATTGGAGTAGATCGGCGAATAACCGAGTTCCTCGAGCGACGCGCTCACGCCGTCCGAAACCAAGTTGTAGAACGATGAGCCAGACATCTGGACCGCGATGCCGATGGTTCGGGATTCGCCGCTAGCGAGCCCCCTGGCGAACAAGTTGGGCTGGAAATCCAGGGCCTTCATCGCCTCGAGTACCGCCGCCCGTTTCTCTTCCTTCACGGGAGAGCTGTCATTAAGCACGCGTGAGACGGTGGCGCTGGAAACATTCGCCCTCTTCGCGATATCCCGAATAGTGATCAATTGGTCATATCCATGAAACACGTTCATTGCGCCCCTGACAACTTCGCTGCAGGCTTCCTGCGGCCGATTGTCCCACGCTATCGTGAAAGCGGTTTCAAGTCAACTGAATAAAAGGTTCCTTCGGCAAAATTCGTGAGCGGCCCCGCGTGACTTGCCTCGGGCGTTCCTGAACCCGGGATTCGCTGTATTTACCCCCATTTCCCTCGATATTCGATGAATTCTCGTCTTGCGGAGGATGTCGACCGCGGGATCCACTTGCCGAAGATTCTCTGGGGCGCAAATGTAAGCGGTTACATTTTCGCCCATCGCTCGGGGAACGAGCAGACAACGCCCGACAACGTCGCACCCGTTGCTGGGGAGAGATGCTTTTGTGTATGTCAGATGTACGTGCCCGTAGCGGATCTTATTGACGATCCTCATGCAGCAGGATCTTTAACAAGATCCACTACGGGCCACTCGAAAACCAAGCTGCGTCGGAAGGCATAGCGTTTTTTGGAATGATGTGGCCGATGTCGCCTGACTTCCGAGGGCCTGAACTCTGGCAAATTCGGCTACAGGGATCGGACTTGCCAAACTTCAGAACGCTTTAGTCGACTTTTCGGCCGTGGAGGTCCTGCTCGATTTTCTTCAGCAGTGACTCGTCGATCGGGTAGAGGGCCAACACACCAACAGCCACCACCGAAAACACTAAAGGGATCAGACTAAACATCCAACGCAGTCCCTGCACCGTGAACTCCGCTTGCTGCTGGTCCACGCCGTCCACCGGAGGAACGTACAGGATGCCCGCAAGCAGAAAGCCGGTCATTGCCACACCAACCGCTGCCCCCAATTTTTGCGAGAACGACGCCGCTGCAAAAACCAACCCTGTCGTGCGTCGACCGTGCTTCCACTGAGAATAGTCGGCGACATCGGCGTACATCGCCCAAAGAACCGCGCTCAAGGGGCCACCAATCAATCCGTTGGCGATCTGAATCGCAAACATCAGAGCCACTTGGTCCGGCCGGAGAAAGAAGAATGCCAACAAGCATGCTGTGGTGAATAGCTTGATGAAGATCATCAACCTTTTCTTTCCGAGCAGGCCCGTTAGTTTTCTCGTGAACAACATGCCAAAGACACCGGAAATGGTGCCGGCGGTCAAGAACGCCGCGATCGGTCCGTCGTCGCCAACAAAGTACTTGAAATAGAAAATCAGCGTTCCACCTCGTAACGCCGAACCAGCGAGATGGAACAACCCGAACACGCAAAGGACGATCCAAGGTCGGTTCCTCAGCAGGTGATCCACATCGTCACGCAAAACGGACTTCGAACCGGAATGGACACAGAACGTTTTTGTCGCGGTGGAAACGGCGAACGACACGATACTAAGAGCGACGTAGATCCCCGCGATCCATATCATCGCGTCGGCGTCCAGTGCGGTCGCCATCAACGCAACCGAAGCCACGCCTACCAGTGCCAACTGATGCAGTTTCCAACTCGTCCGCAAGAAATACCAATCCGCTTCAAAACTCGAATCTTGTTCCTGGTCCTGATCCACTCGCTCGCGAGTTACCGCAAAGGTGATCAGAAACATCAGCGTGGCGATCGCTGAAAACAAAGCAACCGTCCAGAAAAAACCGCTCGCTTGATCGATCTCTGCATGCTCGTTTCCGACCGCGCTGCTGCCGAGGCTGCCGAAAAACTCGACCAACCGCAAGGTGAAGTACTGAACGATAACACCGCCCAAAAACGCAAACACAAATCGATAGGTCGCCACGCTGGTGCGTTCCAACGAATCTTCGCTGATCACTCCCATGAGAGCGCCGTAGGGTATGTTGATCGCGGAATACGCGAGCATCATGAGCGTATAGGTTGCATACGCGTAAACGAGCTTCCCCGTCGGCCCCAAGTCGGGAACATAAAACACGAGCGTTCCGGTGATCGCCAAAGGAACGCTCATCCACAGCAGGTAGGGACGAAACCGTCCCCAACTGGTGCGAGTCCGATCCGAGAGATAACCAATGAACGGGTCGTTGACGGCGTCCCAAATCCGTGTGATCAGCACCATCGTGCCGGTTGCTTTGGGCGAGTTGCCAAACACATCGGTATAGAAAAATAGCAGGAAGTATTCTTGCAGCTTCCAATACAGATTCGATGCCATGTCACCGAACCCGTACGCGACTTTCTCAGTGACAGAGAGTCGATCGCGAAAATTTTTCGAACCGTTCATGGACACCTTTTCTCTCTACCTCGACGTCGGCAACACAATACCCCCCAACGCCCGCCGGTGGAAATCAATTCATTCCACAGCAGACCGGACTATTGGAATCGATACAACGTCAAAGAGAAACCGGAAGAGAAACAAAGCGTCTCCGCAATGCTCTGCGGTTATCGTTCGAGCTTCGCAATCTTTGGCTTCGCTCGCCTTCACGGAATGTCATTTCGATCACGTGATTGGATTTCGAAAAGGCTTCGTACTGCCGCAGCATCTTTTGCGACAATGAAGAATTCCCACTGGTCATCGCCATAGTGCGTACACCGATGCCGCTTGTTTTCCCGGCAGAAGGTAGTGGATCTATTGAAAAAACCACTACCTAAAGATCGAGCGTGCATAAACGACGAGAGCAATTTGGAGTTTGCCGTGTCACATATTCGTCGCTGAACTCGTCGGAATTGACATCACCAAAGCCGGGCGACATCGGCTGCGATATTCTTGATAACGTTCTAAGGTGCGGTCAGTTTCGCCAAGATCACGCGGTTGTTTTCCCCTCTTCGCTTGCCATGACTCACGAGGCCTTCTGCGACGGTAACCCAGGTTTCGTTTTCATGGATGCGGCAGACGCCGGAGTTTCCGAGCGTCGCGTGATTCTCTGGGACGATCACCTGTTCTGTATCGCGGATCACATGGAGACGCTCGGGGTCAACCTGAGCGATGTACAGCGGAGCACGGTTTCGCATGATGTGGCCATTGCGACCATTTTCTCTCGTGTAAACGAGGTACAGACGCCCACCAATCGTCGCCCAGTGTTGCTGCGTGTTACGACTGCCCAGCAGTTTGCCGTCGTCAAACTTCCACGCGATATGGTCAGTGAAGTTGATTCCGTCCGTGCTCTTTGAAACGTACGCTCCGTCGTCAGCCCGCATCGTGAGGAACGTCTCTCCATCGAATTGATACGCCGACGGCTCATACAGGCCTCGCTGTTTGGGGATCGTATGCTCGGTTCCGTGTTCGACGTAGGAAAGCGTTTCGCCATCGAATCGGCAACGGGAGACGATCGATACGTAAATCCGAGGATGCTTGCTGCGTTGATACCGGATTGGCATCAAGATATCTCCGTTGTCCAGAAACACCGCTTGATGACATCCGGCGTTGGGGGCAATGATCGGCTGACCTGCGTGGTCTCGCTCGGGCATCTCAAGAGTCTTCAGTGGGCCACACCGAAGCGATTGTGGATCAACGACCGCATAAAACACCTGTTCTTTGTAGATGTCTTCTTTTGTTCCGCCTGCGAAATTGAAGGTCTTGCCGTTGAGCAAAATCTTACCGGAGGCAGCGTGCCAGTTCGGCCACAAATCACCAGCGACAACTTCATAGCCGTTCGCTGTTTTGGCCCGTCGCAGTGTCGGAATGACTTTCAACGGATCCCAGGACGCACCGTGATCTCGAGATGTGGTGAAGTAGATATCGTGATAACCGTGCGACCCGGTTTTCGATGTCCGAGACATCGTGGTAAACGCCAACCCGGGCTCACCGGGCACGTATCCAGTTCTCGCTTGGTTCCAGTCCCATTCCGAGTCACCCTCAACGATAACAGAACGTTCGATGAGTAGGTCTTGAGCATTGGTAGGACCGACCATCATGGTCGCCAATAAAACGATGGTAAATACGCGAAGTGGGGAACGCATGAAACACCTCAAAAGGAAGGAAAGTGGACAAGATAAAACGCTAGGCTCTCAACACGCGGCGTGCGCGACCGATACAGGACAACACGCAGAGACGCACCGCGTTTCTATCCGCGAACTCATCAACCGCTCGGCGTTGATCTCTGTTGGTACGAAACAACCGAGAATGCCTGCCAGCTAATCAATTCACTTGATTTTCGGATCGGTTCGAAAGTACTTGGAAGTTTGACATGTCCGATCCCTGTAGCGGGATGTCGCCTGAATTCAGGCAACAAAGCCTGGCGACAACGGCTACATCATTGTCAAACACACTTTAAATCTGCACTTGGGCAGTGGAACCGTCATCAGCATCGAGCCCGGCCGCTTTCTTAACCGCGGCGAGCTCCAAACGCAGATGTTTTTGAAACAGTGAAATATCGCCGCTTTGAATCAGTAGGTTGGCCCCTTTTTCGAGAAAGCGAGCGTGCTGCTCGGTGCTTCCCCAAAAATGGATTCCGGCACCAATGCCGGCCGCTCGAGCCTTTGAAAATATCGTTTCGCAAGCGGCCAAGAAATCTGGATGTTCGTACTGCTCAGGGATCCCGAGGCTGCAGGTCAGATCGTGCGGCCCGATCAACACCGCGTCGAGATCCGGCACCGCGAGAATATCATCGAGAGCCTCGATCCCGGCGGGGCTTTCAATATTGACGATCAGAAGTCGCTCCTGGGCACCGGCATGTATGTAGGATTCGAGGTTCGGCTCAACCTCTTCTCCTGACAACATCTGCTGCAGCTTCTGACCTTTGATCGGTCGCAGTTTGACCGCACCGCGAAGCTCTCGCACCTGATCCATTGACTCTACGTAAGGTGCGATCACTCCTTGGGCGCCGCCATCGAGCACCATGGTTGCCAAGTAGGGGTCAGGCGATGGGATACGGACCAACGGTGGCAACCCGAGCGCCGAGTAGGTTTGGCACATCCAACTCAGCTCCGCCCGATCGATCGCAATGTGCTCCGTATCAATGAAGACAAAGTCGAGTCCACTGTTTCGCAATACGTCCGGCCATCTCGGAGAAGTAGAAACGATCAACGTACCAAAAACAGTGGTTCCATCATGCAGCGATTGTCGGAGCTCTTTGACTTGCATAGCACTCGAGAGAGGTGGGGGAGAGTTTGTGCACGCATAGCGGTCGAGTATCCACGCAGCCGAAGCGACCGGTAAGCAGACAGGAGGGGAGGAAGGCAGGAAGGACGGCGTGGTCGTACGACCATGATAGCGGACGAGCGGATCAACGTCACAATTATAAACGAATACACGAGCACTCGTGGCAACAACGGCCGGCAACCTACGCTACTGCTGGGATGAACAAGTATCACCTGTGCAGTTGTTCTCTTGAGACACCTAAACACTCAACAGCGCCCCAAACACGCCTCAACATTGACCAACCGCGAGCAAGAGATGCCAACGAAGTTCATGGTCGATACAAAGATCCCCCCTCACCGTACGAGATCCTGCATTCAGACTGGCGACAGCGTTTACGCCTGAAGCGGCCTACCGAACTTGCTGCGTGACCAATGCAAAGTCGTTCTTCAAACCGCGTTGGGGCCAGTTGGAATCCAGGGATTTGTGATACGGGCGAAGCGTCGGATCGTCGAACGCACGTTTCGCATGGACGAGCCTACATCACCGTGCGTCCAAAGACTACGAGAGGCTCCCAGAGAACAGTCAAGCCGTGCGATACATTACCACGATTGAATTGATTTCCAAACGACTCGCAAAGGACTGATTTATCGTTTTGAAACGGTTTCGAGTAGGTAGTTTCAACGGTCACGACCGCACACCTTCCCCCCAACCCCAACGCCGATTTACTCGGCGATAAAATCAAACTCCGCAATTGATGCGTACTGATCATTCTCGAAACCGCTGGTCGCGACGAATGTTATGTAGCGTCCGGTGACAGGCTCATCGAGATCTATCGTCACGAGAGTTTCATCTGCAGAACAAACCCCCTTGGCGACTATCGCCCCCCGCTCTGCGGAGTCGTTGCTGACATAGATCTCATACTCGGCAATCATCCCATTGCGGTTGCCGTCCTGCCGATGCAGCAAAGTAAAACCCTTCAATGTCAACGCCGTGGCTAGCTGAATTTGCAAAGAGTGCGGGTAACTCGGAGCTTCCGTCTTCCAAGCCGTGTGCCAAAGCGTGCTTGGGTCTCCATCAAAGACGTTCTTCGCTTCGTATCCGACCTCATTACTATCCGCAACAATCACCGCCTTGCTTTTGGCCAGTTCCACCGGCGTTTTAAACAGCGACAGAATCTCTTCAACCTGCAGTTCGGTTTCTGGAGTGAACATTTCGCTGCTCATATAGCTCTTGAGACTGAACAGCATCTGTTTCGCTTCAGGTCGCGACGATAGATTCGTCTGCAGGTCCACCCCCGACACGACCAGCCTTCCACTTCCAACTTGTGCCTCGAAGAGCATCGCCAAACTGCGGTTCGTCACCCAGTCATCAATGATGCGAACGATGGGCTCAGGCGAGTATTCAAAAGCTTCGAGGGAAATGGCATTCGAATGGAGCATTGCGTCCCACCATTGCCAATTGGAATGGAATTCAGTGGGGAACTCAGCGAGCGCGGGGTGTGCTGGGTCACACAAGATTCCCAGCGTATGTGGCTTCTGCCCGTTCGTCCAAGCAGTGTTCCAGAAGATGCTCGAGAACCCTACCGCGACCTCGCCTCCTTTGCCGTTACGGATACTACCCTTCTTAACCGTTAGGAGTACTTTTCCGCCTTGCTGCAATGTCGACAGTGCATCTTCATTTAGCGTACTGACGACCAATACATCCTCGCCCACGGTCGGTAGTTCGCGCGGGTACACCCAGAAGTCCCAACTGTTTTGAAACCCAGCGACGTTGACCTGCAACTGAAACTGCGTGGCTTTCTCAACCGAGAACTTCTCGGTAAAAGTCCCGACCGGCTGGCCATTTCCCCAGCGCAGCTCTGTTTGCCCGAATGTGCCCTCCCGGATCGACTTTCCCTGGTCGTTGATGACTTTCCAAGTGGACACAGCCGAATCGATCTCATGCTCCCCGAAGTGTGCCACCTCGACTTCGCATTGGACGCTCTCGTCACTGGTGAAGATCATCTTGTCGAATCTCGCCAGTGGAACGGTTTCGTTGCAGAACTGACGGAATTCCTGCGGAGAGATGTAACCTTTTTGGTCCCAGAACGGATCGAGAACTCCGACCAACGCGGTCCCTTGACCAGGGAAATCATGCAGATCCAGCAGCTGAAATCCAGCGAAGCCTTTCGTTCTCAACGCCGCCTCGATATCGGCTTTGTAACATAGAGCCTGCAGTTTACCGGATGCCTTGAGATAGTCATCCGCGAGATGCAGCAAACCTTTCGACTTCAGACTGTCACGGAAAATCTTAAAATTCGTCGCCTTCAATACTCCGTCGTACTTCGGTATTTCCTTGAAGTTGGGGTACGCGCACCATTGGCCAATCTCATGACTAATCACCGGCGCGTTTTTTTTCGCGATGAGGTGTTCCCAATCGTAGCCACTCTGCGGCGGTTCCCTATTGATGATCCCGTTTAGGTTTGCGTTCCAAGCTTGGATGCGGATGTTGTGTGCGTTGTGGTAGTCATTCTGCGTAATCAATGGCCATCCAGCAGCGGTCGTATATAGCCGACGTGAATCTTTCGCCTTCCAGTGCAGAACGAACTCGGTTAGGTAGTCTTGGTGCTTTTTGCCATGAGGTTCGTTTCCGTATGCCAATAGACAGAACGATGGGTGATTCCCATATTCCGCAACCATCCGTTCGCTTTCGGCATAGACCCATTCGTCAACCGGTTCACCGTCGCCCAAATTTGTTGCCCAAGCCGAAGCCTCGACTTGATAGTAGAACCCGATCCTGTCGGCGGCTTCAAATGCAGCCTCGGGAGGGCACCAAGAATGAAATCGAATGTGGTTGAGGCCGTGTGATTTGCAAACATTGATGATCCGTTCCCAGGGTTCTACCGTGGTTGGAGGATAACCGGTCTTTGGAAAGATACAGCATTCGAGGGTTCCACGGAAAAAGCTCGGTCGACCGTTAATCACAATCGTCTTGCCAACCCGACGGATTTCACGCATACCAAAGCTACCTGCCCACTCGTCGCGAGAAGGACCGGCGTCCAATTGGATATTCATCCGGTAGACTTTCGGTTGGAACTCATCCCACATGCGGACGTCACTGCCCATCGGATAATCCACGACAACCGTCCGCGTGCCCGGCTTTGCTGTGAATGGGACGCTGACCTTCTCGATCTCAGGAGTGCCTGCATCGATCGCTCCGGCAGATAACTTCATTGTGCCGTGCTGGACTGTTTCAGTCGCGTTTTGCAGCTCAATTTCCAACCGGATGGCTTTGTTTTTGATATCAGGAAAGATTGCAACGTTGGAAATTGAAACAGATGCCTTCCGAACCAAATGGATGCTACCGACAATTCCGTTCCAGTTGCTCTGGGTGTTGTCGGATACACTGTGTGCGTCCACTCCCACCCCGATTTCGTCTGCCAAACTGTTGTCGACTCGAATGGTGATTCGATTGACACCTACCTTGAGCGATGCACCGATGTCATATCGGTGCGGCACACCAAGGGAACTTTGTTTCCCGATCGGTACGCCGTTTACCCAAAGACGGGTTTCCCAGTGAGGTCGTTCGAGAAAAAGCTCGACCGGTTTCCCAACCCATTGATCGGGTACAGTGATTTCTTTTTGATACCACGCTGCGCCCACGTAGTGATAACCTGAGATTAACCAAAACGGATACCGGAACTCATCTTCCCGCAGATACGGTTGATAGTTTTCGTCGTCTACCCAAGACTTACCTGGTTCATATTCCTTCCAGGTAGTGCCGGTGAATTTGGTTTCATACCCGACCGGAAATCCCTTGTTCTGTTCCGACATCGATCCGGGTAGCGTGATGGTATCCTGAAGGTCGATCGCAAACCACTTTTCGTCGAGACCGATCTCCTGAGGATCCATTTGGAACTTCCATACCCCCGATAGATCAATCACGCTAGCGTCGTCAGCCTCGCTCCCAGTGCCGCCCACAACGAACACAGCAGGAAAGCACCAAGCAAGAAGAGTCGTCCCGATAGTGGAAACTACTTTGCTTTTCATCATCATGTTCCTCTAAACGAACGTTCGTGTCGAAGCCGACACAACAATCACAACAGGCTTTTGGGAGGTCAGCCTACCCGCAATCATCAGGGTTGCCGCAACCGGAGTATCTTTCCCGTCAGTGCGATGAGCAATGGCAAGCGATCAAAAAAGTGGCGTTGAATAGCAGGTGTTTTTGACCTCTGCCAATCACCCTGCATGGACTCGCCAATGCGCACACATCCAACGCTCGGTGGTCCGACAAATTCTCGTAAAAAAAGCTGACACCTATTTCTTCACTCGATCACCACATCGCGTGAGCAGGACCCTCAGGCACGGGCAGGCCGAAAAACCAACATGCATGTCCCCTTTTGTCAGCTACGAGAAACACGCGACTCTTGGTCCCGGTTGAACGAGAAAGAAACCAAGTGCGGTCGGGCGCCGGATGTCGGAGGAGCGATTAACAGCAAGCTTTCGCAGAGAGAAGCGAGCACGTCTTCCGTACAGCGCCAGCCAGTTTTGTCACGACGCCGCGGCGCGTTTTAGGACTCTTCGGGATCGTCCAAGTTGGCTTGGATCCATCGATCTGAAAGATGGATGTCGGTGGTTTCGAGTTTACCTGGGCCGACGTTGTGATATTTATGCGGAATGTTGGCTGGCCCCATTAGCACATCGCCTTTTTGGGCTTCTATCCGTTTGTCACCGATCGTGAATAAGGCGCGGCCGGTGCGAACGATGAAGACCTCGTCATAGGGATGCACGTGCCAGCGTGGCCCGTCGCCGACCTCTTCGGTTCGGAAGAACAGAATCGTCACACCGGTTCCGAGAGCCTGCCCTTCCAACGCGCCCGCCCACTGCAACGCATCGGAGCCCCATTGTGATCGTGAAACGATACGCGGCTCTCGATCTCCTGGATCGAGTTCATCAAAGTCGTAGTGTTCCATCGGAAACCTTCTGCAGGACAGGAAAGGCAGCGATTCGCGGCGGCAATTTTGACGACGAGGCAGCCCGAAGCAACGACCGGTCGACCGCGTGACAAGAGTTTTCGGACGGTACGCCCGCACGCTCACTGTGGAACTGCCACCGGAACCGGGCAGGAAGAAGATGAGAACGTGTGACTCACCGTCGGCTTGTTTGATCGCAGGCCCAAATTGACCACGGGCCTACTTGATCACGGACCTACTTGATTACGGGGCAGACGTCGAACCATTCTCGTTTTTGGTTGTACATCCACTCGCTCGCTTCGGTCGGCCCCCAAAGGCCGGTTTCGTACTGCAACAGCGGCGGTGCGGCCGGACTGTTCCAGGCTTCAAGGATCGGGTCGATGATTCCCCAGGCAAGTTCGACTTCGTCGCCACGGGCGAACAGGCTCGCATCGCCTTGGACGGCGTCGAGGAGGAGACGTTGATAGGCGTCCGGCAAAGCGTCGCCACCGATTGAGTCTTGGAAGTTGAAGTCCAAGTGGCTCGTACGCGTCTTCATGCCGGCATCCGGGACTTTTGTCTCGAAGTGCAATTGGATCCCTTCGGCCGGTTGGACTTGCATGACCAACCGGTTTCCCATCGGCACACGCGATTTGTCGCCAAACATCATGTGTGGCACGTTTTTGAACTGAATCACAATCTGCGTCGTGCGGCAGGACATCCCTTTTCCGCTGCGTAGATAGAATGGCACGCCACGCCAACGCCAATTGTCACAGTACAGTTTCAACGCCGCGTAGGTTGCCGTTTGGCTGCCCGGTGGAACACCTTCCTCTTCGAGGTAGCCGCGGTATTGACCACGAATCGTCTGGGACGCGAAATCACCGCCGGTCATTTTCCGCATCGCATGCAGAACTTTGACTTTCTCGTCTCGGACCATCGTCCCGTCGTAGCGGGCGGGCGGTTCCATGGCGGTGATCATCATCAATTGCAAGATATGGTTCTGAAACATATCCCGCAAAATGCCGCTGGTGTCGTAGTAGCCGGCACGGCGACCGATGACGACTTCTTCGGCAACGGTGATTTGAATGTGGTCGACGTAATTGCGATTCCACAATGGTTCGAATATCGAGTTGGCAAAACGCAACGCGAAGATATTTTGAACCGTTTCTTTGCCGAGGTAGTGATCGATCCGGTAGATCTGTTCTTCGTCGAACACGTTGTGAATCGACGCGTTGAGTTCTTTGGCGGTCTTGAGATCGGTTCCGAACGGTTTCTCGATGATGACGCGTCGCGTGCCGTTTTCTTCGCTGGCGAGTCCCGCCGCACCGAGTTGTTCGACCGCGGTGGCATAGAGCTGCGGCATCGTGGAGAGGTAATAGACTCGGCCGGTCGTTTTCCCGCCTTCAATTTCGGTCAGGAAATCAGAGAGCGACTGGAAGGACGCCGCGTCTTTGATATCGCCGCTTTGATAAAAAACGCTCGGTGCGAAGGTGTCCCATTTCGCTGACGAGAATGATTTCCCGGCGAACTTGGAGGTCGTCTCGCGAAGACTCGCCCTCCACTCGTCGTGCTCGAAAGGGCTGCGAGAAACGCCGACAATCCGAGTGTTCTCGGGCAGACGTCCCTTGGCGTGGAGTTGGTAGAGCGCGGGAATGAGCTTGCGGCTAGTCAAATCGCCGCTGGCACCGAAGATCACAATCGTGTTGGACATGGATCTGAACCGAGAATGGGAGGCGAACCGAGAATAGGGTGCGAATGCGAAAAGAGTGAGTCGACTACTCTAGGACCGATTGTCGCAGAGGACGAGACCCCCTAGGGGCGAAACAGCACGCGACGAAAAAGTTTGCAGGCCGTTCGTAATAACGGGCGAGCGAATAACCGCGACGTGCGGTGGCCGATACGTTACCGCGAGGTGCAACTATTCAAAACGGTCAAGCGTCTTGGTGTAGCGTGGCCCGCCCATGCGACCGATGGTGGCAATTTTCTCAGGGTCGACACGCCCGTCGGCGTCGAGAACGTTGTCCCGCAAATGAATCGAGACGATTTTCCCGACGACAAGATTGGCTCCCCCAGGTCCGACGCCGAGTTGCATCGCGGTCAATAACTCGCACTCCATTGCCGCGGCGACGTTGCTGACCCGCGGCGGAGCAACGACCGACGAAGCCGTCTTTTCGGTCCCGGTGAGAACGAACTCGTCTTCCTCCGAGGCAACCTCGAGGGCCGAGTGTTTCATTTCGGCGAACGTTTCATCGGTGACAATGTTTACGACGAATTGACCGTTGGCGCGAATGTTGGCGAGGGTGTCTTTCGCGGTACCATCAGGCTTGTTCGCAGGGCAGAACATTAACGTAGGGGGATTCGCACCGACTCCGTTGAAAAAACTATACGGAGCCAGATTGCAAACGCCTTCGTGGTCAATCGTTGACACCCAGGCGATGGGCCGAGGAGTGATGATCGCGGTCATGGCTTCGTAGAGCCGCCGCACCGAAAATTCACTCGGTAAGATGTCCATAACGCGTGCCTTGGAGGATGTCCGGTATGAGGATCGGCGTGTCACGCGGAGAATCCAGGCTCACATTCACCGGATGCATTGGCGCGACAAAAATTAACACACGCCTAGCAAAACGACCGAGGTCGAGCATCACTCGAAACCCCCGTCGTAGCCCTCAACAATCATCTCGTCCAAACCATCGCCTTCGCGTTCCCAACAACGGTCCGCGATTGGCAATCGGAAGAATATCCTGATCGGATTACTAGGCCAGTAGGCCGTCGAGCAGACCGGTGCTGTCACCCATCGATTCGGCCGGCGTGCCCATGCATTCGAGCATCGAAAGATACAAGTTTGCCATGGGTTGCTCGGATTGATAACGCATCACCCGTCCGGTCTCAAGCCTACCACCTCCGCCGCCGGCCAGGACGATCGGCAAATCATGGTGGGTGTGACGGTTTCCGTCGCCGAGTCCGCTGCCGTAGAGCACGATGGATTGGTCGAGAAGAGTCCCGTTTGCGTCGCTGACCGACTCGAGTTTTTCGACAAAGTACGCGAATTGTTCGACGAGATAGTGGTCGATCTTTTGCAATTTCGACACATTGTCTTCACGGTTGCGATGATGGCTCAGCCCGTGATGAGCATCGTTGACGCCGATCTCGCGGTACGATCGGTTTCCGCCGGCGGTATCGAGCATCAATGTGGCCACCCGAGTTGTATCGGTTTGAAACCCGACCACCATCAGATCGAACATCAGCCGGGCGTGCTCCCGAAATTCTTCGACGCGGCCGACCGGCACCTCCAAATCGGGCATCGCGGCCAAGTCTTCCGCTTCGGTGCGTTCGATCCGTTTTTCGATCTCGCGGATGCTGGTGAAATACTCGTCGAGTTTCCGTTTGTCGGTGGCACCAACTTGCCGCATGAGTTTGTCGGCGTCGCGACGAACGATATCCAGAATACTGCGACGAACCTCGCGTCGTTCCCGCTGCGCGGTCGCATCGCCACTGCCGAACATGCGTTCGAACGCGAGGCGAGGGATCGTTTCCTTGGGCATTGGTTGGGTCTCGTTCTTCCACGAGATGTTCGACGAGTACGCGCAACTGTATCCCGAATCACAACTGCCTGCATTGCGGCTGCCTTTGAGTCCCAACTCGATCGAAGGAAGTGTGGTCTGACCGGCGAGCGCGGTCGCGGCGACCTGATCGACGGAAATCCCCAAACGAATGTTACTGCTGGTTTTGACCGGCCGTGCCGCGGTCAGGAACGTGGCTCCTCCGCGTGCATGGTCACCTGCGCCGTCATGCTTCCCACGTCCATTGTCGAGTGCCAGGTTCTCGACAATGTTGAGTTTGTGTTTGAACGGCTCGAGCGGCGCGAGTGAGGCACTGCACCGCCAATCATTGAACGAGAGCAACGGGGAACCACTCTCGCTGACAATATTGCCTCGCCGATCACGCTCGTGTCCGTTGATGATCGGACGCCACTCGTCTTGAATCACGCCATTGGGGACAAACACGCAGGCCATTCGCACCGGTGCCGCCGCATCACCCTGGCCCGGACTCGCCGATGCAAAGGCACTAGTCGATGCGGGGGTCATGGATTCCAGCAGTGGCAAACCGAGCGACATGCCAGCAGCACGCAGTAAGGTCCGTCGCGGGAGACGGTGGCCGCCGCGGGGGCATGCCGGGGACGCCGCGTCGGCGGTGCGACTCTCGGACGAAACGATCATTCGTTGGTCTTTCATGACGACGGTACCTCGGCTTGATGATTCAGGAATGGTGGACTGGCGATGACTCTTTCGAGCAATTCGCCAACGCGATAGTGGTTCGGTTGAGCGGCGTCCAAGATCGCTTCGACGAAGCAACGATCCTGGGGTCGCAGTTCGCGGCCGATCGCAAACGCCATCATACGACGGACAGCGGTTTCGGCGAGCGAGCGTTCTTCGGTCTTGGCGAGCAACTGGGCGAGTTCGGCGGAACCTTCGAACCGGCGACCACCAGGCAACTCACCCGACGCATCACCGCGGGCAGGATCACTTTCATCACGAAGCCGCCCGAGATGGTCATAGTCCTCTAACCCAAATCCGAGTGCGTCCATCACACGATGACAGGATGCACACCCCGGATCGGCTCGGTGCAGTTCGAGTTGTTCGCGGAGGGTGGCGTCGGCGGAGGCGGTTTTCGTTTCCTCCAAACTCGGAATTCCGGGCGGGGCTTCCGGGGGAGGCGTGCCGAGAATGTTCTCCAGGATCCATTTCCCACGTTGTACGGGGGAATTCCGTGTCGGGTAACTCGTCAACAGCAGCACACCGGCGTGCCCGAGGATGCCGCGTCGCGGTTGCCCCTGCAGGCTGACTCGCATCGGCTCTTGGTCAGTCGCCCCGGAAGGAACATCGAGACCGTACCATTTTGCCAGCGGGCGAGAGACAAACGTCGTGTCGCTGGTCAGCAACTCAGCGATCGGGCGGTTCTCTCGCAAAAGGTACAAGAACAACTGTTCGGTTTCTGCGGACAACATCGCCGGCGTGATCGGGAGCGTCTCGCCCGATTCCGAGTGGCCAGACGATCGCACCTTTGCGAACTCGTTGAGGTCGCGTTCGCTCAGATTGCCGAGCGCAAACCACTGCCGCGCGAACTGTTTTCCGAGAGAAGCCGACTTGGGATCGGCGAGCATTCGCCGGACATGCTTCAGTCGCTTTTTGGGATCAACGAGTTCGTTCCGTTTGGCTGCGTCGAGCAACTGCTCATCCGGCAAACTGCTCCACAGAAAGAACGACAATCGGCTGGCGAGCTGCGTTGACGAAAGCGGGATGTCTTCGCCCGAACTTGCCTTCTGACGAAGCTCCTCTGTTTCGGGGACTTCCACCCGGAACAGAAAACGCGGCGAAACCAGCACAGCCGAAATCGCCACGCGAATCGCCTCATAGTAGGAGTCGCCACGGTCGGTCATTTTCTTGACGACGTCGACATACGGCGTGATGTCCTCGTCGCTAACCTCACTACGAAACGCGCGACGCATCAACGGACGCAGGCAACTCCGCGCGGCCTTCTCGACTTCGACATATCGATCGCCGCGCCGCGACGGGACTCGGCCGAGCAACGCCTTCTGCCCAGGAGGCAGATCGCTGCGGGTGCGTGCACTCGGACCTTTGACCACGATACTGCGGTACCGCGTCGAAAGCTCCTGTTCGTCAATGTTGCGATCGGTCTGCAACGCCCCTGGATTGCCCGATCGGCTTTGTGCGATTGTTTCCTCGGTCAGATTCGCAACCGTGTCGTTGACCGCGACGTCTATTTTCCATTCGTCACGATCCTTCACGTTTTCCAACTCGGAGGACGTCACGTTGGTGGCCTGAAAAAACAAACGATGTTTCCCAGGATCGAGCGTGATGCGAGTCGCGTCGTAGTCATCACTGCCGCGTCCCTCGCGATATTCCAGCTCAATGATTGCACGCAGGATGCCTTCGTCGGAGTGCATCGTTGTGACCGTCTTGCCACGAGATTCGATTCGCGATGACCCGCGGACTTCGATGGTGTATTCGCCACGGACGGGAATTTCGACGTCGAACCATACGATCCCATCGGGCGCCACGTATCGTTGGCCGAACGCTCCCGTTCGGGTGTCGCCGATGACAAAAAGGTTTTCGCCGGCGTGTGTTTTGTCGATCTGAACGAGAGTGTCCGGATCAACGACGACCTGCGAGGTGATCTCGTCCGCCGCCGACAGGTATTTGTCCATCAACATCGTCGATAAAGACAACACGTCGGCGTTGTTGTCAAAACCGCCTCCCACTTCGTCGGAAGGAAATGTGTCGGCGGGACGAAGGTCAGCGCCAAACAGATCACGGATCGCGTTGTTGTACTCGGCCCGATTGAGCCGGCGTGCCGTTGTCCGGCCAGGCCGAGGACGCAGATCGCAGGTCGCGTGGTAAACAACCGCGTCGAGCAGATCGGCGAGCTTCCGACGCTCCTCGGATTCGGGCAGTTCCGCGTCTTCGGGCGGCATCGCAGCGAACCGGATCATGCTGATCACGTCCACAGCCAACTCGCTGTGGCTCTGGATGCCGGCGAGAGAGTGAAACGAACTCAGGTCAACTTCCGCCTCGGCATAATCTGAACTGTGACAATCCAGACAATAGGTTTCCAACAGCGGCCATCCGTGCTCGAGCCACTCTTGCGAGGCGATCTGAGTCGGAGATTGCTCTGACACATCTGCCGCGTTGGCTTTCACAAACTGACCAACTGAGACCCAAACGCAGACCGCAACGAGGCTGTACCCCCACCGTCGCCGAAGCAACCTAGCGGCGGGCGCGCGATGGGGCGGATACTCGGAGGCCGGCATAAGCAGTTCACCCGAGAAGGCGAGTTGGTAGGAAGGCGGGAGGGGCCGACAAGGAAGTCAGCGGGGGGAGCATCGGAGGGAGGTTTCCGCTCAGACAAGCATGGTCATTCACGCTTGCTGAACGTTTGCAATCCTACATGCCATCCGGTTCAGAGAGCCCTGCCAAGGGCAGTGTCGCCAATCGGCTGAACCGGATGGTGTGATCGGATCGAAATGCCACGAAACCGAGTGGCATCCCATTTCAAAGCTTATCGAAAGTCTCTACGTCGATGTCACGACGACATCGACACATTGAATCAGTCTGCCGAAGCAAATCAGTCTGCGGAAACCGCGTCGGCTGGGACGAGGATATCGCCCAAGTCATTATCGCCGGCTTTCAAGTCGACTTCGAACCGTTGGCGACGCCAATCGGTTTCTTTTCCGCCGACTTTGACTTCATCAAGCTTACCACCTTCGAAACGAACCGCGAAAGTGATTTCTTTTCCTGCGGGCAGTCCTTCAATCACGATGTTGCCATCTTCGTCACTAACGTCCGCGAACGGGTGTTCGAGAACAACAACGTAGGCTCGCATCCACGGGTGAATGTTGCAGTCAACTGGAATCGGCGCGGGCTCTTCTTCTTCGAGAGCGATTTCCTTTTCTTGTCCCGATGGGATCATCAGGTTCTGCGCGGTGTTCCGGATGAAGTTCAAGTTGGCGTTGTGGCCGACCGGATCGGGGTTGGTGATTTTCAACGTGTCGCCGGTTTGTGCGACAACAACGTGTGGCTCAAATCGGCACTCGTCGTTGGCGAGCACGTGGGTCTTGGTGCCTGGGCCGGTTTTTGGAAGGTCATCACCGCTCGATCGCGTGTAAACGTGAACGATAACGTTTTGAATTCCTTTGTTCGTTGGATTGATGATCAGCTTTTCATTCGGAATCACGTGCTTGCCGCAGAACTCGCGATCTTTGTTCGGATCGATGTTATCGACCGAAGGAGGCGTGCCGTCATAGACGAACCGCATTTTGAGAGTCGCATCTTGAGCAGGGGCGACGGCAGCTCCGCCGAGCAACGCTGACATGCAACACACGGTTGCGAGAACGCGACTCGATCGAACGAGAGGATTTTGAAACGCCAAGGGAAATTCTCCAGTTGTTGTGAGGCATTTGCCCCGTGACTCAGCCTGTCGCTTTTCAGAGAACAGGATTCATCAACGAGGTACAAACGGTTTCGAGATAGTCGGTCTGATTTTCTTTCGTTGACGACGGGTTGGCAGAAAGTTGCCAGCCGAACAATCGACAGCGAAGAATGGCCGGTACAGCCACCCTCATCGTACGCAGTTTACCAGGAGAAAACGGGCCCCGGGTAAAAGGCTAGCGGGGAGACATGTTACCGGGGGGACGGGATTCCGGGAAAACAGGGCTTTTCGGCCAACACGACTCGCTCGGCAGAGCGTCGTGATTCGGTCCAAAATCGGCCCGGTGAGGTGGGAAAGGGGGTTAGGCGGGATTATGGCGCACCTGGGCGGGCCAACGCTGGTCATTGTAGACGTTTGCAATAGAATGTCCAATCCGATTCTATCGACTCTCGACTCGCAGGATGTCTCCCATGCCACTGTACGAATATCAATGTGATCGCTGTCGTGAAACCAAGGAAATTCTCGTTCGGAATCCGAACGAACAACCGTCCTGCCCCGATTGCGGCAACGACCAAATCGAACGCCAATTAAGCGTTCCGGCCGCTCCCGCGATGGCAAATTCGCTGCCTGTCAGCGGTGGCAGAGCCGCGGAAGCATGCGACCAGCCACGCTGTTGCGGCGGCGGATGCCAAATTTAGGCAGCAAAAAGCCGGCCTATCCGGAAGAGACGGCTTAACCGGCAAAGTTTACCAGATTTGCTCAACCGTTCTGATCATCACGCCCGATACTCGTATTGGGCGTTTATTTTGCGCGGACGCTCTTGGCTCGCCCGATCGAGGCACGCCGCACTGCAATGGAATGGACCAGGTTGAATGAACTCTGCGATGAACCATCAATCCGATCAAAAACTCGTTTGGCGTGTATGGGGCCCCGGTGTCTGGCGATCCCTCTCGCGACCGGCGTTTCGACCTCAACCCGAGTTGCGATGCGCCGTGACGCTGGGAATCACGTTGTGCGTTGCCATTTCGGTCCCCAACGTTACCTCGGCCCAGGTCCGCACGAAGGCGCCCGATCGGGGCACCTACAATCCGAGCGGCGGCCCGTCGACTCCTCCTCCAGCACCGACAACGAGGGGATACCGTTCTTCGTCCGTTCCTGCGGTGACGGAGGAAACCTACGAAACAACCAATGATCTCGCGGGCGAAAACCAACTGGTCGAACCGGTCGTCCTCCAACCACTGCCCTCGCTCGCTCGTCGGGCCGGCGCACGGGTACATCCGGCATCCGGTGGCGACCAATCCGACGCGGCTGAAACGCGAGTCGCGACAAGTCCCAAACTGCGAGAGGTCCGCGATCCGCGGGCGATTCGATTGAGCCAGGTCGGCTCGGAAGACTCGGTCTCGCAGTCCACCGGACGTGTCGGCGGACCGCTCGTTCAAGCGGCGTCGTTCGAAAGGCCATCGGGCAACAACGACTCGACTCCGACGCTGCATTCACCACAAACCCGTCGGGTGATCGGCCGACAACTCAATCCAAACGGAACTCGCCCCCGTGTCACCACCCGGCAACGCGAGACATTAATCCATCAACCATTGACCGATGCCGTCCACGCCCAAGTAGTCGGGTCAGGTACCAGCGGTTGGACCGGAGAGCAGTGGGACGACAGTTACGTAGTCGCGTGCGACGGATGCGGAGGCGTCGGTTGCGATAGCTGCGACGGGTTGTACGGCGGTTGCGACGGATATTGTGACGACGGATGCGACAGTTGCGGACACTACGGTGGGCACAGCAACGCATCATTGTGCTTCGATCCGTGCAGATGGTTCGGCTCGGTTGAATTGCTGCTGCTGTTCCGTGACGGTGACTTGATCCCGTCTTTGGTCACCACCAGTCCAGCCGGAACCAGCGGTGACGTCGCCGGCGAACTGCCCGACGCAACCACACTTTTTGGTGGCGAGAATTTCTTCAAAGACATGACTGCCGGTGGACGCGTGACACTGGGAACGTGGTTGGACAACTGCCAAAGTCGCAGCCTCGTGTTTCGCGGATGGACGTCAACAGAATCCGATGACGCGTTTAGTGCTCGAGAGGAAATCAACAGCGGTGGCATCTTAGCCGTCCCGCTGACAACGGCAGACGCGGCCAACGCGGCACTGATCGCGTTCCCCGATTCGGATGAAGACTTTGGCCGCTTCGGATCGGTGAGTGCTTCGGCGAGCAGCAACGTGTTCGGCGGTGACATCTCTGTTCGCCAGTTTTGGACAGGCGGACTCGGCACCACGTTTGACATCTTTTATGGCTATCAATACATGCGGCTAGAGGAAGACCTGACATTGTCGACCTCGAGCACCAAAACGCAGGACCCGTTCCCAGACGCGATCGGTTCCAACTTGTCGACAACGGACATGTTCGAGGCACACAACGAATTTCATGGTGGCCAAATCGGCATGGCCGGTCGGTACCGCGAAGGTTGCTGGAGCTTCGATTGGCTCGGCAAACTCGGCTTCGGCCAAGTCCGTCGTTCCGCCGTCCGCCGCGGCAGTTCGGTCATCACGACCGACACGCCTCCGTCGAGCGTGCTCGACACCGGATTGCTGATCAACGACACCAACAGCGGTTCCTTCGAAAACAGCACGTTCGGTTGGGTCCCCGAATTTGACATGTCGATCGGTTGGCACAAATACCCACGCTTCGACGTCACCTTCGGATACAACATCATCGCGATGACGGATGCCGTTCGGTTGTCAGGCGTGATGGATCCGGTCAACACCAGCGACACGCCCCGCACCACGCTCGTCGACGACACGTTCTTCATGCAGGGCATCCACTTCGGAATCCGGCACGTCTACTAAGGCGTTTCCCAAAAAGATCTCGTGATGCGTCACGATCATGAATTACGGGTTGAGGCCGTATCGAAAATCGCCAAGACTTTTGGTGATTCACGGGCTCTTCCGTAGCTCTCGGCGAGTTTCGCTACCCAAAACTTTGCTGACGCACCGCTAACCGATGTCGCCAGACGATTCAGGAGTCTGAATTCAGCCGAATCCAGCTGTGTGGATCGGACAGGTCGAATTCCGAAATGCTCTCGACCAGACGTGTGCGGTCGGCGGACTCGGTACGGGCGACCACCTGCCGAGCGGCCCCGACGCCGTGATCTTCGGCGTTTTTTCGCGGAAACACGTCTTTCTGCGAAAACGATGGGCGGGGAACACATTTTGGCGTCTCGGATCCCGACTCGACGCGGCAAAACCGCCCGGAAAGTCAGTGGGTCTATTCTTCCTTCGTTGCTCTGCTATTAAAGTAAGCGTCGTTTCACGAATTTCGAACGCCAACTGAATAGATCGAGAGAAGAATGCCACAGGGGAGACTACTGATCACAGGAGCGACGGGAATGGTCGGCAGTTTGCTGATGGCCCGCGCACTCGAAGAAGGATACACGGTCCGCGCCATGGTCCGCCCGACCAGCAACCGGGCCGCGTTCGAAGGCCTCGATGTGGAACTTTTCGAGGCAGATCTCGCCGATCCCGAGTCCTTGCCGGCCGCACTCGAAGGAGTCGACTACGTGGTCAACACGGCCGCCCACGTCGGCGACTGGGGCCCGGCAGAGAAGTTTCGTGCGATCAATGTGGTTGCGTTGGAAGCGATGCTGATCGCCGCCCGCAAGTACGGCCAGCTCAAACGATGGGTCCAAATCAGTTCCCTCGGAGTCTACGCGGCAACCCATCACTACGGCACCGACGAAACCACACCGCCGGATCTGACCGGGTTGGATGGATACACCGCGACGAAAGCGGAAGCCGAAGTCCTCCTCAACAAAACGATCAAAGCAGATCAATTTCCCGCCACCATCATTCGGCCCGGCTTCATCTACGGTCCGGGGGATCGTCACGTCGTGCCGCGCATCATCGAACGGCTCGCAGCCGGACAAATGAAGTTGATTGGCGACGGCCAGAAGATGCTCAACAACACCTACGCCGGCAATCTCGTCGACGGGATCATGTTGGCTCTTGAGAAAGAGGAAGCGATCGGCGAAACGTTCAACATTCGCGACTCGCGTCTGGTATCTCGTGAAGAATTCGTCGGTGCGATCGCCGACTACATGGGGTTGCCGATGCCGAAGAAGGTGCCCGAGTGGCTGGCTCGCAGTGCCGTCGGCTTCATCGAAGGCTTCGCAAAACTGCGTGGAGCAACCGAAGCACCGCTGCTGACAAATGCTCGCATCAAGTTCCTGTGTCTCAACCTCGATTTCTCTATCGCAAAGGCACAGCAAAAACTCGGCTATGAGCCCAAAACGGATTTTCGCGACGGAATCAAAACAGCGTTGGACTGGGCGGCTAGCGAAGGCCTGATCAGTCCTGCGGCAAGTCGCAAGGCAGGTTAACTGCCATGCCTCCGATCGTTCAAAGGTCGCTCTTTGCGTTGTATTATCCGTACTGTGGGATGGTAGCCAGAATCCTACCCAACATTACGCTCGACGGTCTCAAGCTGCGCGTGCTGCCTGGCGTCTACAAGCCGCTCGATAGCGAACACCATCTAATCGATTTTATCGAAGCGGACAAACGAGTTTTGGACGTCGGTTGTGGATCCGGTGTCATCACGGTGTTTGCCGCTCTCAAAAGCAAACACGTCACCGCGATCGACATCAGCCCGCGAGCGATCGAGAACACGAGGCAGAATTGCCAGACGCACAACATCGAAAACGTAACGATCAAACAAAGCAACATGTATGCGGAAGTCGAGGACGAGCGTTTCGACTACATCATGAGTTACCCGCCTCTCTACGAAGGTGCTTTTGAATCTCAAGACCAGCAGTGGTGCACGTCGAATAACTTCGTTCAAGATCTCTTCAAAGGTGCCTCAGAACACCTTGAACCGGGCGGCAAGTTGATCGTCCTGCTGCCAAAGAATTTCCGCGTCTCACCGATGGAACTGAGCCAACAATACAAGCTCGAATTCGAATCGGCGGTCGCCCACCACAACCGTTCATTCGCGACGCGGTTGCACGGGTTGCCCTATCTTCATTTCAACATGAACAACCACGTGTTTACCTTCCGCCGTTTGCCATAACGGCACGCTCGATCAATACAGACGCCGCGGCGAAGCCCATGCAAACTCAACACACCGCATTGGCATCATGCCAGGCATTCATCGTTTGGATCGGATTCACGGTGGCATGGAACGTGCCTAACGTTCACGCGGATGATCCCGCCGCGGTCGTTCAAACAGCAGGCAAAACCACGGTTCCCCCGGCGCCCGAAGGGGCGACCATCAACACCGCATACCGAGTCAAGGTCAACGGACGCGATGTCCCCGTGTTCGCCGCAAAGGTCGCCTCGGAAAACGCGCAGATGCGTTGGAAGGCGATGGACGACAAACCAAACTCCGCAAAGTATTTCGACACAGCAGCTTTCGCTTCGTTCGACTTCTCCGGGGCAGTCACCGTGGAGGTGACCATCTCCGATTCGGTCACGTCTGCAAAGATCCTTCCGACTTCGGCAGGCGTTGAGCCCAACATTCAGGGGCAGACGGTTTCCTTCTCGCTCTCGTCCGCGTCGAAACTCACCATTGAAATCAACGGCGAAACCACGCGTTCTTTGCACCTGTTCGCGAACGACGTCGAAACCAACATTCCTGATCCGAATGATCCCAACGTAATCTACTTCGGTCCAGGCACGCACGAGGTCAGCCGCCTTGTCGTCCATGACAATCAAACACTCTACATCGCCGGCGGCGCAATCGTGCGAACGGTCGTCGATCCCGACGAGGCCTTCACCACTAACCCCGACACCGGTCTTCGCCGCTACGCCCCGTCGATTGAACTTCGCGGCAAGAACATCCATCTTCGCGGCCGTGGGGTGATCGACGCGAGTGCCTGCCCAACTCATGCTCGCGACCTGTTGCTCGTCAATGGATCTGATATCACCGTCTCGGGAGTGACCTTCCTCGATGCGAGCACATGGAACATGCCAATACGGCGATCGGATCGGGTTTGGGTTCACGACGTCAAGATGATTTCCTACCGCGCGAACTCCGACGGAATTGACATCTGCAACAGCCGTGACGTGACGGTCGAGGATTGTTTTCTCAGAACGCTCGACGATCTCGTTGTTATCAAAACCGACAAGGGGCAAGGCGTCGCCAACCGAATCCTGGTCAAGCGATGTGTGTTGTGGAATCAGGTTGCCCACGCACTCAGTATTGGCGCGGAAATTCGCGAGGACATCACCAACGTGCTGTTCGCCGATTGTGATGTGATTCACGACCGCGGCCGGGAGTGGACGTTGCGAATCTTTCACACCGACGCGGCAAAGGTCAGCGACGTGCAGTTCGAAAACATCCGGATCGAAGAGAGCGAGAAACTGATCTCGTTGTGGATTGGCCAATCGATGTGGAGTCGCGACGACGCTCGCGGACAAATCCAAAACGTCTTTTTCCGCGACATTGCAGCAACCGGCGTCCCGCTCGACATCGAGTTAACGTGCGACCTCGCCGAGCAAACTCTGGCTTCCGATCGAGACCGAATTGAAAACATCTTGTTTGAAAACGTGCTTCTCAACAGCACTCCGCTCTCGCGTAACCAGATCAACATCAGTCGATGCGTTGAGAATTTGATTGTAGAACCATAGCGACTACTTCGACGAGATCTTGAGTTGCTTCTCACGAACCGGGTCGGTGCTTTCGTACCAGGTCAGCCGGATGTAGAGACGGTTTTTCTTCTCGTCCTGGGATGCCGAAATTTTCAAATTGGCGAGCCCCTTGGGTTTGATCACCATTGTTCCGTCTTCGTCTTCGAGGACAATCTTCCCCTTGGCTATCCCGTCGTTGAGGGCTTGAAGCAGGGTTTGTACGGAATCGGAATCTTGCAAAGACTCGTGTCGAAATCGAGTGCTCTGTTTCACTCTTATTTTCCTTCGCGGTATTTGGAATCGATGAGTGCGTTGAGGGTTTGACGCGGCTCGAAAACCTTCATCTTGGGAAAGTCTGAACTGACGCCAAGGATGCGTCCAGCCGGTTCGATGATTGTGACCGAGGCACCCCGACCGTTCACGTTTTCAACACGACGCGTATGCCGGTCGAGACTCGTGTCGCACTCGAAATTGATTTGTGACCTGCGAAACGAAAGACGCTGCCCGTGGTGCAAATTGCGATGCCCGTGCAAAATTGCCGAGATTCCAGCCCGATGAACATTGCG
>NZ_ANOH01000229.1 GCF_000346505.1 Aporhodopirellula sallentina SM41
GTCACCGAACGCACGCAGCAACCGCATCGTCAGCCGAAAGTTCTCGTACTCTTCGAAGTGAGTGCCGGCGACGTTCGGCTTGATCAGAAAGCTGTGATAAATGAGCTCGCCACGCCGACAGGAGTTGGCAAAACGTCGGCAAGCCTTGAGCCACTGTCGCGATCTCTTCTGCGCGAGTATCTCGGCGCAGCTATCGCAACAGTACGGGCGACGGCAATAGTATTCCTGTTGAAGCTGGGCGGGGTTGTTCCCACTCATCCGACGACCGCACCTGAAAGTCCGTTTCGCTTGAAGGAGATCTCCTGATTGCCGAATGTGTTTGCTCAGCTCCGTGTTCTTGTCCAGGACCATGCTGCGGTCTAGGAGGCGTTCAAAAGCACTCGAGTAGTTGACGCTATATTCCCTTGTAAAATTTTGATAGGACACGTCAACGCGTCTTGTATTAGATTCATTAGCGGTCATCTTGGTCACATCCGAGTTGGAACCAGACATGGGACGGTTTCTAGCTCCGGTCGCTTGCTGTGGGGGCGAGCGACCGATTGGCAGTTCGAGCTTGGATCGAATAGAGGAACCGATTTACCTGGGGCGACCCATAGAGGTTTCTCACGCCAACAAAAAAAGCCCGCGGGGTTATTACCTCGCGGGCTTTTTGCGTTCTTGGCTTGCTGTGAGTTCGTCAGTCGTAAGACAGCAGTCGATACGTCCCATATGAGACTGCTGCACTCGCGAACGTGCCCAATGCCAGAGTGAATGGATCCTCAAAGAGAGGCGTGCCTACGCGTAGTCTTGCCAGGATCCAGATAGCAAGACAGACGTAAGGGGACAGGCACATTGGACAGAGCAGCAGCGTCGTAAGCTTGTCCCCTACACATCGAAACCTGTCGCCGCACCAGCGGACGAGGTACTCGCTAATCATGTCGTGCGAGAGCCATCCCCTCACGCCAGCAAACAATGAACCGTCGCACCAGGCGACTACAAGGTACCCGGCTGCCACACCGATCATCGCGACCATCCAGTCCTGATGACGCCAAGCGATCTCGCAGGCGTGTTCGATTTCGTCGCAGCGATATTGGTTTGACGGCGAAACCAAGCCCTGCAAGACACGCGTGCCGGCTATCCCGCGATCCTGCATCATCGATTGGCTCCATTTGGCCGTGAAATCGCCGATCACACTGTCTTTTTGCAGCAAACACCTGCCGCCACGTTCGATCGCGTTGACCTTTTCTGACGCGACGTCTTAGAGTTGAACTTTCCCCGCTCGCTGCGAACCAACATGGCGATGACCTCTAAGTCCCTGTTCAGGAGACGAACGGTCCTGGAGTCCCACCGTGCCCAGACCTCGCGACCGAGGTATACCGGTGGCGTGCCGCAGTAAGCCTTGCCGATCGAAACATGACCGTCTCGGTTTACCTAGCGGCGGGCTCCACTAAAATTGCCGAAGCGTTCGATGGGAAGTTCCATCAACGCCTCTCGCTCTGATGCACTGAAATGTTCGCCGACTTGACGACGAGTGGTTCCATGAACTCGCAGGTCAGCAACGGTCGCCTCCCAGTGCGCAAGGCAATCATTCTGCTCCAAGAGCGAGGCAAACGTGCGACCTCGTAGCGAGTCCTCTTGGACATAGTCGACGCCGCATTCTACCTTGCTCTTGTGGCGTGGTGTGCAAGGCTTGGTCGGTAGGATCGTGGTGCCAGAATGCTCTTCAAAGGCACGCAGCGTTGGCACCAACTCAGGGTCGTACCAGTCAGGGTGCTTCACGGCCGCACGAAGATTTTCGATCACGACGATCTTGGGCACGCCGCCGGAATGCCAGAACGCATTTTCCAGGGCTTGCAAGAGGTCGTGGGTGGTCTGACGAAAGACGACTTCGGCGTTACCTTTTCGGGAATGGCACAGCACAACGCGGAGGACATGGGTTCGCCGTTTCTTCCCGTCCTTGTCGACGACGGGCGCGCCGGTGCCAAAGTCGACTTGCGCCTCCCATCCTGGCTCAACCTCGATGCGTCGATCGGCTTCTCGGTGCGAAGCTTTTTGACGAAGCGGCGGACGCTGTAGTAGCTGCCTTGGTAGTCACGCTCGTTCTGCAGGTCTTGAAAGAATCGCTGGGCATGCAAGCCTCGTAGCAGCATCTCTTGGATCCCTACGCGGAACGGCTCACAAGCACTGACCGATCTGGCAGGTTTCGTGGTGCCATCGGAAGTATCCGAACCGGTGGGGCGCTGGTCCCTTTTGAATCCTCGCCCGTGGGATCACGCGTGGAATCGATGGCTGAACCCACCTCGAGATGTCGGCGAAAGGTCTTTCGCTCGAAATCGAGGCTTCGACGATCCCTCGCTGCAACTGGCCTGTTAGTGCAACTTCTTGAAGGCGTTGGGCTTTGTCACGCTCACATGATTGGCTACTACGTACCGTTATCCGTTTCGCAGGGTGCAAAACGATCGACGGCAATTCGCCCCCCGTCGCAAGGTGGAGGACTTTCAATCGCCCATCACTGGTCCCTTTTCAGCGCCCACTGACAGAGTTCAGCTCTTTAACTGCCGACTCGTATTGCTCACATTGCTGAACTGCTGCTTCCAATACCACAAGCGAGTCATCCGTCGGGAGCTGTTGAAACGCTACAAGACAACAAAATGATTCCAGATTCATTTTGTAGTCCTGGATCTTCTCCGCCAATTCCAAGCCGCGATCGCTTTCTCCCGCACGCTCGATCAGCTCGTTACGTTGTGAGACATAGATAGCATCGAGTTCTGCGTCTAGTTGTTTTCGTCTTTCAGCATCTACCTTTTGTAGACATTTCTCGCAGAGAATTTCAATTAGCCTCACAAAACGTTCTCTCGCCCCCGGCTTGTCCATCAGCTCAGGACATTCGGAAAAGAGAGGTGTTACATCCTTTCCTTCAGAGATCATTTGAATAATTCGAATCAAGGTACATGGTTGCGGTAACGATCGCATGGATTCCCCAAGACAAGAGACAAAATGTTTGGAGCCCGTCATGACGGCTCCGTATTGACGATTTCGTTGTTCCCAAACTCTAACGAGCGTTCTGAGCTAAGGAGAAGCATGAGTTTTGAGCTCGTGCGAACCGGCGGCCCGCTCTGCTCAAGACAAGTGCTGACGTGACCTTTTCGATCAATCGTCGACACTTTGCCCGATTGTCGACTCGTGCCCAATACGGCTTTTCAGGTTTCTGTACGATTGCCGTGTGCGACGTGTCATCTCGAGATCGAGATTGATAACTCGCTCATGAACGACCATGCCGATACGCTGACCGAGCGTATCCGTCGAACGTTCGAGCTATGTCGCCGCGAGGTGGAGCACGAGCCTTCGCTGACGGCTTCGAGTGGTGCTGATGAAACTATCTCCCTTCGTGGGAAGACAAACGTTTCTGCAACTGCGAAGCCGCCAAGCAATGGGCATTCCCGGCGACGGAGGCTCAGATCCGAGCGATTCACGCCATCGCATCGAAAGCGAACGTCAAGCTGGCGAGTGAACTGGACACGCATTTCGGTGTCGACACACCGCAAAGTCTGACGATCCGCCAAGCGAGTGAGTTGATCGAAAAACTGAAACGGCAGCTCACCGACGGATAGCAGGTGCGCCTGCTCTCGACCGCGTCCCATATGCTTCACGCATAATGGCCGCGGTTTTCTTTAGCCCCCAGAGCATCACCTCACTATCACACGACGCTACGCACCTCACATCGCGACTACTTGACCAAACGGGGATCAATCCCCGTTTTTCGGCAAGAAGCCTGCCTACGTGGCGATTCCCCCATAGCCAGCCAGTTTTTCGACTGACCACGTTCGGTCGGGCGACAGGCCCAGCTAGCCTTCACTAAATCACTAGATAGCTGGAGCTACAGCAAACCAACGAAACCAACATCATGGTCAGCTCGGCAAGTTGACGGTCACGTGTCGGCATATTTTCCAGAGCTCGTCACGGCGAATGCAAGTAGAATCTTTCGACTCCAGTTGCATCTCCCTGCCACCAGTGTATCTACGTCATAACATCAAACCGGACTAAAGACATGCTCTTTCATGACGCAGAAAACGGGCTTTTCCGTGATTGCAAAGACCGTTAGCTGATGTCTCTCCAGAAACGCGCGGGAATGCATCCCCTCGCTTCGCACCTACATGAGGCAGTCGTGGCCACTGTGACTAGACCTAAATCAAGCGACCATTCATTGAGATTCTAACCGTTTCGCGGCGG
>NZ_ANOH01000230.1 GCF_000346505.1 Aporhodopirellula sallentina SM41
TCAGCGAGAGGCATTTGAAGCGGACAATGACCTTGGCCCATGGAAGGAATCCGTCTTCCGTGTCGAGCTGAGAAAACTTTTGCCACATCGTGACGCTGGCTTCCTGAATCGCATCATCGACCGCGTTCCAGGTGGGCAGGATGGACCGAGCGTAAGCGCGCAGTGCGAGTTCATGCTGGACAAACAGCCGCATGAAATCGCTTTCGCTCAGCGTCTTCGGTGGGGGATCGGAGCAGGACATGGCCACTTATTTGAACGATGTCCGCGACCTGCCGCAAATTTTTTAGATTTTTGCGGCTTGGCCAGACTCTCTGTTGGCGGCCGGGAAAAAGAAACCGTGCTCCGGCACGCCTCGTGGGTCTGCGATCAACCAAACAACGCCCCAACAAAACAACACCTCGCCGGAATGAACCGACGAGGTGTACGTGTTGATCAGCGACGGGTTGATCAGGAATGTGCAGGAAGCACCCAGTGAATATCACCGAGCGATCAGTTTATCACTCGCTGTTTCGCCGTGCTGACAGACTGCATACCGACCGTTGGCCAGGACGTTTGCATTGGACTGGCCGCTTTCGTTAAGCGTTGTTGGCCGTCTCTTCGACGCATCCGCTGCACTCGCACGATTCGCAACTGCAATCATCACATGACACGGATTCGTCAGAGCAGCACTTGCAATCGGCGTCGCATTCACCGCACGCGCATTCAACATCGTCTACCGAGGCGATCAGATCACCATCGGCGGGAACGTTCGCCAAGTCGCATGAGGCCTTACCGCTGCAGCAGGCACGCGGTTGGGAAGCGACCTCCACGGTCGACACACATCCCGTGCACTCACACGCGTCACAAGCGCAGTTGTCACAGGAGACATTCTCATCCGTGCAGCAGGTGCAATCGGAATCGCATTGCCCGCATGGACAACTCACGGTAGAGGCGTTTGCTGCACTTTCATTAGAAATGGCATTTCGTGAAACAAACAATACAGCAACACCGACCAATACGATGGCGGCAACGGTCATGGAAGTACGTAACATTATCGAGGCTCCTTTAGAACCAAAACTCAATTGAAAAACTAAAACAAACAGGGGTTCGTAGCGTTTCTCAATTCAGCCAGCGGCACAGCAGCGCGCAGTGGTCCTTCGACGTCAACGCCGAAGACCTGGAAGGAGCGAATTGCCGAACCGTTAACTGGTTCGGCGGCGGAATCATCCAACCGGCCAGCAAACCGATCGGCATATCAGCGACCACGGTTTGGTCGTCTGAATTGATGACACGGGAACTGATCCAACCGTCGGTCAGTTCGGCGCGGATTTCACAATCACATTGGGATTGGTCGAAACAGTCGCACGGTTTGATTTGTTTCTCAGAAAGATGGCGACTGTCGTTCGACGATGTTTTCCCAGCATGACGCGAGGCAGAGGACTGACAACAATGCGCCCGGGGTGCGGTTGTTGCTTGAGAATTTCCGCTCGCATGACAGCAAGTGGGTGCCCCCACGTTCGCAGAGTTGCTAGCCGCCGACGCACAACAGCAGGGCGGTTGAAACGCCGGCCAAGCACACAACACCACCACCGCCAGCAATGCTGGCACGCGGGAAACGGTATGTGTTGGTACGTTGGGTAGCATGCTGTTTAGTGTACGCACAAACTTTCGAATGGGTCGCCGGAAACCTTGAAGATAACCACGACGACCACCACGATGCGGTGCGATACGGTGCAGGACGATCTAGGACTTCTTTCTCGAATTCTATCCGAAAACTCATCCTCCGATCAATGTTGACCCCGGTGAACGCGAGACAATCGAGCCGAAAGCCCGCCGACTGATCAATTTGCCGCGACATTCGGATAGGCTCGCAACCGTGCGGAGAGTTTAGCCGTGTTGAGGCCAGGTTCGCCGACTCGGGGAACTCAGGATGCGAGTCGTCGACGCCAGTCCACCCACGTTGTGGCGTGTCTCGATAATCAAGGCACCGGCTCGGACGTGTCCGGCACACTGCCTGAAACGACGGGCGGTTTCGCTGTCGATGATATCAATCGAGGCGAGTTCACCGTCGCTGTCGACCCGGGCGAGCCAACAACACTCTCCGCGAGGAAGCATCTCATTGAGCGTTCCGTCGAGGTACAAGCTCTGCAGAGTCGAGTGGTTCAGCTCGACGTTCAGCGCAGACTCGATCGCTCGTGTGGTTTCGCAGGACATTCTTACACGCGGGGTTCAGCAGTGGCGTCTGCGAGCGACCCCGCCCTAAAGGACGCCCTGACCTCGCAACAGCCCCTCTACGAGACTCATCAGACCATTGTAGTCACGACGTGCACCGCGATGGGACGGCGAGATCAAAATCTGCGTGTGGTAAAATAGCACATCCCTATCGGCATTCTGCGTTGGCCTAAGAAGCCAGATTCTCGCACTCGGATGTACGTTCGGTTCCTACCGGACGGATTTGAATCGGCCGGTAGGAACCGGTCCTACATCCCAATGAATCAGCCGATCGGCGTTCGCCGCGGTTCTCACCAGATAACCGGAGCAACGCTAGCGAACCAATGGCGACTCTGCCGCGCGGGCCAATTTGGAGGGCCTTCGTGTTCCTGCGGGAGTCGAAATCCGTCACTTGGCCAAACGGCGTCTTCGTCTCTGGCGACTCTTGCGCCTCGCTCGATTTGTATTCTTCGTTTCGGTTTCGATTTGTCGTGCAGCTTCACGTATCTGGTTGGCTCGTGACCTTTTGACGAGCAGATAAACCAACAGAATGGAAACCGCAAACAATGCGATGCCGATGACCGGTGAGTCGATGATCCATGCAGCACCGAACACAGCGAGCATGCAGACACCAGTAACGAGCACCGATGAGAAGAAATCACTGAGGTGTCGAAACGGTGTCAGGAATCGCACCCGATCCATTTCGTCAGTACGAGGGCGAAGCACAAAGAAACTGCCGAGAAGCATCATCAATCCGCAGGCGAATCGGGTGCCCCACGCAGAACTCTCGTGGGTAGCGTCGTCGGATTGGAGCATGTCCTTGGGTTCAACCAGGCCATTTATCAGAAGGAAGATCTCGGTGTCGGACGTCGTAAAGAACGGGGACAGTGTTGCGCCGCTTTGCCGGGCGACCACGCTGACCGACGTCGAAGGTGTCGCAGTGAACCAGATCCTATGATCCCCGACTTCGAGACGATCTGAACGATTGCCTTCCCCTTTTAGATACACGTACCGTTGGAGTCCAGCACGTTGATTCGCAATTCTTTTCGCGAGTTTCCGTTCCATGTTTTTGAAGTTGATCGGAACAGGAACCGGTGCATCGACTCGAGTGATCAACGATTGAGGCAAGCGAAACTTTCCGAGCTTGACATCACTCGCATATTGGACGGATGGTTCGACCAACATCCGTCGTGGGTTTTGTCGACTGGAAGAATCGAAAAGTCCGTTGAGATGATTCAGCTCCGATGACCACTTTTTCTCGTAACGATATCGATTCCATTTCGATGAGCTACTGGACGACTTCCGGTATTTGAACCACTGATAAACCTCAACGTGACGCTGCAGTTTGATGCCCTCGTACTCGATCCCGAAGTCAGCATCATGAAGCGTTTGTTCGGTGTCTGCCCGACCCGCGACGTGAATCAGTTTTCCTTCGTTCTCTTTCGCAATCGCAACCGGGCTGGCTTTCGTGATTAGTGAACTTGCTTCGCCGAGGCCTGCGAACGTGCGAACGGTGAAACGCTCATTCCAATAGAGCATCGGGACTGCGCAAGTGAGCAGAATGAGTCCGATAAGATCGCCCAGAACGGAATTGCGGAGACCGCTGAAATAATGCACGACGCACCTTGGCGTGGGACGAGGTTCTCAACGGATCAACGAAGATGCGTTTCGAAAAACGCATTGTTGACGATCCGACTGCCTCAATCCAGCAATATCAACTCATTCAATCCCACCGGCAGCAGACCTTCAAAGAGTGATCCGCCGCCGGGCGTCGCGACATTCCAAGGGCATCTTGAAATCGCGTCGCAGGATGCATGAGTACATCCGGATAAACACCACGCGTTTGCGTACTACGCGTTCACGTCGACGACGACACGCCCTCGGACTTGGCCTTTGAGAATGTCGGCTGCCAATTTCGGAACGTCCGCGAGCGTGGCGGGATGCATCATTTGATCGAGAGCGTCAAATGGCAAGTCGTTCGCGATGCGTTGCCATGCCCGCACGCGGTTTTCATACGGTTGCATGACGCTGTCGATGCCGAGCAAATTCACCCCACGCAGCAAGAATGGAATAACCGAGGCTGGCAACGAGGCACCACCCGCCAAGCCTACCGCCGAAACGGATGCACCGTACTTCATTTGTCCGAGAACTCGAGCGAGCATTTCACCGCCCACGGCGTCCACGCATCCGGCCCAGGTTTCCGATTCCAACGGTCGCTTCGTCACCGAGCCGATATCCTCGCGAGCAACAATCTGGCTCGCCCCGAGCGAACGGAGGTAGTTGTCGGCTTCGGCACGTCCGGTGACGGCGGCCACTTCGTAACCGAGGTTGCTGAGCGTGGCGGTTGCTATCGAACCGACGCCGCCGGCCGCCCCGGTAACGAGCACCGGGCCTTGACCAGGTTTCAAACCGTGATCCTCCAACGCATTGATTGCGAGGATCGCCGCGAGTCCAGCCGTACCAACAGCCATGGCTCGTTTCGTGCAGAGACCTTCGGGCAGCGGTACCAACCAATCCGCATTGACGCGGGCCTTCTGCGAGAGGCCTCCCCAGTGAGTTTCACCGACTCGCCATCCGGTCAGGATAACTTTGTCACCGGGTTTGTATCGGGGGTCGCTCGATGTTTCGACAGTGCCCGCGAAATCAACTCCGGGCACGTGAGGATAATGCCGAACGAGTCCGTTTTTGGGCCGCATGCATAGACCGTCTTTGTAGTTGACGGTCGAGTATTCCACGGCAACCGTCACATTACCTTCAGGCAGTTGGTCGTCGGTGAGTGGTTCAATCGAAACAGCGACTTCGTCGTCGCCGGTAGGTTCGACGACGATAGCATTGAATGACATTTGAAAAACAGTGAGGTTGAAAGTACGGGAAAGAATTGCCTGAAACAGAGCGGTTCGCCGCGGGGGTTCAGGAAGCGTACGCCACCACTCGTCCCGGTGGAAAGCGTACGCCGACGCGGCATTGCGTCACAGGCGTCGAGATCAGGCTTCGGTAAGGATTTCAGAGAACGGCATGCGTGACTTGGGAAGCCCCGCGTTGTAATCTTCTTCGGCGTTCCGATAACCGAGCGTTACAACAACGAGGCTCGCGTATCCACGATCTCGAAGGCCAAACTGTTCATCGAGAACCTTTGCATCAAAACCCTCCATCGGCGTCGCGTCGATGCCAAGCGTTGAGACACCCAACAGGAACTGACCGACGTTCAGGTAGACCTGTTTGTCGATCCAGTGTTGAACGTCTTTAAGGTCGTGCTTGTGCATGTTGATAAACATGTTGCGAGCCTGATGCATCTTCTCTTTGAACTCAGGCGCCAATTCGAAACGGCCGTCCTTTTCTTCTTGAGCAAGAACGCGAAGTAGAAAGTCTTCGTCCATCTCGAGCTTGCTGCAAAAGACGACGACATGGGAGGCGTCGCGGATTGCTTGGCTGTTGAACGGATACTTCTCGTCAGTCGATTTTGCGACCTTTTCTTTCGCTTCGTCGGTTGTCGCCAACAGGAAGTGCCACGGTTGAGCGTTCGTGCTCGATGGACTGAATCGCAACAAGTCTTTGACTTTGTCGATGTCGTCGTCTGAAATTTTGCGGGTTGGATCGTATGTCTTGGTGGAGTAACGTGACTTCGCGTAGTGGACGATATCGAGGTGGTTTTCGGTAACCGATTCGAGTGTGGCTGGTTGAGTCATGGATGTGGCTGCGTTTGCTATTTGGTTGTGGAGGCTGGTTATCGCTTTGGGTTGACGAACACCCTCGATGCCCGTTCGGTGCATGTTGGCGTCCGTCAGGCGGAGGTGGTAGCAACAGTCGTGCCACTGACGAAAACACGCGTCAAACCAAGAGAAAACGCGAAAAACAGAGCAATGTCACTGCCCCGCGTCATGCGACCGAAATCGCGACGGTTGCCCGAATGTGCGCAGCGTTTGAAAGCCGTTGGCGCAATGCGGGCGCCGCAATGAATGCCCCAGGCGTTCCCAGTAGCTGAGTTCGCCGACAATTCACGCCACCGAAGTCTGGCGACATCAGCTACGGCGTTTTTGGAAACGACCGAACCGGTGAGCGTTCACGCCGGTTTTCAAGCCGGTTTTCGCATCGCAGCCGCGGCGAATGCCGTTCCGCTGATTGGGTTTCCGACAGATTCTTAGCCTTCGATGCCGTGCTGTTTCATCAACCGGTATAGCTTTCGGCGTTCGACGCCGAGAGCCCGTGCGGCCGCAGACTTGTTTCCCTTTTCTCGGTTGAGCACTTCGAGGATGTGATCGCGTTGCAACGCGATCAATGACCCCTGGGGCTGATCGATATCTGAATCTGCGGGCGACGAGTAGTGATGCAGTTCTTCGGGAAGATCATCCAAGGTGATCTCGTCATCGGCGAGAATTTTGGCACGTTTGATCGTGTTGATCAGTTGCCGGATGTTGCCCGGCCAGGAGTGAGCCAGAAGAGCGGCGTGCGCTTCTTCATCGATTTCGTGTTGTTCGCCGATGAAGTGTTTGACGAGCAATTGAATGTCCTCACCTCTCTCTCGCAGAGGCGGCAAATCGATCGTCAGCACGTTGATGCGGTAGTAGAGGTCTTCGCGAAAGCGGCCCTCGTCGACTTCGGTTTTGAGGTGACGATTCGTTGCCGCGACGATACGCACGTCAACGCGTCGTTCTTTCTCTGACCCGACTCGCCGCAACGATCCGTCTTCGAGAACACGGAGGAGTTTGGGTTGCAAGGCAAGCGGCATCTCGCCGATTTCATCGATAAACAACGTGCTGCCGTCGGCGACTTCGAACAGCCCGGGTTTTGCTGCGGTGGCTCCGGTGAACGAACCCTTCTCATGCCCAAACAGTTCGCTCTCAACCAACTGTTCCGGCAGCGCGGCGCAGTTCACTGTCACGATCGGTTGTTTCGCTCGGAGGCTGTTTTGATGGATCGCCTGCGCGACGAGTTCTTTGCCCGTTCCGCTCTCGCCTTCGATCAACACCGGGTTATCGGTGGGAGCGACCTTTTCGATCAGACGAAAGACCTGCCGCATCTTTGCCGATTCGCCGATCATCTCGACTGATCGTGATTTGGTCCGCCCGATGACTTCACGAAGCTGCGTGTTCTCTTTGCGAAGCTTCCGACGTTGCAACGCGCCGAGGCAGCGTCGCTCGAGTTCGCCCATCGGGAACGGTTTGGATAGAAAATCGAACACGCCACGACGCATCGATTCGACCGCGTTTTCAATCGACCCCTCGCCGGTCAGGACGATCACCTCCGTGTCAGGGCTATGGTCTCGCATCCGCTGCAGGAGTTCGAGTCCATCGAGTCCGGGCAGGTTCCAATCGAGAACGGCAATGTCAAAATCCTGCTTCTCGCACAGCCCGATGCCATCCTGGCCACTGGTCGTGTGGGTGACCTTATGGCCGTTTTTTTGGAACCATCGCACACACCCGGCGGCAAAGTCAGGGTCATCATCGATGAAAAGGATGTCGAAGGTTTCGTTGTTCATGCGGTTTGGTATTGTATTGACAACGTGGGGCCCCTTGTTGACGTCACGGGTACACGTCCGATGACGGACGCGTGATTTCATCGCAGAGTATACGAACTACCAGGCTCTACCAAGAGATGAGCGAAGCACAAAAGTTATTGGAACGGGACCTTCACGGCCAAACGCGAGTTTTGAAGCAGTTGGCCAAAGGTGCTTCCCTGGACGAGGTGTTGCACACCTTGGTCGATGTCGCCGAAGAATCTCGACCGGAGATGATCGCGTCGGTTTTATTGGTGGATGAAGAGACCGGACGTCTTCGCAACGGTGCCTCACGTCGTTTGCCCGAGGCATATTGCCGGGCCATTGATGGGACGAAGCCCGGCCCCAGAATGGGATCTTGTGGAACGGCGGCCTTCACGGGCAAACGTGTGATTGTCAACGACATCAATACCGATCCGCTCTGGGAGAAGGCTCGTGATATCGCGTTGAGTTCGTCGTTGCAGGCGTGTTGGTCCGAACCGATCATCGGTTCGAGCGGAAACGTTCTCGGTACTTTCGCGATGTACTACCGATGTCCGCGGTCGCCGGAAGAAAGCGAGTTGGAGTTCGTATCGAACTGCGCGAACCTCGCCGCATTGGCGATCGAGCGGGTCCGCTATCAAAACTCGGTCGAACTCGAACGGGCGATGTTAAAAACGATCGTCAACGGCGTTCCCGATGCTCTCGTTTCGAGCAATCTCGATCGCGAGATTACCCACTTCAGTCGCAGTGCGGTTCGGATGTTTGGATATCAACCGGAAGAGGTGATCGGCAAACGGACCACCTTTCTGTACGCCACCGAGGAAGACCATGAGCGACTCGGCGAGCAAAGATTTAACCTCGACCTCGACGAAAACCTTTCGATCGTGGAGATCAATTGGCGTCGCAAATCGGGCGAGGTATTTCCAGGCGAGATGGTTGCGGTCGCGATTCGAGACGACGATGAAAAAGCGATCGGCTATCTCGGTTTGATCCGCGACATCACCGACCGAAAAATTGCGGAGGCGAAACTACAGGAAAGCCAAAATCGACTCGTTCAGGCTGAACGACTCGCGGCGATGGGACAAATGGTGTCGGCCATCGCCCACGAAAGTCGTAACGCGTTGCAACGCATCCAAGTCGGTGTCGACGTGCTCAGCTACGAAATCGAAGAAGGCAGCGATGCGAAAGAGGACCTCGATCGGATCAGTCGCGCGAAATCGGACTTGGAACGGATGCACGATGAACTGCGCAGTTTCGCCGGTTCGATCAAACTGAACCGATCACGGACGGACCTCGCGGAAGTTTGGCGTCAAGCATGGTCGAACTTGGCCGTCGCTCGCCGGGACCGCGACGTGAAACTGAACGAGAACGTCAATGAGGTTAACCTGGAGTGTTTGATTGACGACTTTCGGTTGGAGCAGGTGTTTCGAAACTTGTTCGAAAACTCGCTCGCCGCGTGTGAAGATCCAGTACAAATCGACGTTGACGCACAGGTAGAGGTTGCGGCGGGTAACGAAGGGGAGGGGGAAATTGAGTTTCTAACGATCCGTGTTTCTGACAACGGACCGGGTTTGGATGAGGAAATCCGCGAACGAGTCTTCGAGGCCTTTCAAACGACCAAAGCCAAAGGGACCGGCCTTGGCATGGCGATTGCAAAACGTCTCGTTGAAACCCACGGCGGCACGATCGAAACCAATTGCGATCGTCCGATCGGTGCGGAATTCATCATTCGGTTGCCGCGATCTTAGCGGCACCGGGTGGATGAGCGTTACGAGTTTTGCGGTACTTTGACTTCGAAAAGATAGCGGGCCACTGCCCTGACATGATGAGAACGCGTCCGAGAATACTGATCGCCGATGACGAAGAAGACATCCGCCAAGGGTTTCGGCGGTTGCTGGAGAAAATCGGATGCGATGTCGTGGGAGAGGCGGTCGATGGCGTGCATCTCGTCGAGCTTTGCGGTCGTACTCACCCCGACTTGGTGATCACGGACATACGAATGCCTCAGCTATCGGGAATCGAAGCGGCGAAAAAAATCCGTGAAAGTCAATCGACACCGGTGATCGTGGTTTCATCACATGAACGTCCGTCCGTCGAAGATTGCCCGTCGATTTCTGCGTTTCTCCTTAAACCAGTGAGTGTCCCCGAATTGCAAGCGGTGATCACCCGCGTGATCGGCGGCAATTAGACTCACGCGGTCTTTCGTTGGCTGCTAATACTTCTTGTCAACTCGATTTTCGGGTAGTGGACGACGCGACGAGTCCTTGATGCGCTAGCCACGCACGGGGATTCCTTGCGTCATCCACTACGATTCCACCCGAAAGCCACGCTGCAGTGGAATACTAGTCCGCCGCGAAGAGTCATTGATTGGTCACATACGGACGACGCATGTGTGCGGTTGCGCACCGGTGACCGGTTGTTCAAATGGAGAGCGATGTTCGAGTAGTGGATCTTGTGAAAGATCCTGCTGCATGAGGATCTTTTACAAGATCCACTACCGCTTGCCTGAACTCACGTGAATAACGCTACGTGTATCGAACACGTCAAATTTCAAAATGCTCTATCTTTGATGCAGTCGATCAACATGGCAACGCGAACCTGGACGTCGCGTTATTGCTCATGCTCGGCGTTACACGAACAACGAAGGCTCACACACACTTCATACGCCCTGAAAGCGATACGCATGGAAAATCAAGACGTACTCGAACACAACCGCAAGGCTTGGGATCGACAGGTTGAATCGGCGAACCGTTGGACGACGCCGGTCTCCAAGGAAACCATTGAACTCGCCCGAGCCGGTCAGTTTGAGATCGTACTCACGCCGACGCGGCCGGTTCCTGCGGATTGGTTTCCCTCGCTGCCAGGAACGCAAACGCTTTGCCTGGCGTCCGCCGGTGGACAGCAGGCACCGATCCTCGCCGCGGCGGGAGCCAAGGTGACCGTCTTCGACAATTCACCGCGACAACTCGAACAAGACCGCCACGTTGCCGAACGCGACGGTCTGGACATGCGTTTTGTGCAGGGGGATATGGCGAACCTCGAGATGTTTGCGGATGAGAGTTTCGATTTCATCTTTCACCCCTGTTCCAACATGTTCGTGCCGGATGTCGTTCCGGTTTGGCGGGAGTGTTTCCGCGTTCTGCGCAGCGGAGGAGTATTGATGGCTGGCTTCATCAACCCGCTGCGTTATTTGTTCGAGGATGAACGCAAAGAGAACGGCAGCCTTCGGGTCACCTATCGGTTGCCATATTCCGATCGCGAGCATCTCGACGAGCCCCATATTCAAGCAGCAATCGCCGCGGCCGAACCGCTCGAGTTTGGGCACACATTGGAAGACCAGATCGGTGAGCAACTCCGAGCGGGATTTCATTTGACAGGAATGTTTGAAGATAAATATGCCGAGGAAGATGCCGATCCGATCTCAGAGTACATTGATACGTTCATCGCTACACGTGCGATCAAACCATAATCGTCGATGGTGTTGGTGAATCACTCAACCGAACACGCGGGCGTTCGAATACTTCACGTCAAGTTCGTTTTCGGATAGTGGACGAGGCAACGAGTCCTCAATGCAAAATCGCGTCGAGGGATTCCTTGCGTCATCCACTACGGGTTTCACTCGAAAACCGAGCTACGGTGGAATTCGAGTTTTACCTCCGTGCGACCGCCTATGCCCAGTTTGCTCGCGCTGTCAATTTCACTGAACCGACAACTCATGCCGTTTGCCCGATTCCTCACCGTTACGCTATTCCTGGTAGTTTTCACTACCTGTTCCGGCAACCGGGTGCTGGCCAATGGCTGGGGCATTTTCTCGTCAGAACTTCGCAAGTCGACGGCCCGATTGGATGAGCTGCGGACCGAGTTTGCGGAACTCGGAGCGTTGCGGTTGCGGCAAACAGTCCAACAAGCCGGCGCGCAGCTTCACATGGGCACGACGCCACCGCCTCAGTCTCCGTGGATTCAGTTGGATCTTGGACGGCCGCAGACGTTCGACCGGATCGTGATCGTGCCTGCCATCTCGGGTGCGGTCAACGACGGGATCCGACCGTATGCGTTTCCTCGTCGGTTTCGAATTGACGGGTCGATGACGAAGGACTTCCGTTCGTATCAGTTGCTCTATGATTCCGGCGATCAGCAACTCGACATCGACAGCCCATTTCCCGTCGTGATCAAAACGCCTGATGTTCGGGTGCGATACGTGCGTGTGACCGTGACCGAGTTGGCTGAGGTTGCGGGACGGTGGACGTACGCGTTGTCCGAAGTGATGGTCATCCGCGGCGACCAAAACTTGGCATTGAACGTTAACGTCACGATGACCGGCGCGACGATGCTGCCGCCGGTTTGGTTGCCGAAATATTTGGTGGATGGACGCACGCCATTGGGGCCGCAGATCCGCTCACTGCATGAAGGAGAGAGTCTACCCAAGTTCGACGGAGTGTTTCTACGATCGGACAACCCGAGCGACCAGGTTTGGTTTCAGATCGACTTGGAAGAGACTCAACCGTTCGACGCGATCCGGCTGTTTTCCGTTCACGCGAGACAAGGTGCGGACTATCCCGGCTACGCCTTCCCCTCTCAATTTCGAATCGAAGTATCCGACGATAAGAACTTCGAAACATCCGACGTCTTGTTTCAAACGGACACGCCTTTCGAACCACCCGGCAATAACCCAGTCACGTTTTTGACACCGGATGCCGAGGGTAGATACGTACGGATCGCCATCGAACAAGGGTCTCTGGCAAACACCAACAAAGTCGGACTGTCGGAGGCCCAAGTGCTGCGTGGAAGCGAAAACGTGGCGTTCGAAAAACCCGTGACGGCGTTGCACTGGCGAGGCGATCGTGCACTGTCCCTTCTCGTAGACGGCGAAGCGAGCTATGGCCCGATCACAACGCTGCTGCAGTGGGTCGATCGATGGGCATCGGCTCGCCGTCTTCAACACGAGATGACAAGGGCGACGGATACGATCGAGCGTCAAACGATCATTGCTCGCGATCGTGCAAGGCGAATCGCGATGGCGGGTGCCGGCATGTTAGTGATCATATTCGGTATTTTTCTGTGGCAACAACGAAACCGTCGTGGTCGACAAAGAGCGGAGTTTCGTTTGCGGCTCGCCCAAGACCTCCACGACGAGATCGGCAGCAACCTCGCTGCCATCTCACGGATTGGCGAGTTGGGCGAAGCGATTCCATCCGACGAACAATCAAAAGAGGATTGGCATTCGGTGCGTGAACTGGCGAGCGAGTGCACCGATTCGATGCGGGAAACCCTGTGGTTGCTCGGCGGCCCCAAACGCAGCGAAGAGCATCTCGCCGGCCAGTTGCGTTCAATCGCAAAACGAATGTTGCCGGGAGTCGCATTGGTGTGGAAACTCGATTCCGCGTTCGAAGACTTTCGCCCCGGCGAGAAAGTCGAGCGAGAAATCGTCTTGATCTTCAAAGCCATGCTCGCCAACATCGCACGAAGCTCCAACGCGACCGAAGTCGTCGTCGAAGGCAGCGAGTCAATGCAACGATGGCGGATCTCGGTCCAGGACAACGGGGACGGGTTTGATGCGGTCGCGTGGGAAAACAAAATGGAGTCGCGTGGGATGGGCCTGCAAAGCATGAAGACGCGGATTCGAAAACTCGGCGGTTCGCTGGCGATCGAATCTCAACCTGGCGAAGGCACGCAGTTGACAATCGAGATGCGAAAATGACAGACAAGATGCCCGTCCTACGCGAGCAAGACAGGATGCAGAATGCCCTCTGAAAACGAGCCCAAATCCGGAAAATCAACGATCGAGATCTGGATCGTTGAAGACAACGCACGGTTTCGAAATGCGACCGTCCGTGGCCTGAGATTGCTCGCCGATGATGTGGTGGCGAACGAGTTCAGCAATTGCGAAGACGCGATTGCCGCAATCGATGAAGGAAACTCGCCAGACGTCTTTTTGATGGACATCGATTTACCGGGCATCGACGGAATCGATGGGATCGGCGAAATCAAACAACGTTTGCCCGACGCGACCGTGCTGATCTTAACCGTCTTCGAAGACGACGAGAAAATCTTCCGTGCGCTCAAAGCAGGCGCGTCGGGTTACTGTTTGAAATCGGATTCAATCGCTCGGGTTTGCGAAGCGATCGAGCAAGTCTTGCAGGGCGCCGCACCGATCCATCCGCGGATCGCCGGACGCGTCTTGAAAATGTTTGCAGAACTCGCACCGGAACAGCCCGACTATGGGTTAAACACGAGAGAGCAGACCGTTTTGGAAGCGATGACGCGTGGGTTGGTTCGCAAACAAATCGCGAGCGAACTCGATCTAAATCTACACACTCTCGATTACGTGACGCGTTGCATCTATCGAAAACTCCACGTCAACGGCGCGACCGCTGCGGTCGCGCTCGCGATTCGTGAACGCCTTGTTGATCCGCCGACGTAAAAAGAAACCGCAACTATATAGACCAACGTGTTACCCGTTTTTTATCGAGCTACCTAGTGATATCGGCCCCCTGCATGGTCGACTCAACCGAGAATTACCGTGAGATTACACATCGTTTCTCGGCCTTTTAGGTATAGCTTACGAACATTCGTAAATTGTTCTTCGGTGCGGATCCACTACCCTTGGTGGTATGAAGAACTCAACCCTCACCGCCCTGTGCGGATTGTTCATCGCTTTCGCGGTCGGCCCATGGACGGCGGCCAGCGATATCTCGTTCAATCGAGACATCCGTCCGATTTTGTCCGATCGCTGCTACTACTGCCACGGGTTCGATGAGAATCATCGCGAAGCAGGTCTGCGGCTCGACATGCGTGACGAGGCAGAATACCTGTTTGATTTCGACGCGCCGGAAGACTCGGAAATCATCTACCGGATCACCAGCGACGATCCCGACGAAGTGATGCCTCCACCCTCGGCACACAAACAGGCAATTACCAAAGAGGAGGCTAACCTGATCCGCCGATGGATCGCGGAGGGGGCACAGTACGAACCCCATTGGGCGTTCGTCAAACCGGAACGTCCCCAAACCGAAGCAACCGACACGTCCGGCGCGATCGATGACTTCGTCGGCCGACGACACCAACTTCACGGATTTCAGTTTGCCAAAGAAGCGGCGCCCGCCAAATGGTTGCGACGTGTGACCTTGGATCTGATCGGGGTGCCGGCAACGGTCGAAGATCTGATCGCGTTTGAAGAAGCGGTTCGCAACGACGGAGAACCCGCGTATGCGCGTGCGGTCGATCGACTCTTGGCATCACCGATGTACGGCGAACGGATGGCGTTGGATTGGTTGGATGTGGCTCGGTTCGCCGACACCAACGGTTTCCAAACCGATGCCTACCGGATGAATTGGCCGTGGCGAGATTGGGTGATCAATGCGTTCAACACGAACATGCCATTCGATCAATTCACGATCGAACAACTCGCCGGCGACCTGCTCGACAATCCAACGGAAGCACAGTTGATCGCCACGGCATTCAATCGCAATCACATGATTCAAGCCGAGGGTGGCTCGATCCCGGATGAAAACCGGGCCAAGAATAACTTTGATCGCGTGGAAACAACCGGCACCACGTGGTTGGGCCTCACGGTCGGTTGTTGCCAGTGTCACGACCACAAATTCGATCCGCTGAAACAGAGCGATTACTACTCACTGATGGGTTTCTTCAACCAGATCAGCGAGACCGGCATGACCAGCAAAAAGATGTCGGTGAAAGATCCCGATCGCCCCTACGCGGTCAACTACTGGGTCGACAAACCGTTCATCGCGGTCGGAGAAGAGAAACTGAAGCAGGAACTCGCCGACGCGAAAAAGAACGTAGCCCAAGCCAGGAGAAAACTGGAGGCACGACGAGATGAGTACGTCGCTGCCGCTCGAGAATGGATTCAGGAAATTCGCGACGATCCCGAATTAGGGGCGACTCGAATCAAGCCGTCGGAGTACGTCGCGAGATTTTTGCTGAGTGCGGATCTAGACAACCCCAAGGACAACGGTTTCAAAAGATTGATCGATACCTTCTTGAAGCGAGTCGAGCCATGGAAGTCGATTCAAAAAGAGATATCGAAACAGGTGGCGATCGAAAGTCGGTTGCAAGCACAAATCCCACTCGTGATGGTGATGCGAGATGATCAACCACGCGAAACCTTCGTCTACTTGCGAGGAAACTACGAGACGCCGGGTGAGAAAGTCGAACCGACCGTTCCGGAATTTCTCCCGCCGCTCGATTTGAAAGAGGGAAGGAAACCGAATCGTCTGGATCTGGCTCGTTGGATAGTATCGCCGGAACACCCGCTGACCTCGAGAGTCACGGTGAATCGATTGTGGCAGTTGTTGTTCGGTCGTGGGCTCGTTTCGACTCCGGACGATTTTGGATTGCAAGGTGCGTTGCCCACCCATCCCGATTTGCTCGATTGGCTCGCCGTCGAATTTCGCGAGAGCGGGTGGAACGTGAAAGAGTTGATGAAGGGGATCGTGTTGTCCCGAACCTATCGCCAATCCGCGATCGTGGATGCCGAGACGATCGCCCGCGATCCGCACAATGAATGGTTGGCTCGCGGCCCCCGGATGCGTCTAGACTCGCGATTGCTTCGCGACCAAGCACTCTCGTTGTCCGGTCTGCTTCATGCCGAGATCGGCGGCCCTCCCGTCGCTCCCTATCAACCCGGCGGCATTTGGGAGTCGATGAGCCTCAACAAGAACCACTACATGCGTGACGACGGTGAAAAACTCTATCGTCGCAGTCTTTACACCGTTTGGCGTCGTGTGGTTGCTCCGGCAAACTTCTTTGACGTTCCGAGCCGGCAATCCTGTTCGGTGGCGATCAGGCGAACGAGCACGCCGCTGCACGCTCTGATCACGTTGAACGATACGACCTATGTCGAAGCCGCACGCGTGTGGGCCTCGTCCTTGGCTCGGATTGAGGCTGACCGGGAACGACTGAAGCAAATGTTCTACGCCGCAACCGCCCGCACACCGGAAACCGAAGAGTTGGCGACGTTGCAGCGGTCCCTCGATCTCGCGCGAACTCGTTTCGAAAAACATCCCAAGGCCGCAACCGAGTTGATATCGACCGGCGAGGCACCCGTGGACGACACCCTTCCGGCACCTGAACACGCCGCATGGACGACGGTCGCTCTGTTGGTATTGAATCTCGACGAAACCTTATGCAAGTAGACGCACGTCCTGCCCCCATCCATTGTGAATCGTGGTAAAGCCGGACCCCCGATTCGTTTGAATCGCACACATTCAAAACTCACACTTGCCTCGAAATGATGTTCGTAAACATCAAGAAGGTCCCCATGACGATGAATCCATTTGCACTTAATCGCCGCACTTTTCTAAGCAGCCTGTCGTTGTCGATCGGTATGCCGGCGCTCGGTGACCTGTTGGCTGCAGAGACATCGACGCTGCCGCATTTTCCTCCCAAGGCCAAACGCGTCATTTATCTCATGCAGTCGGGAGGTCCCTCGCATGTCGACTTGTTCGACGACAAAGAAACACTGCGAAAGATGCAAGGCGAGGAGGTCCCCGACAGCATCCTGCAAGGCCTCCGTCAGACCACGATGACGGCAGGACAGAAGTCGAAACCATGTCTCGCTGCAGCTTGGAAGGGCAGACGCCGTGGCGAATCGGGAATGTGGGTGAGTGACCTGCTGCCACGCACAGCCGAGATCGTCGACGATCTGTGCTTTGTCCGGTCGGTTCATGGCGAACAAATCAATCACGCCCCGGCGATGACTCAAATGTTGACGGGAAAC
>NZ_ANOH01000231.1 GCF_000346505.1 Aporhodopirellula sallentina SM41
GGGCTGTGGATGCCTTTTGTGGTATCTTGCTGGCTATTTCTATTTTGAACATGCGTCTATTGTCGGTTTGCAAACCGTGCTTCGCGTGGTCTGATGATTCTCTCTCACCACTGGTTTTGGGAGTTTACGTTGCAGCCGACGTCGCCGATGGCTTTGTTCATTACATGGACCACCTACGGTAGTTTTTTGCCTGGCGATCACCGAGGTTGGCGGCACCGGACGCAAGGTGAAAAACAGCCTCAACCGAAACTACTGCGTTGGCATCAAGAGCACTTGGCACATGCGGTCTTGCTTCTTGATCGTTCCATGATTGAGGTAGTTGCTTCCGCAGTAACTGAAATATGTGAGTATCGTCGCTGGCATTTGTTCGCCTGCAGCGTCCGAAGCAACCACGTGCATGTTGTTCTGGCCGCACCCGATTGGAAGCCGCCCAAGGTTCGTGACCAATTGAAATCCAAGGCAACCATGGAACTGCGAGCAAGCAATCCCGCGTTTCGCGATCGTCCTGTGTGGACCCGTAAAGGGGACATCGCGTATCTCGACAGCGACGTCGAGATTGAGCGATGTGTCACCTACGTTCTGGAAGCACAGGATCGAAAGATTCGTGACCAAATGTGGGGTGTTTGGAGTGCAATGGTATGATCCGAAGTGCGCGTGCACTCGGGTTTTTTGGCGTGTTGGGGTTGCTTGC
>NZ_ANOH01000232.1 GCF_000346505.1 Aporhodopirellula sallentina SM41
GGTGAGGCTTGTCCGCGTAAGAGCCCAAGCAGCGTTCCGGTAACCCAGATCGCCCCGAGGATGACGACCAAGACGATCAGTACGACGCCGAGCGTGATCGGGGCGCGGAGTGTGATCGGGCGGACGAGCGGTTTGGGGGGATTGCGAGGCACTTTGGCGGAGCTTCGTTCAGTTTTAGATGCGGTGGGAGGCAATGTCGGGCCTGATTTGGGCATGGAAGCAAGATTGATGGAGTGCCAAATTGTCAAACGTTGGACGATGTTCTGGCGTTTTCGAATGAGACCTCATGGTGCGTCAAAGCTTCGTTTTAGGTTATCGAAACTCGGCAAGAGATTCGGGAGGGCTCGTGAATCACCGAAAATCTTGCGATTTTCGCGACGCCCTTGAACCTTCATTCTTGATCGTGACGCACTTCTGGTATTCCAATGCAGCGTGGCTTTCGGGTGGAATCGTAGTGGATGACGCTGGGAATCCCCTTGCTTGACTAGCGCGTCAAGGACTCGTTGCCTCGTCCGCTACCCGATAATCAAGAGGACTCGTCGCCTCGTCCACTACCCGAAAATCAAGTTGACATGAAGTACTAGGAGCTAACCGGGGAGGTCTGCCGGCGAATCAATTTACGAGGTTTTCAGCGAGTGCAGCGTCGCTGTCAAACGTCGATATCGAAAGAACCGGTCGCGGCGTTTCGTGTGTGGGGTGGGGAGAGATGCGGTTTTTTGAGCCTAGGGGCAACGCCGGCGGCAGTTCATTGGCGGCGGATTGCGGTGGAGGCTGTTCGTTGATTGGCCTGGTGTTTGCGGTGTCGCCTGCGATGTCACTGATGGTGGAATGCCGCCCGGATGGCTCCCGTAGGGACGGGGCGGCTTCATAAAAAGTCAAGGATAATACAAGAAAAAATTCAATCTCGCCGATGACGTGGGCTTGTCGTTCGGCAATAATACGCTTATCCGGCGACGAGCCGGTTCGTGTGTACGGAGGTTCAAAATGCGCGCTCAGGCACCCCAACGACAGTTCTCTGAAAGGGTATTACGCCAGGTCCGGATGGACAGTGGTCGGGCGTTAGTCCGTGCGCGCTTCTGTCTTGAGAGCAGTGAGATCATTAATCTCCGCTGCGTCGATGACCGGTGTGAAACCGATCGGCAGTTCGGAAACCAATTGTGGTATTTCGAGGGCATCGGTGTCGATGAGGCACGTAATCGGCAAAACATTCACGGCGTTGTCGAGTACTCGGTCCAGTACGGATTGCAGGAACTCGTCGAAGACGGCGTGTTTGATACCGCAGCCGAACGCGAGCGGTTCCGCAGTCTCTACAACCGCGAAGTGAATGTGCCTTCGTGGCGTCAGCCCGCTCATCGTTTGTTGCTGGCCGGGGTGATCGCCGTGACCGCAGCGATGTTGTTGTTCCTCATGCTGAGGAATCTGCTGGCGTGAGCCGTTCGGAGGCTTCCAGCAGCAGTATCATTTCGGTCGACGCTCTCGAGAAAACGTATCGAGGCGGCACCTTTTTGCGGCGTGGCGATGTTCACGCGCTTCGCGGCGTATCTTTGCAGGCTGATCGAGGCCAAGTGTTCGGTTTATTGGGCCCCAACGGTGCCGGAAAGACCACGCTGATCAAAATCCTGCTCGGTGTGATCCGAAGCACCGGCGGTCGTGCGTCATTGTTCGGGTTGCCTGCCGGTTCGGCGGAGGCGCGCAGTCGGGTTGGGTATCTGCCCGAATCATTGCGGGTCGATCGTCATCATACGGCTCGATCCGCTTTGCGTTTTTATGGCAAGCTCAGTCGGTTGGATTCCGACACGATCGGACAACGCAGCGATGATTTGCTTGAACTCGTCGGGCTCAAAGGCCGCGATCGCGAAAGCGTTAGACGATTCAGTAAGGGGATGTTGCAACGTCTCGGGCTGGCCCAAGCGTTGATGCATGATCCTGACCTTTTGATTTTGGACGAACCGACCGATGGTCTCGATCCGGTTGGACGCAGTGAAGTGCGGCGAGTGATCGAGCGGTTGCGCGACGCGGGGAAAACGATCTTCCTCAATAGCCATATCCTTCACGAGGTCGAACTGGTCTGTTCGCATCTAGCGATCATGGCCAAAGGAAACGTCCTGGCGACCGGTCCGATCGCCGAGATGGGCGGGGCGTCCTCGTCGGATCATGAAACAATCGCGGTCGAAATGGAGTTCGAGTTGCCGCACGCTGACTCGAGCACCGGAGGCGATTCCGTGGCAGGTTCCAATGCGGCGGTGGAAGAACAAATTCTCTCCTCGGCGGTGGAAGGTTCGGTGCAGTGGTTCGCCGACCCGGTCGATTTGGATTCTTGCCGAGCCGGTTATCGATGCCGGCTTTTGTGTGCCGATCGTGCGGCGGTGGATCAGATCGTGGACCGCATTCGTTCGGCTGACGGTTCGCTGATCCGTTTGGTGCCGCATCGTCAAACTCTCGAAGAGACGTTCATGAGGTTGGTCGAATCTGAAAGCATGGCGGCGATGTCATGAGACCTTACCTGGCAATCATTTCGGACTCGTTTCATTCCGCGTTGGCGTCGCGTGTGCTGTGGGCGGCGTTTCTGGCGATCTGGGTTTTGCTCGCTTCGTTAGCACCGATCGGCATCCGCGAAGATTACACGACGTCGTTTCGTTGGTTCGACGTTTACAACGGCACGCGGATGAAGGCGTTGTTGGCGCAAGGGATCGTCGATCCGGATTCGCAAGAAACTGCGATCGGGCGAGTCGCCAATGCCATGCCTGACGAGATGAAAAGGCAGCTGCGCCGCGTTGGTGAGGGCGACGAGGTTCGGATCCGTTTGTCGTTGCTGACCAACGCTCTGAATGACTTGATCGAGTCGGATGCCACGAAGGAAGCCGAATCGAAGAGCGACTCGGTCGACGATGACCCGAACGCGTCGAATGAGGCGTCGGTTGATAACCCCAATCCTGATCAGCAGGCGGAAGAAAACGTCGGCGACGAGCCTGCCTTGAAAGAGCAATCGGAGCTCGACGGTGCGTCCGATGAACAGGACAGCGCGGACGACGCGGCGTCGGATTGGTATGACGCAGAGGCGTGGGAGAGCACCGTTCGTTTGCGCGAGCTAAGATCGCTCGACGAGACCCCGGACGAGGAGTTGAGCGAGTCGCTGCGACGTCGAAGGGCTCGGTTGCGGATCGAAGCCGCGCTGCCGGGCGTGTTTGAATCGCGCAGTTCGCGTTCGGTTTTGCTGACTTATGCGGGTTTGGAGTTTCCGACTGATTTCCAGATCGACCGGGTTCAGTTCGAGACGTTGTTCAACCAATTCGTGATCCCGATTTTGGTGAATTGGTTGCTCGGTTTGGTGTTGGTGTTTTTGGGCGTGCTGGTGACGGCATCGATTGTGCCGGACATGTTGCAGACCGGTTCATTGCACTTACTGTTAAGTAAACCGATTTCTCGCAGTGCGTTGTTGATTTCGAAATTCATCGGCGGTTGTGCTTTCGTATTGTTGTGCGTCTCGCAACTCGTAGTTGGTTTGTATTTGATTGCGGCGTTTCGGTTGGGGGTGTGGAATACTCGCATCCTGTGGTGCATTCCGGTGGCGGTTGTGATCTTTGCGGTGTTCTACAGCGTCTCGGTGCTCGCGGGATTGAAGTGGCGTTCGGCGATTATATCGATCGCTGCCGCGGGGGCTCTTGCTGCGATTTGCGTCGTGGTCGGTGTTGTCGGCGGCGTGGTCGATGCTCGGGTTGTGGCGCCGGACCGGATCATTGGCATATCGACCGCCGGAGACGAGTTGTTCGGTGTCACCGGCGGCAGCGGTTTGGTGCGTTTGGATCCGTCTGCCCAGAAGTGGGAACCTCTGATTGAATCGGAGGCTGGCTCGAACGATCGCGTGCTGCGGCCTGCGGCTTTGGATGACGACCATGTGATGACGGCGCGGATCCGCAACGGCCGGTTCAATCCGTTCGGATCCGGTTCGCTCGACTTGATCGTGTTGTCGCGAGATGAGCAGTGGCAGCCGCAACCGAGTTTGCGTTTGCCGACGGCGACGGAGCGTTTGTTGATGGTGGACGATGACACGGTGCTGGCGATCAACACGGCGGATTTGTTAACGACCGAGCGAGCGGCCGTTCTCGAAGCGATCGGAGTCGAGGACACAGGCGACGACAACGACGAAGAAAACGGCACGGACGGAAACGCCGACGGGGACTCGCCGGCGGCACGGATCGATAGCTCGGTGGGTGCGTGGTTGAAGGCGTTGGTGACCATGCAGGGCGGTGCGACGGAATCGTTCGTATCGATCCTACCTAGCGACGTTGTGTTGAGTCCGCCGACGCGGGTTGCGAAGGTGCTCGGTGAGCGGAGTTTGGTTCTGTTGACCGGGGATCGGATTCAGCGTCTCGAACCGACGGGCAGCGGTTCGAAAGGGACCTGGAAAACAACGGTACGAGAGAACGTCGCGGGTGAGTCCGAACGAGCCTCTCACGTGATGGCGGCTTCATCGCGATGGGTGGTCGTCGCTCGCGGTGATTTACCGGTAAAGATATATGACGCGGCGACGCTCGATTTGGTCGGCGTATGGGACGCGGATCTTCGAAAGTCGATCGTCTCGGGAACTCCGCTTGAACTGGTTGCCGTTTCGGAAGATCTGTTTCTGTTACGTACGTCGTCGGGGCACTGTGATGTTATCGAGATCATCGACAGCGGAGAGGTGTTTGCGTCGTCGGAACCGTCTGATGATGCGAAGGGGGACACCGATGTTACTGCTAGCGCGATGACGATCCGCCGTGTTGCTCGTGTTCCCGTCGACGAGGTTGAGTCGATGTACTGGAAAGCAGACGCGGAGGAAGCGGGACGCGGGACGCTGTATGTTGTCCACGACATTGATCGGGTGTCGAAGTATTCGCTGTTGATGCCTGATTCCGCGAGTGAGTTGTCCGAGTCGGCAGGCGATAGTGATGTGCGGTTGCAGTTGACGAAGTCCGTGGTGCCAGCCGGATCGGTCTGGAGATGGGTAGATCGATATGTGGTCGGTGGGCTTGAGTTGTTCACTCCTCAGGTGCTGCAGTTGGGCGACACGACGGCGGCGATGGTGTCGGGGAATGATTCCCTGGTGATCGGCGGCGGCGAGTCCGGGGCGGCGGAGGTGGTTCGGTATCAGATCGCGTGGCCGCTCATTAGTTGTTCGATCTTCATTGCTGTGGTCTTGGCGATCAGTTGCGTTTATTTCTCCCGTAGCGATTATTAGCGAACGTTTTCCGCGATCGGCCTCTCTAGGGATGCGTGTCATTTCGTCGGTCGTTCGTTCGGCGTTTCCCGTCCGGATCACGATTCGTGCCGGCCGGCCGATGGGTTCTCCGGTAGGCCCTTAGAGGAGAGTTCTTGGTCGGTTCGCAAATTTCCGCAACCGGATACAATTTGTCGTTTTCGCATGGATCGATCTCCGCGACGCGGTGGGTCGAACAGAATGTATTCCCCACGAGTTTGAAGCGAAGTGACCGAGTCAACTGTTTCGAGTACGGCCGATGCCGAATCGCAATCAACGTCTGCCCGTCGCCGCTCGGACCGGAAGGTTCACCAGTCGGCGATCGATTGGTGGGTGGCGGTTCTGTTGGGGGCACCGATCGTCGGTGCGGTCGCGGTGGCCGCTTACCTGATCGCGTTGGGTCGTCCGGGCGACGCGTCGGTGATGTTTTTAACGGCTGCTGGGATCCTGGTCGTGACGGCGATCTTCACGGTGCCATGTCGATACACATTGTTGACCGATACGCTGTCAATCCGCTGTGGCGTGGTCTGCTATCAGGTGCCGTATGAAACGATCCGCGAGGTTCGAAAGTCGGCGACCCTGCGAAGCGGACCGGCGTTGTCTCTTCGCCGAGTCGTGGTCAAAACGGATCGCCGCGAACACATTTTGTCACCGGTCGATCGTGAGCGTTTCATCGAGCAGTTGAACTCGCGCATTGCCAGTTAACCGGTTGACCGCCATTTCATCTTTCTTCATTCAGACTCAAACGTTTTGAACCAGAAACCCGCGAGCCCCGGACTCAAATCGACGCCGCCCGAGCAACCGGCTGCGCAGGCGTCGGATGCTCCGAGGCTGAATCTAGACGACGTTGAGTTGACCCGCGCGGATCGGGCCCGTTTGCGGAAGCAGCAAAAACGTTTGCGGCGTGGGCCGAAGGACGCCGGTGGCAACGCCGAAGAGCAGTTTGCCACGCGGGTTGAGGAAGCGGCCGCGAAAGCCGAGGCCCGGCGGTCGGCTAGCGTCAAAATTGACTTTCCCTCGGAATTGCCCATTTCCGAGCACCGCGACACGATCATCGAGATGCTGCAGCAGCATCAAGTTCTTGTGATTTGTGGCGAGACGGGCAGCGGGAAGAGTACTCAGTTACCGAAGATGTGTGTCGAAGCCGGGTTTGGCCGCGACGGGATGATCGGGCACACGCAGCCGCGTCGTTTGGCGGCTCGCAGTATCGCGGCGCGGCTCGCCGAAGAAACCGAAACCAACCTCGGCGGCGAAGTCGGATACCAGGTTCGCTTTGGCGACAAGACGAGCGACCGAACTCTCATCAAACTGATGACCGACGGGATTCTGTTGGCCGAAACCGGTTCGGATCCGGACCTACTCGCGTATGACGTCGTGATTATCGACGAGGCTCACGAGCGTTCGCTGAACATCGACTTCTTGTTAGGGTTGTTGCGGCGCGTGATGGACCGCCGTCCGGAACTGCGGATCATTATCACGTCGGCGACGATAGATGCCGATCGGTTTGCAGAACACTTTGGAAAGAGCGACCCTGATTCGGGCGAACTTATCCCTGCCCCCATTTTGAAAGTGGAAGGGCGGGGGTATCCGGTCGAGCTGCGTTATCTTCCTTGGGATGACGTGGAATCCGGTGCAACGCGTGGCTACAGCCTGTCCGCTCATGTGACCGCGGCGATTGAGATGTTGCGGCGAGACGGGACCGGTGACACGCTCGTGTTTTTGCCGACCGAGCGTGATATTCGCGAGGTGTCTCATCATGTGGCGGGGCACTTCAAACGTGTCGGGTTAGAAAACCGGGTGGAGTTGTTGCCGCTGTATGCCCGTTTGCCACAATCGGCACAGCAAGCGATCTTTCATCCGACCGGCCACAAACAACGGATCATTTTCGCCACGAACGTTGCCGAGTCATCGTTGACCGTGCCCGGGATTCGCTATGTGATCGATTCGGGAACGGCGAGGATCAGCCGGTACAGTGTTCGTAGTAAGGTTCAGCGGTTGCCTGTCGAACCGGTAAGTCAAGCGAGTGCGAACCAACGCAGTGGTCGTTGCGGGCGTATCGGGCCGGGCATCGCGGTTCGTTTGTATGACGTCGATGACTTTGAGAGTCGCGACCCGTTCACGACGCCGGAGATTCGGCGAACCAACCTCGCCAGTGTGGTGTTGCAGAGCAAGGTGTTGCGACTCGGCCGGCTCGAAAAATTTCCCTTGATCGATCCGCCTCGCGTCGACGCGATTCGCGAAGGGTTCCGAACGCTCGCGGAACTCGGTGCGGTGGACGACGACGGTGAGTTGACCGAGATCGGATGGCAGCTCGGAAGGATGCCGGTGGACCCGCGGGTCGGTCGCATCCTGATCGGTGCCGCCGAACACGGTGTTTTGCCCGAGGTATTGCCGATTGCCGCGGCGATGGAAATTCCCGATCCACGTGACCGACCGCCTGAAAAACGTAAAGCCGCCGACGAGGCGCACGCTCAGTTCGCCGATCCGGAAAGCGATTTTTTGAATCTGTTGAGGATTTGGCGGTTCTACGAAGAGATGAGTTCGAAGTACGGGCGTGGGAAAATGACTCGCGTCCTCCGGCAGAATTTTCTCTCTCCCAATCGTATGAGAGAATGGGCAGACGTCTATCGGCAGCTCAAAGAAATGGCCGCGACGACGCTCGGCACATTAACGGAAGAATCGGACGAACAGCGGGGCGAGCGAGCCGACAAACGCGGCAAAAAGCGGCGACATGAAATGCGCGGTCCGCGTCGGCGGCGAAGTCGCTTGGCGATCGGACCGATCCGTTACAGTGACGCCGAACCGGATAAACCAGGCGGCGCTGCACCGATTGTGGGCACGCAGCACTACGCATCGATTCACCAAGCGTTGCTGACCGGTTTGCTCTCGGGCGTCGCGATGGCGGGCGATAAGAACGAATACACCGGTGCGGGCGGTTTGAAGTTGTTTCTGTGGCCCGGTAGTGGTGTTTTTGAGTCGAAACCGAAATGGATCGTTGCGGCGGAGTTGGTCGAAACCGCCAAGCAATATGCTCGAACGGTTGCCAAAATCCAGCCGTCATGGATCGAAGCGGTCGGCGATCACATGCTGAAGTCTTCGTTCAGCGATCCGCACTGGAGTCGAAAGTCAGGCGGTGCGTTCTGTTATCAGCGTCGCTCGCTGTTCGGGTTGCCGGTGGTCGTGCGTCGTCGTGTGCCGTTGGCGCCAATCGATCCGCTCGAAGCACGCAATTTGCTGATTCGAAACGGATTGGTCGATCGCGAGTTGCCAACGACGGCGAAGTTTGTACGGCACAACCGTGGTCTACTCGACGCGATCGAAAAGTTAGCGGCAAAGACTCGCTGCAGAGATTTGGTTGTCGACGATTATGTTCTGCAGGCGTTTTACCAATCTCGTTTGCCCGATTGGGTGTGCGATCGCGCGAGGCTCGAGAAGTTCGACCGGCAATGTCAGGCTCCGTCGTGGCAGTCTCGATTGAAAGATGACGTGGGGTTGGCGTCCTGGTTGGCTGATCCTCCTCCGGAGACCGCACCGGAATCAGCGAGTAGGGAGCCAGACGAGAAGCCAGACGATGCACCGGAGGAGGTTTTGGAGACGCCGTACCTTCGGCCGGAAGATCTGTTGGAAGCATCCGCCACCGCGATCGAGGAAGATGATTTCCCCAATGAGATCACGTCCGGTGCGACGCGGTTGCCGCTGGAGTACCACTTTCGCCCGGGAACCGAAGAGGATGGAATCCATCTGACGATTCATCCCGCCGCACTTCCGCAGGTGAGCGATGAGGCGTTGGATTGGTTGGTGCCGGGGCAGCTCGAAACAAAAGTGACAGCGATGATTAAATCGTTGCCGAAGCGTCTGCGTCGCCTTTTGATTCCTGCGGCGGATGTTGCCCGGAAGGTGACCGAAGAAATTCGTCAACATCAGGGAAATCAGGCATTCATGCCGGTTCTTTGCGATGCGTTGACGCGACACGCCGACACGCGGATCGGTCCCGAGGATTTTCAGGAGGAAAAACTCGAACCGCACCTGCGGTTCTTGGTCCGCGTGGTGGATGACGAAGGCAAGGTTCTCGCGACCGAACGCAGTGTGGACGCCATCAAGCACCGGTTGGGAACGACGCACGAAACGCCAGCAGATTCGGTTGAGTCCGCTGGATCAACGGAGGATTGGGCGCGAGAGAAAATGGCTCAGTGGGACATCGAAAGATTCCCGCGTGAGGTCGTGCGAAAGCGTGGCGGGGTGCAGGTAGCTCAGTTCCCTGGTTTGGTTGACCGGGGAGAGTTTGTTTCCACGAGCTTGTTCGCCGACAAAGACGCGGCTGACGCGAGTAGCCGCGGCGGGCTGACACGGCTGTTTGCGATCGCGTGCCGCAAAGACCTTCGATCGCAAGTAAGGCACCTGCCGTCCATTGCGGAGGCGAAGATGAAGGTGGCTCCGATTGTGTCGTCGAAATCGATCGAGTCAGCTTTGGCCGATTTGATCGTGCGACTCGCCTTGGTTGAGAAGCGTCCGGTCGTGCGAACCGATCAGGAGTTTGCAGAGAGAATCGCGGAAGCCCCGATGCGGATCGGCGAAGCAACCCAGGATGTGGCGGCGTGGTTGGGCAAGTTCACCGATGCGTATCACAGTGCTCGTGTGGCACGCGAGGAAGCGGCATCAGGAAAGCTGACGCCGGTTCTCGACGATGTTCAAGAGCAATTGCGTTGGGCGTTTGCGGAAGGTTTTTTGTCATGGACGCCATGGCAGCATCTGCAACATTTCCCACGTTACCTCAACGCGGTCGCGTACCGGATCGACAAGGCCCGATCAGGTGCCGAACAGCGCGACGCGGAGTCGCGACAGATCATTGATGGGTTATGGCAGCGTTGGTTGCAATCGCTGCCCGAGGGCCAACGCGGGCCGCAGGAGAATGCCGAGTCTGAGTTTCGTTGGTTGATCGAGGAACTCCGGGTTAGCCAATACGCTCAACCCTTGGGTACCGCGGTCAAGGTGT
>NZ_ANOH01000233.1 GCF_000346505.1 Aporhodopirellula sallentina SM41
CCGTGTTTGGGCTGTTGATCCTCCGCAGCCAGCCGGGTGCACTCACTTTGGTATGTCTCGATGGAACGCTCCACTTCACTCATTGATCAGCTTGGCAACGTAACCGACCCTCGTCCAGGAGAACCCGTTTATCCGCTGGTCAACATACTGTTCATGATGATTTGTGGAGTTGTGGCAGGAGCGGATGACTTTGTTGCAATCGCACGATTCGCCAACACGAAGAAGGACTGGTTTGCCAAGTTTCTGGATATGACTCATGGCGTTCCATCTCACGATCGTTTCAACGCGATCCTCAACGCAATCAAGCCAGAAGAATTTGAACCGATTCTGTTGGCGTGGCTTACCGAACTGCACAAGATTACCAACGGACAAGTCATCGCCATCGATGGCAAGACGCTTCGCCGAAGCTATGACCACGCAAGTGGGAAAGCCGCCATTCATATGGTGAGTGCTTGGGCAACGGCCAACCACCTCAGTCTTGGGCAGACCATCGTCGACCAGAAGAGCAACGAAATCACGGCGATCCCAAAATTGCTTGAGATCATCGAGGTTTCCGGTGGTTTGGTCACAATCGATGCTATGGGATGCCAAACCGAAATCGCTGCCAAGATCATCGACGAAGGAGCGGACTACTGTTTGGCCGTCAAAGGAAATCAGCCGACGCTTCACGAGGGGATCAAGGCGTTCTTCCTTTCCCACCTGGAAGATGACTTTGCAAGAGTGCATGTTGTAGAGCATCACACGAAAGAGTCTGCTCATGGTCGAATCGACGAACGAAGCTATTACTTGTGTGAGCTTCCTGAGGACCTGCCAGACGGTTCACGATGGAAGGGGCTACAGGCCATCGGAATGTCGATCAACAACACTCAGCGTCGCAAAGGCGATGAGATTGCAGTTCGATACTACATCGTGAGTAAGATGCTGCCTGGTGAAGACTTCGCCGGTGCGGTTCGT
>NZ_ANOH01000234.1 GCF_000346505.1 Aporhodopirellula sallentina SM41
GGAAGGTTGTAGACGAGCAAGCCTCGCTCGGCCCAACGTTCTACCGATGCCCTGAAAGCTCCGCTGGTGTGAGAGGACGCGTTGTCCAAGATCACCACGGTCGTTTGGTCGATGGTCTCGCAGAAATCGTCGAACACTTCGATGACGGTTTGCGTGTTGACGTAACCTTTGTGAAGGTAGGTTCGGGTTGTACCGTCTTGATGCTCGAATCCGATCGCCTGCACCGTCGATCCATGCGCACCGGTGACAGGCACTTCAGTACGTTCACCGACCGGAAGCCACCCATAGGAAACGACTCCCTTGAGGGAGAAGCCCGCTTCGTCGAAATAGACCACGTTCAATCCAGGTTCTTCGAGCAACTCGGCGAGTTCTTCTTGAGCGAGTCGAAACGCTTGTTCGTCTCGTTTCTGTCGAAGGCTACGGCGAAACCGCTTCCAGCTCCGATTGAATCGTTTGGCATAACGCGACAGGGACTTGCGGCTGATCGATTTGCCCGTTTTCTCTTTCAGCTTCGCAATCACCTTTGCAGGGTGCGAGGGATACTCTCGGAGAAGGTCCTCGAGGAGACGCTGCTCATGTTCGACGAGTTTTCGCGGCCCGCCCGGTCGTTGGTCATCGAAAAGGGCATCGACTCCTCCTTCATTGAAACGCGAGATCCAACCTGCTGCGGTGTCACGGTCAACACCGAAGATGTCCACCAGTTGACTGACTTTGTAGCCGGCGTCACTGAGGAGCATCGCATGCCCTCGCATTCGGGTGTAATGATTGGGATGCTTCTTCCAAAGTTCGACAAGACGATCGCGTTGTTGTTGACTTTTGATTTCCGCAAACAGAATAGCAGGTCGTGCCATGATACTCCTCCCGTTGAAGTTGGGAGGAAACGCCGCCGTGGCGAATGCCCGACCATCAGGCAAAATGCTAGCAAAACCACGAGAGATCCCCATCGAATCAATGCTGCAATCTGCTTGCCAATTAAACACAATCAATCCTGTTCATGTGCTTA